>CAYUJP010000009.1:21170-23053 GCA_964445055.1 uncultured Alistipes sp.
ACGATTACCCTCAGTGGATTTGAGCAGTCGTTCGGTTCGCGCTACGGATTCGGAATAAAGACTTATGATGACGATGAAGGTGCATTTTACACTTTCCAATATGCCTACTATGCCTTTGGACCCACGGTCGAATTGCGACGTCATGTAGAGGAGCCACAAGTCGAGGCATCGGCTGCCCATCAAGTACAACAGTTACAGAGTACTAAGGAGCTACGCCGTATCGATGACTCCGGAAAGATTGTCGTTGTTAAATAGGGACATCTCACAAACAGAAATACTATGAAAAAGTTAGCATATTATCTGCTTTTCGTCGGAGTGTTGGGGTTCTCGGCCTGCTCCGATGACACGACAGAGGATCCGGTGGTTCAGGAGGACCGAGTTACGCTGGATGTCGATTCCGAGAGTGGCATTTTTCTCACCGATGAGAGTGGGGATAAGGCTTCCATCCGATTCAAGAGTGCCGGTGGCGAGGTCGTTATCGGTGTTACCACCAATCAAGATGAGTGGAAGTTTACCAACTCGAATCCGGATTGGCTGGAGACCAGTTCCGACGGACACTTTCTTACGTTGAAAGCCGACCGTAATACCTCTGCCACATCGCCCTCGGCGACAATTGTCATCAGTGCCGGAACCGAGAACACGCAGAAGAGTTACACCTTGGAGGTGTCGCAGAACTACTATGGACAGCCTGAGGTAACGCTCTCGAGCAACAAGGTTCACATGCCTGCCTACGGTGTGTTGTCGCAAGAGATTACACTGGATACCAACCAAGATGAGTGGAGTGTGGAGAGCAATTGCTCGTGGTTGCTCTTGGAGAAGAGCGACAACACCTTAACGCTGACCGTTGACCCCAACAAAAGCACGTTGTTGCGTGAGACAGAGATACGTGTACGTGTAGGTTACGGTGACCAAAGCGCCGCGGAGCGTGTGGTAATCAATCAGGATGGTACCGCCTACATCAAAGCCAACACTTACAACGCAACTTGCAGCGGCGATGGCACAACCGAAGTTATCAGCATCACGGCCAATCCCGAGTTGGAGTGGGTTTATGAGACTCCTCAGAGCGATTGGTACACCGTTGTTCGCAAGGACAACGATTTGGAGGTGACCATTCAGCCCAATAGCGGCAATTTGGAGCGTCGCAGCACCATCGACCTCACCGTAGGTAGCGATGCCAATGTTGCCACGGCGAAACTCAACATCATACAGATTGGCGAAGATACGAAGTCGTTCATCGCCGAGTACACTGTATCGGCAGGAGGCACACTCTCTCCGGGCCTTTATGGCAGCATATCGGGCAACACACTTTATGCCACAGGTGCAGATGTAACGGTCGATTGGGGCGATGGCTCCGCTGAGGAGAGTTTCAAAGACGAATCTGTAAAGCACACCTACACCGACGAAGGTCTCTACACGGTGACTGTCACCGGTACGGCTCCTGTGCTCAAGTTGCCGGCAGACAACGTGCTGAAGGTCATTGCATGGGGCAATTTAGGAGCTACCCATGTCAAGAGCATGTGCGCAAGTTGCCAGTTGTTGGAGTATATCCCCGATGATACCGCCGGTGCCTTTGCCGAAGTTACCGACTTCTCCGGTGCCTTCACCAACGCATGGGCGCTGAAGGCCATTCCGGCAAAACTGTTCCAGTATGGTCAGAAAATCACCTCGCTCTACGCGACCTTTGAGTATTGCGGTAGCGTCACCGCGCTTCCGGCACATCTGTTGGATAATTGTACCTCACTGACCACCCTCAACGAGACATTCTATAGCTTGGGTGTAGGTAATCTTATTTTGCAGGGTGGTTCTGTAGACAAGGGTCATATCATTGATATTCCCGAAGGATTCTTCGATAACTGTCCTCAGATTACGACTTTCACCAACTG
>CAYUJP010000010.1:0-22515 GCA_964445055.1 uncultured Alistipes sp.
TGTGGTTCCTTCGTCGTCGCAACTAACATCAAGCATCATGTACAGAAAACTTATCTTCCGCATAGCACGCACCGAGTTGTCGACGCTCTTTTACTCGCCTGTAGCATGGTTGCTATTGGTGGCCTTTGCCTGCCAAGTAGGTATCGACTTCAGCAACATCCTATCCCAGATTGTGCGCATCAAGGCTTTGGGTAACAACATCAACTTCAGCGTCACGGCAGGTTTCGTGCTGGGTATGAATGGCATCTACGAGGTGATACAAGAGACACTCTATCTCTACATCCCATTATTGACGATGAACCTCTTCAGCCGTGAATATGCCTCAGGTTCCATCAAGTTGCTCTACTCGTCACCCGTCACCAGCACACAAATCGTGCTGGGCAAGTATCTTGCAATGGTGATCTTTACCCTTCTCTTTACGGTGGTGTTGGCACTACCGGCTGTAACCATCGTTCTGACCACACCTCATGCCGATATAGCACTCATCCTCTCGGGATTGCTCTCCATGACGTTGCTTATGCTCACCTACTGTGCCATCGGACTCTTCATGTCGGCACTCACCTCCTATCAGGTAGTAGCAGCCGTCTCAAGTCTCTCGTTGCTGGCACTACTCAACTACATCGGTAAAATTGGGCAAGGAACACTCTGGATACGCGACATCACCCACTGGCTCTCCATCAAGGGACGTGCCAGCGAGATGGTAGGAGGGCTCATCTGCAGCGACGATGTTTGCTACTTCCTGCTCGTGATTGTTCTCTTTCTCGGTTTTACCGTGTTACGCCTCGACAACGAACGCATCCACCGCACGTTGCTTGCTAAGACGTTGCGTTATGTCGGTGTTACACTCGGCGTTGTGGCGGTAGGCTACCTCACCTCGCGACCCGCAATGATGTGTTTCTACGATGCCACCTACGCCAAGCAACGCACGCTCTCCGAAGAGAGTCAGGAGGTGGTTCGGCAGCTCAACGGACCTCTGAACATCACTACCTATGTCGATATCTTCGATACATCGTCCGATTTCGATGTAGCATCGCCCCAAAACCAATTGGAAGATTTCAATCGCTTCAAGCTATACACCCGCTTCAAGCCTGAAATCAAGATGAACTATGTCTACTATTACTCCTATCCTCGTGACTCCACGCTCTATGAGCAATATCCGGGAGCTTCGGTACAGGAGATTGCCCAGGAGGTGGCACGAAAGCGCAAATGCAACCCACGGTCGTTGCACAGTGCCGAAGAACTTGCTTCTCAGATTGACCTTCGTGACGAGGAGTACCGATTGGTTCGCGTTGTGGAGTGGGCAGGACGACAAGCTCGGCTACGCCTCTTCAACGACATGGCCTACCACCCTTCCGAGACGGAGATTTCGGCAGCCTTGAAGAAGATGCTCGTTTCGCCGGTAAAAGTAGGAGTAGTCACCGGACACGGCACGCGGTCCATTCGCCGTCGGGGTGACCGTGACTATTCAATATTTGCCCTGCAACAACGTTTCCGCTATTCGATGATTAATCAGGGCTTCGACCTACAAGAGGTAGACCTTGCACACGACACCCTCTCCGACAGCATCACCATCCTGCTCATTGCCGATTTGCGCACTCCGTTGCAAGAGGATGAGACTCAGGCGTTGCGCCGTTTTGTCGATCGGGGAGGCAACCTCATATTGTTAGGGGATAAGGATGGACAGGATGCCATGAACCCCACACTATCGCTCTTTGGAGTGCAGTTGCTCCCGGGGACCCTGGTTCAACCTTCGACGCTCTACAACTACGATTTGGTAACCTCTCGTGCTACAGAAGAGGCTGCCGACTCATTGCGAGGTTTCTACCGCACCATGATGCGTCGTCCCCAACAAAGTGCAGTGATAATGCCCTCGGCAGTGGCTCTTGCCGTCACCGATACCACACAGTTCCACCCCATTCCGTTGCTCCGTACCGATAGCATCTGTTGGCTCGAACAACAGACCACCTCCTTTATCGACCAGCAGCCTACCTGCGACACCCTTGCAGGCGAACGTTGTGGCTCCTACCTCACCGCTGTAGCCATGGTGCGACCTTGGCATGGACGGCAACAGCGCATTCTCATTGTGGGCGATGCCGACTGTTTGAGCAATACCGAGCTTACCTCAGAGACACGTCCGGGTATCATCTCCTTCAATTTCTCGATGATTCCGGGTTCGTTCCGATACCTCTGCTATGGAGTATTCCCCATCTCGTCGGCCCACACGCCCAATCGCGACACCGACACTACGCTTACCCCCATGGTACAGCCTCTCGTCAAGCAGTTCTACTGTTTCGGCATTCCGGCACTTATTGCACTCATGGGTATTATTGTACATCTGCGCCGTCGTCGCAACTGACACGCATTGGTTTTATTCTATGCTAAAGAGCCGACCTTGGAGGTCGGCTCTTTAGCATGTATACACAAGGAGAAGCGTGGCCTAATAGATAAGTTCCATATCATCGACCCACAAGGTGCTGTCGGTACTACCGGTGAAGTAGTCACCCAACATGCTGGCAGCACACGACACGATGATATGAGTCGGACGACGCGACGTCGAACGATACTCAATCGGAATCTCCACATGTATCCAACCGTTAGTCGGACTATTGCTCACATAGGCACCGTAACCAATCACGGCATCGCCATTCGAACGGAAGAAGGTACTCTTGTCGGTGGTATTCACCTGCACGGGGCTATCGGGAGTACCCCCATAGATGCGGTAATCCCAATCACCCAATGCCACAAAGACCTGGCAACGGTCCATGTCGCCCTCCTTAGTCGAATCGTTGTCCGGAGCACCATTAAAGCGGTCTATCGGGCCATTTTCATACTTGAGCCACAGCGACAACTTACGCGGACGCAACGTGAAGGGCCGACCGAAGTTGACCACACCGCCCGACGTACCCACCACGCGGGCAAATTCGCCCGTGAAGATGTTACCCGCAGCAAACTTGATAATCACATATTTCGATTCGAGTTTCACCGAATAGTTGCCTTCATGCTTATCTGTTGCATCGGGGTTGGTGATGGTGTAGGTCGAGCCTACCGTTGTCGAACCTTTATTGCCTGAGCACCACCACTTGGTTTGATTCTCGACCAGACTCGATGCAGGGTCGTAGAAGGAGTAATATTTTGACGATTCGGCATTGCTGAATACCTCGAAACCTGAGTTCGGCATTTGACGTGTACCCTCCGTTGTAAAGGTTTGTATGGCCGTTTCGTTTGTTCCACTATAAGCCACACACTCGTACTCGGTCTGCGGTATAAGTCCCTCGATAGCCGCCTCAAAAGCACCTCCGTCGGAGGTAATGGCACTCCGGCTCACATTGTTCCACTCGGTGAGACCCACCTTGCGATAGCGGAATCCATTCTCTGCATCGGCAAGGCCCGATGCCTTGACCCACGCTACAGTGCTCCATACGTCGAGCGAGTTAAACTCTACCACCGTCTCCGTCTGTTCCACAAGCAGACGCCACTCCTCACTACGACCATGAGCAGTGACCGTTACATCCATACCTCCGCTAAAATCGTGCATCTCGTTAGCTATAGGGGTGTAGGTTGTCACCTCACCGGGCCCCAACTTTAGGGAGGTGACTTGGATGGAAGTCAAGTCGACCTGACTTCCCACATGCGTCACTACGCGACGATTGGCAACATCAATTTCGCTACTACCCACCTGTCCCGCAACGGTGAAGTAACGTTCGATAGGCTGATTGGTCACAATGGTCCAATCATAGTCTTGATAGATACTCAAGGTAACATGCAATGTCTGCGAAAGGTCATGTTCACCAACCAGGCTCCACGATGATTGGGTGCGATGGTCCTCAAAGTTTACGCTACGGATATTCACGCGACAGATGTCGGTCTGCTCATCGAGAGTGATGTTCACCTCGCGTCTTTCGGAGTCGATACTTACATTCGAAGCTCCATCGACCTGCAACGCTGTGATGCGAGGGACAATCACGGGTAGCGGGATGTCGTTCTTCAGACACCCTGTAGCGACGACAAGCGTCAATAGATATAGAATTGCTCTTCTCATACGTTCTACAAGTGGACGGTTACACCGATGCTAATATCCAACACATCGAGCTTAAAGTTTGCCTTCGAGAAGTTGCGAGTTCCGATAACCTCTCCCCCCTTGATGTACTTTGTGTTGTTGAATGTCACTCCACCGATACCCATCGACACATGGGTGGAGACATTGTTCAGTGCAAAGATGACGATACCCGGATGCAAACTCAACTTCAGTTGATTTGAACGCGAATGAGTGTCGGCCGTCTCGGCATTGTAGGTAAATACGGTTTTGCTGTTGGTATATCCTAAAGAGATATCGCTGAATAGACCCAATCGTCCATGACTATCCAGGCCGATGTAGGAGCGGTGATAAACGGCCACCTGTATGGAGTTCATTTCGGCTCGCACATTCTCGATATCGAAATTGAGGTCATCGCTCAAAAAGTCGAGTTCACCCTGTTCGATGTTGCCAGATGCCGAAGTATATTGCATCTTTAGGCCGATGGAACGGTTGTCGTGGTAGGAGTAGGCTACATAGGGGGCCACTTTTGTAATTGAGCCACTGGCATCGATGTTCTTCAGTAGCAACATATACTCACTGTTGTCGCTCGATATGCTGGCATGCGACACCTGTACACCCAACTGCCATTCGCCCTTCGGGATGATGAGGTGCTCCTCCATGCCTCGCGTATGACGTCGTTTCAGCGAGTCGTGCTCGATAGGTGCACCTAACTTTATCGTCTCACGACCATGCTTGCGCTCCACCTCCGTCGTCTGTGCCGAGGCGACACCCACCGCGAGTAGGGCTACCGCCGAAAGGATTAGCTTCGAAAATAGTCTATTCATCGTCATGAGTTTATAAATAATACGCCACACCAAACCCGATGGCGAGAATGTTTACCTTGAAATTGATTTGCGTGAGTTTTCGGCTACCCGTGTAGACTTGATTGTGGGTCTGGTCGGTATGGGTATAATTCAGGCCGAGCATTCCCACATTGAACTCTACAGCAAAGCGATTGTTGACAAAGGCGACCATGCCGGGGCAGACTCCTATCGATGCCGACTTTGAAGTCTCATAGGTTCCCACAAGACTTGTACCGTGTCCGTCGATGAGTTTCGCTTGACCGCCACCCATACCGGCCTGCACCTCGCTATAGATAGCAAAACGTCGCGAGTTACCGATGGGAATATAGTTGCGATAGATAGCCAATGCCGAGAAGTTGTGCGACAAGGTGTAGTAATCCTTTACATTGATGTCAATCTCGTCGATACTCACATTGGCGGAATCTATCTTCAACAAGTTGCGACTATACGAGAAACGCATACCGACACCCATGTTGTCGCGCACCATATAGCAGAACCCGGGATTCAGCGAGAAACGATAACCATTGGAGTTGATGTCTTCAATCACGAAGAAACGATAGTTCTCGTTACGGTGTGTTGAGTAACCCACCGTACCTCCCACCATCCAAGTACCCTTCTCTACAAAGGTTACTGAATTCATGCTGAAGCCTCTGTCATAACGCTGTGCACGGACGCACAACGCGTCCGTGAAACACAGCATCAGGAGTATAACTAAAAACTTACGCATTCTGTCTGTTTAGCGTTTTTCCGCCGTAGCGGGAATGTGTAAAATCGACTACTCGTAGAGTAGCTCCATACCATCGATCCACAGTTCGCTCGAGTCACTACCGGTGAAGTAGTCGCCCAACATGCTGGCAGCACACGACACGATGATGTGAGTCGGATACTTGTATTCGGTGGTATAATCGAGCGGAATGGTCACTTGCCGCCATTCGTTGGTTGAGTTTGCGCCATCGCCTTGCAGGATGATGTCGCCATAGGCCACTGTCGAAACATCGTTCTTGAAGTCAACAAAAGTGCTCTTGTTGGTGGTGTTCACCTGCACGGGGCAGTCGGGCGTACCACCATAGGTGCGGTAGTTCCACGTACCCAATACAACCTTCACTTGTGCGCGGTCGTAGTCGCTCGTCGTCACAGGGTCATCGTCCGGATAACTCGACACTCGATTTACGGTGCTTGTGCTATATTTCATCCAAAGGCGCAGTGCTGTGGGACGGCCCGTGAAAGGACGGCCGAAGTTCACTTTACCTCCCTCTGTACCAACTGTTCCGGCAAACTCGCCACTGAAGAGGTTGCCCGCAGCAAACTTGATGATGACATACTCCGAATGCAAGCGTACTGAATTGTTACCATCCTTTACTTCCGAGGTATCGGGGTCGCAAATTGTGTACGACGAACTAACCAATGTCGAACCGGCATTACCGGTATCCCACCATTTGGTCTGGTTCGCTACAATTGACGAACCGGGATTAAAGAAACTGTAATATTTGTCGCTCTCGACCGATGAACTCTTGACATACTCTTCGAAACTGCTGTTAGGTAACGAGGGGGCCTCCTCTGTAGTCAGCGTTAAGGGGTCACCCACGACCTCCGCCTCCTCGCCATCCGAAGCCACCGCCAACAGACGATACTCGTAGGTGGTAGCCGGCGTAAGGCCTTTGAGTACCTGACTGTAGCTACCCTCACTATCACGCTGTGCCGCAACACGGTTCCATGCACCTTCCGAGCCACTCACACGATATTCGAAGCTAATCGAGTCTTGCTTGTAAGCACTCTCATCGACATCGGCATGTACGGTGGCATGACCCGCCCAAATCTCATACTTGTCTGACTTAGACAACCCTGTCGACACCGGCTCGAAGACAATCTTGTCGTCGCAACTCTCCGTCGAAGTATCGACCAATACCGTAAAGGTGAGAATTCCATCGCGATCGGTGTACTTGACATTCATTGTGTAGAGTTTGCCCGGCTCCACGCCCTCTATCTCGCCACTGCGGGTGAAGGTGCTACCATCTTTCTGCAACGTACCGCTGAAACTCCAATAGAGCGATGGCTCGTAGCCTGTAGCGATGAAGTAGCCCTCTTTGCCACTTGTGGCAGAGGTGTAGACCAACTGTTCGGCACTATTACTCTTACTTAAACCAATGGTGAAGGAGTAGTTGGAGGAGAACTTCTCGGAGATGCTCTCATCGAACGATACTTTCGTGATGGCATCAGACAACGTTGCCACCACCTCTACCGAGGCTGCCGTATCACCCGCCTTCACGGTGAAATTGGTCGACCCTTGATAGCTTTTCTGCTCCCACGATGCCGTAGCAGGAGAGGTCTTAGCAGCCTCACCTGCCTCTACATCAACACGATAGTCTCCAGCAGGCAGATAAATCACCTCCGGTTTAGTGGCATTGGTGTAGGAGCGTACCAAACCCGAAAAATCGCCGTTATAGATTTTGATGGTGGCGCTATTAAGTAGCTCTTCGTTGCTCATAGCGGCACGTGTAAGCGTTTCGTTGTCAACGGCTATTCCCAACGAGAGCTTCACTGCGCCTTCGGCCTGTATGTCGGTACCATCCTCCTTGCACGACACAACTGTCGAGAGTGCAAACAACACAAGGAGCGACGTAATATGTTTCAGTTTCATGATTCTGAGGTGTTAGGTTATTCTACTGTCATGGCTACGGGAATCTCCTTCTTGTGACCCTGATTGTCTGTCACCTTCATGATGAAGGTATGAGTTCCCACAAATCCAAGAATCGGTGTCTGTGCAGGACTAAGATCGAACGCTATCTCTGTCTTGCCATCGACATCGTCGCCATAGGGGAAGGGTACGATGGTCTGGAAGATTTGAATAGCACCCTCCGAAGGATTTACCAAGTCGAGCGTTGTCTCACCGTTGTTGACTGCGGCCAGTGCACCGGGGAAGTCGGCATTTGTCGACTCGACATCGACCACAAACTTACGCACGCCATAGGGTACGGTAGCTTTCATGGTAAGCACCAAGGTTTTCTCCTCGACTTTCGGAATCACGATAGGTTGCGAAAGGTCGTAGTCGCAGGTGCTCTCCAGCACGATACCACCATCGCCCGTAGGTGCATTGGGATCACTTCCTGTTACATCTTCCGCACCTGTGATGTTTTCATTCAGCTCGTTGTCATCGACATAGGTGTCGATGCTGATATCGAACGTGGCATTACCCGTTGCATCGACCTTCTTGACGAAAGAGATGGCACGCAACTGTGCCGCCTGCACATCTGAGAACGATTTGGTCATGCGTTGGCTCTTGCCGTTGATGATACCTTTGAACGTCACCTCCATAGTGTTGCTTCCCTCGATCTTGGCAAAATAGCCACGATCACGATTGTAGCTGATATTACCTCCGTTGTAGGTTAGTTCGTAATCGAGTGGGTAGCCACGTGTCAGCTCCACACTGGTGGTGCAGTTGCCCGTCACATCGCTCAGAAACTCATCGGTATAGCTCACCGTCACTGCAACTTGCAACAACCGGCAAGTGATTTCACCGGCTTCGGTCGTTGCACCTGCTTGTATAGTCACCTCTTTCGACGCACCATACACGGGGTCTTCAAACTCGGCATAAGGCAACTCCTCTGCCGACTGCACCTTGAGAGTGTAAGTTCCGGCAGGTAATTCGATGGATTTCTCCTTCACCTGTGCATAAGTCTTGCTCACCACCTGCACACCTTCGCTGTCGTAGACATAAATCAAGTAGCTGTTTTTTGCTTCAGTGGCGCGAGTCAAACTCTCATCGACATTGACTGCAAGTCCCACAAATGACAGTGTACCCAACTGCGAGCTCTCCTCCTCTTTCGAGGCCGAGGACGAAAAACTCTCTTTTTTGCACGATGTGATGGTCAGAAGTCCCAACATCGCAAGTATCAGATATCTTTTCATAGTACAATTTCTTTTCTTCGATTACTCATTCAGTTCCAAATCGCCCAAATCGACCGTCTCGATTTTGTCGTCAAATGTAATGGTGATTTGCGAACCTCCCACATTGCTATCAAGCTTCACTGTATAGCAATTTTTTGCACTCAGCGATGTGTATTCGCGACTGAAACTCTGCTCCTTGCCTTGCTGATTCTTCAACGTTGCATTCACCGTAAATTTGTAAGGATCGATAAATGCCACTTTACTCTTCTCTGCACGGCTCATAGCAATGGAGGTACCGGCACCGGTAACTATGGTATAGGCTTGCTCGCTAAAGTAGCTATCGAACAAATCGGTGGTAACAATGCGCACTGCAGCATTTGCCAAGGCGGCTTTGACACTCACTTGGGTAGTTTCACCACCGGCAATATAGAAGCTCGATGATTCACCCATCAGATAGGGTTTGTCAAAACCCTCCTCCGAGGAGTTACCGTAGCTGGCTGTCACATAGTAGTAACCCGTATTCAAGGTGATACCCTCATTGCTCACCTCTGACACACCTCCCTGCCACGCCGGAGTACCTTGACTGCCCGAATCGTGGTCGGCTTGAGTGCGTACCGTCAATGTAAACTGTGAGGTCGCCGGAAGCGTAGTAAGCGTCGATAGGTCGATGATTTTCTGCGTCTCTTCAGCTCGTGTGATGTCGGTAAGCACGCTGTCGGTCACCATCTGCACTCGCAGACGTCCGCGCTCCGCCCCGTCATCGGAACTTGTTTCGTTGCATGCGACCCCCCCAAATAGAGCCACCATGCAAAGCATCAAATTCAGTCGTTTCATGTTCATTACATTTTGTTTTCGTGCAACATCAGACTCATAAAGTCATTTGCTGCTAATTAGAGGTTTGTGTTTTGTTTATTTGTTTTTGTTGTTATTTATCCTCAATCTGTACACGCACATTGTCAATGTAGAAGTGTCCATTGGAGTTACCAGTCCTACGCCCCGAGGAGTAGACCTCCCATACCAAACGGTGGGCTGATGTACACTCGTCGATGTAGTAGCTCTTCTGCTCGTTAATCGAGTCGTAAGAGCCTTCCGTACCTGTTATACCCGATTCTTCGTAGGCAATACTCGGACTATCGCCCGTTGTACCCGAAATCAATCCCTCGGTAGTGTGATAGCCATAAGCACCCAGTGTAACATGTTGGCTACGCGTGGTACTCATTGAGTAGTCGAACGATACCTTTACACGCACGGTCTGTCCCTGCTTGATGTGAGACAGCGGTGCCGTGTCGACACGACCGTGATAGCGGACAACTGCAAAGAGGCCATCTTCGGTGCGCACACAGATACGAAGCGACTTTCCATCGGAACCGCAACGTGTGCCCGACCACCCGGCAAGCCCCATATCATCTAACGCGATGGCAGTGGTATAGGTATCAATCGTCGTTCCTCCCACCGCGGCATTGTCGTGGTTGCTGAATTCGGTCACTGCATCGAAGTTTTCCTCAAAAAGATAGGGGACATTGAGTGTTACGGTAGTACAACCTCCGGTCAAAGCATCCAATACCACCGAAGTTGTTATCCCCTCGGCATGTGCCGACTCATAGGTAGCAGTAATCGTCTGACCGGACAATGCTTCGTAGCATGCCTTGCTTGCCTCATCGAAGCTATCAAAAACAACATCGAAATAGCCCGTCTGGTAGAGTTGTGTGGCATCTATTTTTAGTACGTTGCTACCCCCAACCGACCAACATACCCCCTCGGGAGCTGTCAGTGTCACCTGCGTGATTGCCTCGCCCAAAAGATTCTCGCCTAACACAAAACGCAACTTTCGGCTCTCGACCCGCTCCTGGGGGATAAGTCTTACGGGAGTTGCATGACCGGCAACCAAGGTGCGTCCTGCAAGCGAACGTGTTGCAGCTCGCATTTGATAACTCTCCGTATAGAGTTGTATCTCCAAGTCACCCTCTTCGAAACTTTGTGGCAAAATCGAAGCACTGGCGTAGGCGCGACTCGCTGTTGTCGAATAGGCCAATGGCGAGTCGAGTTGCAATGTCACCCGATTTGACCCCTCCAACAATTTCAAATGGCTGTCGGCATCGGCAACATCCAATGTCATTGTACCTACCACCGCTTGTGGTGTTACAAAAACGATGCGACGAACGGGTTCATCCATCTTTTCCGCTTCATCGATATAAAACTTCAGCAGGTGTACTTTGTGTTTCAATGCGAGGTGCAACCCCTCTCGAGTGTAATCTATCTCGCTATCGTTGTTGTAGATACGCGCATGCAATTCGTCACCCTCCACAGGCTGTGCCACCAAAATATCGCATCCATCGGACACTTTACCATCTTGTACATCAGGCAGTTGAAAGGTTGCGACTGTACCCTCAACTTGTTGAGGAACAGGATAGGCGGCATAGTAGGTATAACGGCCCTGAGCCATTGCATCGGGCAGAGTAGCGGTAAAAAGGGCAGCACGAGGTAATAAATCGTCGTAAATCGAAAATTTTGTATTGCTGAGCACGTAGTCACCCGCCTCGTCTTTAGCCCACAACGACACACAATCGCCCCGACTCCATGAGGTAGTCAGACCATCTTCATCAAGCGTTGTACGGCTCTCTGCATCCCCTGCATAAAAGCCAACGATAACCGGACACTTCTGCAAAATACCGCTCTCTTCATCGCGCTTGCACGAAAGCAACAACAACAATAGAAACGGCACTATGTATCTGTATAAACGCATAATTTTCATGGGTTGTACGGTGTGCACACTCGTACATTTTACGAACCAAAGGTAGGCATCTTCCCCATGAAGCGGAAAAAATTTCAACGAAACGCCCCTTTTCAATCACAAACGGACAGGTGAGGCCCCACCTATCCGTTTGCTCTGTTGTGAATTTTTCAGAGTCAATAGTCCTCTACTCCGACCTAACTTACCTATGTTCATTGTTTGTTTTCCGACATATAACGCCACAAGGGAGCCGCCATTAGCGATTGTACAATACGATTTTCCACAAGCAATTCGTGTACCTCGTCGTAACTTAACAGATGTACCCGAATATCCTCACTCTGCTCCAAATGTTGTGTCGATAGAGGCTCTACATCGGTAGCAAGGAAGGTATGCGTAAGATTTGCATGAGAGGTAGGATTTGCCGAAAGTATCATGTAGGGTTGCCACGTTCCACCCCCGTAGCCGGTCTCTTCGTAAAGTTCGCGTCGTGCGGCATCCAAAGGGGTGGCATCCTCCGGGTCACACACTCCTGCCACAATCTCGTAGGAAGTTCGTCCCAGGGCGTGCCGATATTGGTCGATGAAGACAAACTCTCCGTTGCGCGTGCGAGCAATTACGTTTACCCAATCCGGATATTCGAGAATATACCATGCAGGAACTATCGTACCGTTGGGTAGCTCTACGCGCTCACGTCGCACCGTAAACCACGGTTCATGAGCCAAGTATTCGCGTTGTAATACACGCCACGGCCGATGTTCAGGTTCTTTCATAGTGCAGTTGTTTTTTACAAATGTACGAATTTTTGAGCAGACATCCCCTCGGTTTCCTGAAATCGGAGATTTTGGTTACCTTTGGTCGGAAATATCGGAATGAATTACAATACATAAATAATTGATTTAAAATAATATATGATAGATACCGCCAAACGTAGGGAGATTCGACAACTCTTGCAACGCGAAGTCATTCCAGCTATAGGCTGTACCGAACCGATGGCTGTAGCACTGTGTGTGGCACGTAGTCGCGAACTTTTGGGTGACACTCCTACCGCCATCGAGGTGCGGCTGAGTGCCAATATTCTCAAAAACGCCATGGGCGTTGGCATTCCCGGAACTGACATGATTGGGCTACCGATTGCCGTTGCACTCGGTGCGCTTATCGGACACTCAGACTACGAATTGGAGGTACTCAAAGATGTTACGCCGGAGGCTGTGGCCCGAGGACGCAAGTTACTTGCCGAAGGAGTCGTTTCCATTGTGTTGAAAGAGAATATCACCGAGGTGTTGTACATAGAGGTATGCTGTCGCACAACCACGCACAGTGCCACTGCGATTATTGCCAACCGTCACACCCAATTTGTCTATCTATCTAAAGACGACAACGTGTTGCTCGACACCACCGACAATCGCGATGAGGTAGACAACAACGATGATATAACACTCAACCTTCGCACGGTCTACGACTACGCCACCACCACACCTCTTGAAGAGTTGGAGTTTATCGATGAGGCACGTCGACTCAACATGGCAGCTGCCGACTTCTCATTGCGAGGCAACTATGGGCACTCCCTGGGACGCACTTTGTTGGGACAACGAGAGTTGCACGTTATGGGCAATGGTATCTTTTCAAAGATATTGGCATATACCTCAGCTGCATGCGATGCCCGCATGGCAGGAGCAATGGTACAAGTGATGAGCAACTCGGGAAGTGGCAACCAGGGCATTGCAGCTACTGTGCCCGTGGCAGTTTATGCCGAACAGGTAAAAGCGACACACGATCAAGTGGTACGCGCCCTGATATTGAGTCACCTGACAGCTGTTTACATCAAGCAGAGTTTGGGACGTCTCTCTGCTCTATGTGGGTGTGTGGTGGCAGGCACCGGCTCCAGTTGTGGCATTACCTACCTCATGGGAGGAGGTTATCGCGAAATAGCATATGCTGTAAAGAATATGATTGCCAACCTCACCGGCATGATTTGCGATGGAGCAAAGCCCAGCTGTGCACTAAAGGTCACCAGTGGCGTGTCAACAGCTGTCATGTCGGCGCTCATTGCCATGGAGGGTAAATGTGTGACCTCGGTCGAAGGTATCATCGATGAGGATGTCGACCGTAGTATTCGCAACCTAACCCAAATCGGACGCGATGGCATGGCGACTACCGACCGCATGGTACTCGACATCATGACACACAAAACGGGCGGTTGCTAACCGCCCGTTTTATGTTGCCACAACCCTCAACTATCATTTGGTCTTGTAGGAACACCTGAACTTTCCCGTTGAGAGGCGTTGTAATTTCCCCTTCAATAGATTGCGACGCAACGGTGAGAGTCTGTCGGTGAAGACCTTTCCATCGATATGGTCATACTCATGTTGAATCACACGCGCAGGCAGACCCGTAAACTCCTCGTCGTGCTCGACAAAATTCTCATCGACATAGCGCATACGTATCGAAACAGGACGGCGCACATCTTCATGCAATCCCGGTAACGAGAGGCACCCCTCATTGAAGAGTGAAGTCTCCTCCGAACGTTCATAAATCTCTGCGTTGATAAAAGTTCGACGATACTCCGCCAACGAGGGGTCATCGTCACCCCAAGGGGTACAATCGACAATAAAGAGTCGTATGTTCTTCCCAATCTGCGGAGCTGCTAACCCCACTCCTTCGGCCTCTTTCAGCGTCAGGAACATGTCGGCAATCAGCGTCTGCAACTCGGGATAGGTAGCATCAATAGGCGTTGAAAGATTTCGCAACGTCTGCGACCCATAGATTACGATAGGATATATCATAGGTTCAATTATTTATCACTATTCAACAATCTGTTTACACGCGGCTTTGACTAGCCATATAGTCCTCCAAGATGATGGTGGCAGCAACCTTGTCGACCAAGCCACGGTCGCGACGCGCCATCTTGCGCAATCCCCCGTCAATCATCGCACGATGTGCCAACACCGAAGTGAATCGTTCGTCGTAGAGTACCACCTCCACTTCCGGATGTGCTCGACGTAACCGTTCGACGAGAGGTTGTATGAAACGCATTGTCTCCGATGGTGCTCCGCCCATCGTTGTAGGCTTTCCCACCACAATGCAACTCACCTCTTCGCGAGCCATGTAGTCTGTCACATAACGCTCCAACTCCTTGGTGTCAACCGTAGTCAATCCCCCAGCTATCAGCTGTAGCGGATCGCTCACGGCAATCCCCGTACGTTTGCGTCCGTAGTCTATCGCAAGGATGCGTCCCACACGCTACAGATTCAACTTTTTGAAGAGTTTACGATAGGAGCACTCCTCATTGACCATGCGATAGAGGTCGTCGATAGCCACACGCTCCTGTACCATTGTGTCACGATGACGTACCGTCACAGTACGATCCTCCAAAGTTTGATGATCGACCGTCACACAGAAAGGTGTACCTATGGCATCCTGACGACGATAGCGCTTGCCAATAGAGTCCTTTTCGTCGTAAACTACCGTGAAATCATACTTCAGCAGGTCGATGATTTGCTGCGCCACATCAGGCAGCCCATCCTTCTTGACCAAAGGCATCACAGCTACCTTCGTAGGTGCCAATGCCGGTGGGAAGGAGAGCACCACGCGACTCTCGCCATTGTCTAACGACTCCTCCTTGTAAGCGGCCGAAAGTACTTGAAGCACCATACGGTCTACACCAATAGAGGTTTCAACGACATAAGGTACGTAGCTTTCACCCGTCTCCGGGTCAAAGTATTGAATCTTCTTTCCAGAGAACTTCTGATGATTTCCCAAATCGAAGTCGGTGCGCGAGTGAATACCCTCCACCTCCTTGAATCCAAAGGGAAAATTATACTCGATATCCGTGGCGGCATTGGCGTAGTGAGCCAACTTCTCGTGGTCGTGGAAACGATATTGGTCGTCACCGAAACCGAGTGCACGATGCCATGCCATACGAGTCTCTTTCCACTGATTCCACCACTTCATCTCCTCACCCGGACGCACAAAGAACTGCATCTCCATCTGTTCGAACTCACGCATGCGGAAGATGAACTGACGGGCAACGATTTCATTGCGGAAAGCCTTACCGATTTGAGCGATACCAAACGGCAACTTCATACGGCCGGTCTTCTGTACATTCAGAAAGTTTACAAAGATACCTTGTGCCGTCTCAGGACGCAGATAGATGGTACTTGCACCTTCGGATGTCGATCCCATCTGTGTCGAGAACATCAAGTTGAATTGACGCACCTCGGTCCAATTGCGTGTACCCGATATGGGACACACAATCTCACAATCGAGAATAATCTGACGCAAGCCATTCAGGTCGTTGGCGTTCATCGCCTCCGCAAAACGGGTGTGTATCTCGTTGCGACGTGCCAACGTCTCCACAACACGCGGCGAGGTAGCTCGATACTTCGCCTCATCGAAATTTTCACCGAAACGTTTGCGCGCCTTTTCTATCTCCTTCTCTACCTTCTCGTCCTGTTTAGCTATCCAATCCTCAATCAGCACATCGGCACGATAACGCTTCTTGGAGTCTTTGTTGTCAATCAAAGGGTCGTTGAACGCAGCGACATGGCCCGAGGCCTCCCAAGTACGGGGGTGCATGAAAATTGCAGCATCGATACCTACAATATTCTCGTGCAATTTTACCATTGAATCCCACCAATAGCGCTTGATGTTATTTTTTAGTTCTACGCCGTTCTGACCATAGTCATACACCGCACCCAGACCATCGTATATCTCACTCGAAGGGAAGATAAACCCATACTCTTTGCAGTGAGCCACGAGCTTCTTGAATAGTTCTTCTTGAGTCATAACCTTATTTTTCTAAATTTTTCGTCGTAAACAATAGGCAAAGGTATAAAGTTTTCAGCTAAAAACAGCGAAATGAGCGAGAATAAACGTTTCCAAAGGGACTTGACAGACCTCTTCCGGTGCTATTTTCGTCAGAGTGTGTCGCTTTATGCAATTTGCAGTCCTTTTCCGGTCCGACAATTGCATCAAAAAGCACGAATAGAGCGCTCGTTACCAATTGATTCACTTTATTCTGTTGTGAATATCTGTTTTTTGCAAAAACTTCGTATCTTTGCCCACCGTTTTGTATGAAAACAAGCAAATAAAAATAGATTTATGGAGATCAAAAGAACACAGAAAGAGGATCAGACCTCGTTGATTTCGGTCAAAGTAGACGAGAATGACTACGGCACCGCTGTCGAGAAATCGTTGCGTGAGTATCGTCGCAAGGCGAACATCCCCGGTTTCCGTCCGGGCATGGTGCCGATGGGCATCATCAAGAAGATGTACGGCAAAGGAGTCGTAGCGGAGCAATCTTACCGCACCGCTTCAAACGCTGTATTTGAATATCTGCAAAAGGAGGGTATCGACTTCTTAGGTGATGTGATTCCTGCCGAGGAGCAGGGAGCATTCGACTTCGACAACGCTACGGAGTTTGAGTATATGTTCGAGATTGGCGAAGCACCTAAAATCGAGCTTAACCTCTCGACCGATGACCACATCACCTACACCGCTATCGAGATTGACAAGCAGATGCACGATAACTACCGTTCGAACTTCCTACGTCGCTACGGTCGTTTGGTAGATGTCGAGGCTGTCGAGGCTGATGAAGCTCTCACTGTTACTCTCGACAACGAGGCCATGCGCATCGAGGAGGCTTACGTAGGTTTGATCTCCATGAGCGAGGAGGAGCGCAAGCCGTTCATCGGCAAGAAAGTGGGTGACAAGATGTCTGTTAACATCAACGAACTCTACAAAAACCCTGCACAACGTGCCGCAGCTTTGCAAGTAAAAGAGAATGAGTTGGAGGGTATCAACCCTGAATTCTCGTTGGAGATAACCAAAATCCGCAAGTTTGCCGATCCTGAACTCAACGAAGAGTTTTTCAAGACGGCATTCCCTCAGGGTAATGTTACCACCGAGGCCGAATTGGATAGTTTCGTCGATGCCGAAATCGGCAAGGAACTGACACGCGAGAGCGACTATATGTTCACCTTACAGTTGCGTGATTTCCTGTTGGCTAAGGCAGCATTGAAGATGCCGGAGGCATTCCTCAAGCGTTGGTTGTGGGTTATCAACGAGGAGAAGTTCACTAAGGAGGAGATTGAGAAGGATTTCGACCAATTCCTCAAAATGTTCACTTGGAACTACCTGCAGAAGTACTTTATCAAGGAGGATAACATCACCGTAACCGCTGACGAAGCCCTCGAAGAGGCCAAGGCATTTGCTGCAGCACAGTTTGCTCAGTATGGCATGCCCGGTGCTCCCGCCGATATGTTGGAGAACTTTGCCAAGCAACAAATCCTCGCCAACAAGGAGCAATCGCAGAAAATCTACGAGAAACTCTACGAGACGAAGGTGGTTGCTGCCGTCAAGTCGCGTATCACAGTGACGGAGACCAAAGTTTCGGCAGAGGAGTTCGCCAAACAAGCTAAGGAGATGTAATTTTCCTGTACGATACCACACCGATTGGACTCTGCAGGCTTGATGTTTGCAGAGTCCTATCTGTTAGAAAGCGTATCTTTTGACCGACATACCAAAAACACAACGAAACAAATACCTAACATGTCATCCGAATTTGAAAAGTATGCCATACATCATCGTGGCATCAGTAGTTTGAAACTACACGACTTCCAAAGCTTGCAAGATGCTTACATCTCGCCCACCATCGTCGAGGAGCACCAACTCAACGTTGCTACGATGGATGTATTTTCGCGATTGATGATGGATCGCATCATCTTCTTAGGAGCTCCTATCTACGATGATGTAGCCAATATTATCCAAGCACAATTGCTCTTCTTGGAGATGCAGGACTCGCAGGCCGATGTGCAGATATACATCAACTCCCCCGGCGGTTCCGTATCGGCGGGATTGGGCATCTACGATACCATGCAATTGATTAGTTGTGATGTAGGCACCATCTGCACGGGATTGGCGGCCTCTATGGGGGCGGTGCTGTTGACAGCAGGTGCCACAGGCAAGCGCGCAGCATTACCACACTCTCGCATCATGATTCATCAGCCCCTGGGTGGAGCGCAAGGTCAAGCCTCCGACATTGAGATTACCGCACGCGAGATTCTACGTACGAAACGTGAACTCTACGAGATTCTCTCTCGCCATTCGGGGGTATCAATCAAGAAGATTGAGAAGGATGCCGACCGAGACTATTGGATGAGTTCCGAAGAGGCCAAAGCCTACGGGCTTATTGATGACGTTCTTCAGAAACGGAAATAGCCGACTGCTACTTTTGAAGAGGATGCCCGTTTCAACCCAAACTATAGAGTAAGAATGACACACACGAAAGGAAAAAATAGCGGAACGCGCAATGAGGAGTACTGCTCGTTCTGCGGAAAGCACCAAAGCGATGTATTGATGCTTTTTCAGGGTGTAGATGGTACCCACATCTGCAACGAATGCATTGAGCACGGCTACCGCACACTTGTTGAGCATCACATCATTGCCGACCGCATGAATCCTAACGGAACTGAGGCAACCTCTGCCACACCTCTTCGCTACGAAGATCTACTCAAACCCGCCCAAATCAAGGCTCGTCTTGACGAGTACGTCATCGGGCAGGATGAGGCAAAACGCTATCTCTCCGTTGCGGTATACAACCACTACAAGCGACTTCTTTCACACGAATCAAACGACAAGGAGGCTGTAGAGATTGACAAGTCAAACGTCGTGTTGGTGGGACCTACCGGAACCGGCAAGACCCTGATGGCTCGCACCATTGCACGCTTGCTCAACGTACCTTTTACCATTGTTGATGCCACGGTACTCACCGAAGCGGGCTATGTGGGAGAAGATGTCGAGAGTATTCTTTCTCGTCTTCTACAGGTTGCCTCTTACGATGTAGCTGCAGCCGAGCGAGGTATTGTCTTCATCGATGAGATTGACAAAATTGCCCGTAAAGGCGACAACCCCTCCATCACACGCGATGTCTCCGGTGAAGGAGTGCAACAGGCTTTGTTGAAGATTTTGGAAGGAACCGTAGTCAACGTACCGCCTCAAGGGGGACGCAAGCATCCCGACCAGAAGTTTATTCAAGTGAATACGCGCAACATTCTCTTCATCTGTGGCGGTGCATTTGACGGTATTGAACGAAAGATTGCTCAGCGCATCAACAAACGTGCTATCGGCTATGGTTCGGTACAGCACGACACCATCGACCGCGACAACCTAATGCGTTATGTGATGCCACAAGATTTGAAATCGTTTGGGCTTATTCCCGAATTGGTCGGGCGTCTGCCGGTGCTCACCTTCATGCGTCCACTAAGTCGCGAGGCATTGCGTTCCATTCTCACCGAGCCCAAGAATGCCATCATCAAGCAATATGTACGTCTGTTCGAGATGGATGGCATCCGTCTGACTTTCGACAGCGATGTACTCGACTACATTGTCGACCGTGCCATTGTCTATAAGTTGGGGGCACGTGGCTTGCGTTCCATTTGTGAAGCCATCATGATGGATACCATGTTTGAGTTACCTTCGGATAGCAACCATGAGTTTCACGTAACTTTACCATACGCCAAAGAAAAGATAGAAAAGGTAAATTTTACCGAAAAGAAAGCGTAGGATACGAAAATATCCTTATCTTTGTTGGGTAAACTATAGCAATCTATAAACAATTGGAATATGGCAGATAATGCAAAGCTGATGCGTGCGGCTGACAACATCCGCATCTTGGCCGCTTCAATGGTCGAAAAGGCAAAATCGGGTCACCCGGGTGGAGCTATGGGTGGAGCCGACTTCATCAATGTACTATACAGCGAATTCCTTCGCTATGATCCCGATGACCGCAACTATCCCTTCCGCGACCGTCTTTTCCTTGACCCGGGTCATATGTCGCCCATGCTCTACTCTGTATTGGCACTCAGCGGCACTTACACAATGGAAGACCTGGCAGCATTTCGCCAATGGGGAAGCGTCACTCCAGGTCATCCCGAAGTCGATGTAATGCGCGGTGTGGAGAACACCTCCGGACCTTTGGGACAAGGCCATGCAATGGCATTGGGTGCAGCCATTGCCGAACGTTTCTTGGTTGCACGTTTCGGGGAGTGGCAAGCACACAAGACCTATGCCTACATCTCCGATGGTGCCGTGCAGGAGGAGATTTCACAAGGTGTGGGTCGTATCGCCGGACACCTGGGGTTGTCGAATCTCATCATGTACTACGACTCTAACAATATTCAACTCTCCACCAAGGTAGAGGAGGTTGACACCGAAAATGTCGCTGCTAAATATGCCGCTTGGGGTTGGAATGTACTCAGCGTAGACGGGCAGTCAATCGATGAAATCCGTGCCGCGTTGCAAGCAGCTAATGCCGAAGAGCAGCGTCCTACCATCATTATCGGTCGTACCTTGATGGGCAAGGGGGCTGTAGCGGCCGATGGCAGCTCTTTTGCCAACAAAGTATCTACACATGGTCAACCGTTGTCGGCTGCCGGTGCAGATATTGCTGCAACCATTGCCAACTTGGGCGGTGATCCCGAACATCCCTTCACTATTTTTCCCGAGGTGGAGGAACTCTATGCGGAGCGTCGCGAACAGTTGCGTGCATGGGTCAAAAAGCAGAAGGCCACTGAAGCCACATGGCGCAGTACGCATAGTGAGTTAGCAACCAAACTTGACTCCTTCCTCTCCGGAAAATTGCCCCAGATTGACTACTCTGCTGTCGAGATGAAAGCCGACATTGCCACACGTGCGGCATCGGCCACAATGTTGGGACTCTTTGCCGAGCAGGTCGACAATATGATTGTTGCCTCGGCAGACCTTTCCAACTCGGACAAAACCGATGGATTTCTCAAGAAAACCAAAGCTTTCACACGCGGAGATTTCAGTGGCAAATTTTTCCAAGCAGGCGTTTCCGAGTTGACAATGGCTTGTGTGATGAATGGTATGGCACTACATGGCGGTGTAATTCCAGCTTGTGGTACCTTCTTCGTATTCTCCGACTACATGAAGCCGGCAGTGCGTCTTTCGGCTCTGATGCAACTCCACGTCATCTACATCTGGACGCACGACTCTTTCCGTGTAGGCGAGGATGGACCTACGCACCAGCCTATCGAGCATGAAGCCCAAATTCGTCTAATGGAGCACCTACGTAACCACACCGGCAAACGTTCGATGGTGGTGTTGCGTCCGGCTGATGGTGAGGAGACAGTCGCTGCATGGCGCACAGCCTTGGAAGAGCAACGACCTGTAGCATTGATTCTTTCACGCCAGAATATTAAGAATCTGCCGACTACATCAGGGAATCGTCGCAATGATGCGGCTCAATTAAGCAAGGGAGCTTATATCGTGCTTGATAATCCCACCCCCGATGTTGTGATGCTGGCCTCCGGCTCTGAAGTGGCAACTTTAATCGAAGGAGCTGAGTTGTTGGCAAAGCAGGGCATTCGCGCCCGAGTGGTAAGCGTTCCGAGCGAAGGACTATTCCGCGATCAGGCACAATCTTATCAGCAAGCGCTATTACCCACAGGGGTTGTTCGATATGGCATGACTTCGGGACTACCCGTCACTCTTCAAGGTCTTGTTGGAGAGAACGGTTTCATCCACGGCCACGATATGTTTGGTTATTCAGCACCCTATAAGATTCTCGATGAGAAGTTTGGCTACAATGGGCAGACCGTTGCCGATGAGGTAATCGCACTTCTTAACCGATAGCTATCGGTTCATAATTCTTAGGCAGACTCGGAATAAATCCGAGTCTGCTTTTTTGCTCTTCTACCGTAGGCCTTTCTCAGCGCTTCGGCCTACTCACATTAGTCGATCTGCAGGCTCTGCTCTGTCACACGATATTGCCTGATTATTGAAATTATCTTGTATCTCCGACCTCTATTGAAGTGGTCGAGTCATTCGTCCTACATTTCGTAATGATGGATCCGGCTCTATCAGAGACCGTTTTTATTTACATCTCTAAGCAAAATTGAACAGTAGTTCATGAGTGCCATTTGCTCCATTGTTGTTGGTACTCGAAATTGATTCAGCTAAATTTTCTGTAAATTATTTATTTTTAGTTACCTTTGCATCGA
>CAYUJP010000011.1:0-20282 GCA_964445055.1 uncultured Alistipes sp.
AAAGGTAATTCATTTTCCGATAAACCGCAAACGTCGTGTCTTCCGACACCCTTACCCCCGGTGATATCGCACTCTGAACAACGGTGCTGAGCACAAAAAAAGCTAAGCGTTTTATTTAAAACAACTTAGCTTTCAGTACCCAGAGCCGGGGTCGAACCGGCACGATATTGCTATCATTGGTGTTTGAGACCAACGCGTCTACCGATTCCGCCATCTGGGCATCCTTTCTTTCGTAATCGGTGTGCAAATGTACAGATTTATTCTGAATCTGCAAACTTAATGGAGGGAAAAATGTATGTTTCGATGAAAAATAGTTGTACTGCCAATCGCATTACATCGTGGTTAGACCCCTACAAAGGGGCACTACCCCACTCATAATGAGGTTCATCCGGAGACACAAACGACATAATTCTCTCAACAACCGTCATGCACAATTCATCGAGCGTCTGTGGATGCGTATAGAAGGATGGTGATGCCGGTAGGATGACAGCGCCACACTCGGTGAGTGTCGTGAGGTTACGCAGATGAATCAACGACAACGGTGTCTCACGTAATACAATCAACAGACGACGACGCTCTTTAAGCATTACATCGGCAGCACGCTCAATGAGTGTCTGCGATACTCCTGAAGCGATACGTCCAACCGTACCTACTGATGCCGGAACGACAATCATCACATCATAGCGTGCCGAGCCACTGGCCGGTGGAGCAAACAGATTGTCGTTATCATAATAGGTAAACTTGTTACATTCGGGTAGGGTCTCTCCTTCAAGAGCGAGAACAGATGCCGCTTGGCGGCTGAGGATAATTGCCACTGAATCGACAGCTGTAGCACTTGCCAACCGCTCGGCAGTGAGTCGAGCGTAGCGTGCTCCGCTGGCAGCTGTTATAGCTAAAATCACTTTCATAGGCAAGAGGTTGCAACAAAGGTAACAAAAAATCCGAGAATAGCTTATCGATATTCTCGGATGTGTCGCCACCCAAAGGGTAAGAGGCGCTACTTTGTGGAGGTCGGTGTTGTATTGATGACCTTAAGCCAATCGAGTGTAGCAGCCTTGAATGTCTCGTGATACTTGAATTTCTTGCCCATACCCCATCCGTGGCCACCTGAGGGGTAGATGTGCAACGATGCCTTCACTCCGTTGGCTTTTAGTGCCGCATAGAGCAATGCCGCATTGATGGAAGGAACCACTTTATCATCGTCGCTATGGAAAATCAGTGCAGGACAAGCGGTGCTGTCGGCAACCTTCTCCAAGGAGAATTGCTTTACCATATCGGTGTCGACATTCTCCTTACCAACCAATTGCTGGAAGGTGCCGAGGTGGCGCTTATCGGCGTCGCTCGATACCACCGGATAGTAGAGGATCATAAAATCTGGCTTCGAGGTAGACATTACACCCGCCGAACCTGCCAAGTACCCCCCTGCAGAGGTACCCGATACACCTACCTTGTGAGGATCGATACCCAACTCATCAGCCATTTCGCGCACGGTTGCAACAGCTTTGTCGAGGTCGTTGAGAGGTACTTCGGAGTGGCCATTGGGCAGACGATACTTCAGCATAACTCCTACGATACCATTCTCGGCAAACCATTTGCAGGTGTTGTGCCCATTTTGCACAGAGAGGTTTGCATAACCGCCTCCTGGACAGAATACAATAGCCTGTTCTGTAGCTGTTTCAGCCGATGGCTTATAAATCCAAATCTCTGCAGAAGAGGTGCTGGCAACTACACCCGGTTTCACCTCATACTCAGTTCCTGCCTCGATGCCATTGGATGTCGGTGCAGTGGTGTTGTCCCACAATGTGATGTGATAATCCTGCGCTGAGACCATCATGGTCGAAAAGAGTAGCGCAGCAACAAAGGTTAATCGTTTCATCTCTTGTATTTTTTGAAAGTTTGATTCTTACATGCACCTTTTGATAGCATAAAAATACCAACTATTTTTCAAAAAAAACATTTTTCAAGAGAAAAAGTAACAAGAACAGGTCTATATTGCCGAGACAACGGCAATACATTGTTGCAACAAACATCGTGTAGCAGCTACATATCTCTGCAATTGCGTTTGTCTACGATTACACCTTGGTCGAGTACCACCACTCCATTGTAGGCCCGAAGCATTGTTTTGAGCGTTGTAGCATCGATGTTGTAACAACGTACCCCTTCACCTCCGGCAAAGGAACGGTAAGTAACCCCTCGCAAGGGTTCAGGGGTGAGGCACACCACATCGGCATGTTCCATCGAAGCTCGCTCCACCCAGTCGTGAAACCGTTCTTCGCAATCGGCATCGAGCAATGTGCTCGATGTCATGCAGAGCATATAAAGCCGACCCGGTGCAGTGAGCAACTGCTCCGTAGCATCGCCCTCAACATCGCTTAGTGCAAATTCAGAGAGCGTAGGATCGACATCTTCCTCCTCTACATCAGCAGTACGTGTCTCCACCCATTCCCACTCTTGTGCATTTTGCCACTCACTGTCTGTAAGTCGAAACTCACGTTGCTGTCCGGTTGCTCGATTGCGATAGACCAACACCGTATTGTCGGCATTCGCATGCGAAGGAGCTTGCGTTGCATGCATCGCTTCGTAGATATTGACACCTCTCTTAAAAGGCCGAAAATCCAAAATAGGCAGATGCAAATAGCAGTAGGTGCCCAGCCCCATAGCCACAACAAAGAAGGTCAATGTACACACGACTTCACGCTTGCTGAAAGAGAATATCGACTCGTGACGATAGCGCCACCACACCACCACCGAAAGAGGTAACAACACCATGTTCTTGGCAAAGGTCTGCCACGGCGTCAATTTCACAGCATCGCCAAAACACCCGCAATCCTCGACCGGTAGCCAAGTAGCACTCAAGAAGGTGAGCAACGTAAAGAAGCTCATTGACATCAAGGCAAATATAGAGATAAGTCGAATGCGTATTTTGAACAGCAACATCAATCCCATCATCAGCTCAGCACCGCACAGCCAGATGGAGAAACCGAAGCGCAACGGTCGCAACGATTCAAACCCATAGATAGAGAGGTACTCCTGCACTTTGATGGCTGTACCCCAAGGGTCCACCGACTTGACAAATCCGGAGAAGATGAAGGTGACGCCCAAAATAATCCGGCAAAGATGCGCCATCCAACGAAGGTAAGGATTACAATTACTCATTGAGTGTCATACTCAGTTTAGCGGACAACGCCTCCTTTATTCGAGAGAATATCGTTTCGGGAGTTGCCATTGCACCATCGTCGGCACTACAATCAACAACCCAAAAGGTATCATCATACGTCGCTGCCGCAAGATAAACCTCGCGCACGCGATGCTGTAGGTCGAGCGACGATTCGTGTATGTCGTTATGTCCTTGCAAATAGTCACGATCATCTCCTTCGCGCACCTGCGTAAGTTTCCGCTCCGTGAAGGCAAAGGGAACATCGAGAAAGATCGACACATCGGGACGCGGCAGTTGATAGTAGCCATACTCCATGTCGAGAATCCACTGTTTTAGCTGTTGACGTTGTTCTTCAGAGTGAAGTTTTGCACACTGATAGGCAATATTGGAGTAGACATAACGATCCAAAATAACCACATCACCCACAGAGAGCCACTGCCGAATGGTGGTAGCCGCATCGGCTCGGTCTCCGGCAAAAAGCAACGCCACAAGATAGGGGTCCACGCAATCGGCTGCGCCGAATTCGCCACGCAGAAAGCGAGCGATCAACTCGCCAAACACCGGAGCATCGAAACGGGGAAAATGGAGGTAATGACACGACTTACCACGATGCGAAAACAACTCCTGCAACCTACGAATCTGCGTCGATTTCCCTGCGCCATCCAATCCTTCAAGTACAATAAGCATATCTTGTAAAAACGCTACGATTATAAAAAGTCTCTATCGGAGCATGCGAAGTGCTCGCTCCACACCTGCCACCAAAGCATCGACCTCACTTTGCTCGTTGTAAAGGGCAAAGGAGGCACGGCACATGCCTTGCACACCATAGTGGGTCATCACCGGTTCGGCACAATGTTGTCCCGTGCGGATGGCTATACCCAATTTATCGAGAATCATTCCAAGGTCGTAGGGATGAACTCCCTCGACATTGAACGAAAGAATTGCACATTTATCGGGAGTCTGCCCATAAATGCGAACTCCCTCTATCTGCGACAACTTAGCCGTAGCATAACGCAACAACTCGCGCTCATGTGCCTCAACCTCCGTGGCATCGAACTGTGCGAGGTAACGAATTGCCTCACCAAGACCTATAGCTCCGATAAAGTTAGAGGTCCCCGCCTCAAATTTCAGTGGAAGCGGTGCGTAGGTTGTGTGTTCAAACGACACACGATCGACCATATCACCCCCATAGAGGAAAGGAGGCATCGCCTCCAATAACTCACGACGGCCATAGAGTACTCCTATTCCCGTAGGACCATAGATTTTATGACCTGAGAAAGCATAGAAGTCACAACCCAACGCTGCAACATCGACACCGCCATGTACAACTCCTTGACATCCGTCCACACACACCACGGCACCCACAGCATGCGCTGCAGCGATAATGGTTTGCAAATCGGGACGTGTACCCAACGTGTTGGATGCCTGCGTCACTGCCACCAAGCGTGTACGGTCGTCAATGAGTTCCGGCAGCCGTTCTGTCATCAAGCGACCCGTATTGTCAAACGGCAACATACGCAACTGTGCACCATGACGTTCGGCAGTAGCCTGCCACGGCACCAAGTTGGAGTGATGCTCCATTTCACTGACCAAGATGTTGTCACCGGCATGCAAAAAACGTTCACTCCATGCATACGCTACCGCATTGAGCGATGCGGTAGCACCGGCCGTAAAAATCACCTCCTCGCGCTGAGTCGCACCAATGTAACGGCGTACTATCTCGCGTGCCTGCTCGTAACGATCGGTCATCTCCGAGGCCAGAAAGTGGACGCCCCGATGGATGTTGGCATTCAACTCCCGATGTAGATAATTCACCGTGTCAATCACACAGCGAGGCTTCTGCGAAGTGGCGCCGCTGTCGAGATAGACCAACTTGCGGCCATATACCTGCCTCTCCAATAGAGGAAAATCGGAACGTATAGCTGAAAGAGAAAGCATGTGTTACCTACATTTGTTCAAGTTTCTGCACAATCCGTTCGTGAAGTATCTCTCGCAAGGTATCGACCGGACATGAGGTGGCAACTGCCCCCACAAAGCCCTCTATCTGCAACCGTCGAGCTTGCGCCTCACTCAGACCGCGTTGACGCATGTAAAGAATTGCGTCACTATCCATGTGACCTACCGTAGCACCGTGCGAACACTTCACATCATCGGCATAAATCTCCAATTGTGGAGCAGTGATAATGCGTGCTTGTTGCGAAAGTTCGATGTTGCGGCTCGTTTGCTGTGCATCGGTTCGCTCGGCCCCCTTTGCCACATAGACCAATCCTCTGAATGTCCCTTGCGCCTCACCGGAAGCAACTCCTCGCACCAACGAGTGGCTACAACAATCGGCTACAAGGTGATCGACCCGCACATCGAAGATGCTCTGTTGCTTCTCCGACAAGAGAAAGAGTCCGTTCAGACGGCACTCGGCATGCTCTCCTTCCAATAGCGTGTGATAAGCATATCGCGAGGCTGACAGCAAAATCGACGTAACATTGCACACACTCGACGCCTGCTGATGAACCGTGCACCGACAAGAGGTATCATCGACGAGGAACAACTCAACAAGATTCAACTCCGAACATGCCTCCATGCGAACCGACACTTCAGCCCCACCGCTCTTGGTGTGTAGTAGCAACAAATTGGCGTGCACACTGCTCGGCACTTCAATGTGCGACTCCGTAGGGTTGAGCACAGCGAGGCTCTCTCCCGATCGAAGGGTTACACACGGCGAGTCACTCCAAGAGAATGCGGCAGTCTCTATCGTTGAACGTAGCTCCATTATTACTCCTGATAATTGTTAATCAACCAATCGTAACCCTCTCGTTCAAGCTTCAATGCCAAACTCTTGTCGCCGGTGTAGATGATACGTCCTTTGTAAAGGACATGTACGTAATCGGGGACGATGTAATCCAACAGACGCTGATAGTGAGTAATAACCACCGTAGCATTCTGCGGAGTATGCAGTCGTGTGACGCCGGTAGCTACAATGCGTAAAGCATCGATATCCAATCCGGAATCGGTCTCATCCAAGATAGCCAATTTCGGATCGAGAATCGCCATTTGAAAAATCTCGTTACGTTTTTTCTCGCCTCCCGAGAATCCCTCATTCACCGATCGTGACATCAATTTGGCATCCAATTCCACAACAGCACTCTTCTCGCGCATCAAGCGCAAGAACTGGGCCGCCGTCAAAGGTTCTTCACCTCGTGACCTACGTTGCTCCTGCACGGCGAGTTTCATAAAATTAGCCATCGATACTCCCGGAAGCTCCACCGGATATTGAAATCCCAAGAAGAGTCCTTTTCGTGCACGTTCTTCGATGGAGAACGACAGCAAATCTTCTCCCTCAAAGGTCGCGGAACCTGCTGTGACGGTAAACTTCTCGTTTCCGGACAAGACCGATGCCAAGGTGCTCTTCCCCGATCCGTTCGGACCCATGATGGCATGCACCTCGCCTGCTTTCACCTCCAAGTTGATGCCTCGCAGAATCTCCTTATCACCGACAGATGCATGTAAGTTTTTAACGGATAGCATATTCATAGTTTCCTGTTTTTCAAAATCAATCGATTACCCTACCGACCCCTCCAAGCTGATAGAGAGCAGTTTTTGCGCTTCGACAGCAAACTCCATAGGAAGTTTTGCCATCACCTCACGAGCGAAACCACCAACAATCATTCCCACTGCATCTTCAGCAGCAATGCCTCGTTGCTTGCAATAGAAGAGTTGTTCGTCGGATATTTTCGAGGTGGTTGCCTCGTGCTCCACCACTGCAGAGCGGTTGGCGCAATGAATCTCCGGGAAGGTATGGGCACCACACTCCGAGCCAATGAGCAATGAATCGCACTGCGAGTAGTTGCGCGCATTCTCCGCATCCTTTGCCACCTTCACCAAACCTCGATAGGAGTTTTCGCTACGTCCGGCCGATATTCCCTTTGAGATGATGCGACTACGTGTGTTGCGACCGATGTGAATCATTTTGGTTCCTGTATCGGCCTGCTGATAGTTGGCAGTCATCGCCACCGAATAGAACTCCCCCACGGAGTTGTCGCCCAACAGCACACAACTGGGATACTTCCAGGTAATGGCAGAACCTGTCTCGACCTGCGTCCACGACAAGTGGGCATTCTCCTTGCATAGGCCACGTTTGGTGACGAAATTGTAGATTCCGCCACGTCCCTCTTTGTCACCCGGATACCAGTTTTGTACCGTCGAATACTTCACCTCTGCATCGCGCTCCACCACAATCTCCACCACTGCGGCATGCAACTGATTCTCATCACGTCGCGGTGCGGTACACCCCTCAAGATAGCTCACATAAGCTCCCTCATCGGCCACAATCAAAGTTCGTTCAAATTGACCCGTACCTTGCGCATTGATGCGAAAATAGGTCGATAGCTCCATCGGGCAACGTACTCCCTTGGGAATATAACAGAATGAGCCATCGGAGAAGACTGCTGCATTCAAGGCGGCATAGTAGTTGTCGGTGCTGGGCACGACGCTTCCCAGATATTTTTGAATCAACTCCGGATGGTCGCGCAACGCCTCGGAGATGGAACAAAAGATGATACCCTTCTCTGCTAAGGTCTCGCGAAATGTGGTCTTCACCGACACGGAATCCATGACAGCATCGACCGCCACTCCGGATAGTTGCATCTGCTCTTCGAGCGGAATGCCCAACTTATCGAAGGTACGCTTCAACTCGGGATCGACTTCATCCATCGAGCCGGGTGCCTTGCGACTCTTCGGGGCTGCATAGTAGCTGATTTGTTGAAAATCGACGGGGGGAATTCGCAGATGCGCCCACGTTGGCGGTGTCATCTTCAGCCATTGGCGATAAGCCTGCAAACGACGCTCTGTCATCCATTGAGGCTCACTTTTTTTTGCAGAAATCAGACGGATAACCTCCTCGCTCAACCCGCTTGGAATCACCTCCGTATCGATATCTGACGAAAAGCCATATTTATACTCCTGGTCCTCAATCTCTTTTATTATGTTGTCTTGTTCTGACATACGCGCTAATTATCTTGCAAATGTACAAAAAAAATGCAGAATGTACACAACGGCCTCCAATGCAACAAGGTCAAGGCCTCCTTCACCGGATGATATGCCAACAATTCTCAATAAAGCACCGCATATTCCGTTTTTTTACCTATTTTTGTACTACTTATTAGTACTGTCCAAACATTGGTATCCAAAAAAGTTATGATACACAAAAGAGAAATTTTGTTCGCTTTGATGCTTGCCTCATGGAGTGGCACGGTCACAGCGTCGACAGCCCCGGATGGGGAACGCACTCACTACGAACGAGCACGCGAGCTATACGCATTGGGGCGTTGGATTGACGCTAAGGAGGAGTTCATCACCGCCCGCGAAGCCATACCCACACTCGACAAACGTCTGCAGGAGGAGTCCGACTACTACATTGCCCAATGTGCTGCCGAACTCAAAGAGGAGGGAGCTGAACGATTGCTCCGCGCGTTCTTGCACGACCATGCAGCCTCCGTACATGTGAATGATGTGGAGTTTGCTCTGGCATCGATGGCCTGCACTGCCGAGCGCTACGACGAAGCTCGTGAGCGTTTTGCCCGCATCGATTACAAGTCGCTTTCACCGCGTCATCAGCAGCAGTACGACATTCGCATGGGCTACATCTGTTTTCAACAGGAGAACTATGACGAGGCCCTCACCTACCTTCGTCGCATTCCTTCACCGAGCGAATATGCCGACCATGCTCTCTACTATACCTCTTATATCGCTTACATACGTAATGAGAACGAGACAGCCAAATCAGGATTCACACGTTTGTTGAAGTCGGACTCTTACGGTGATTTAGCTCCTTTCTATCTGTTGCAGATCGAATTCAACGAAGGAAACTACAGCTACGTAACCTCATTGGGCGAGCAACTTGTGGAGCGTGCATCGGGTGACCGAAAACTTGAGTTGCAGCGTGTAGTAGCCGAATCGTGGTTTCACTTAGGAGAGTATGACCGCTGTCTACGCTGGTTGGAGAGCTACGAGCAGGCCGGTGGAAACATGGACCGCAACGAGAACTACATCAAGGGGTACAGCCTCTATCGGTTGGCACGCTACGGCGAGGCTACCGCTTGCTTGCAACAGGTATGTGGAGCCGATGATGCGCTGACACAAAATGCCTCCTACCACTTGGCCGACTGCTACGTACGTATTGGTGACAAGCAACACGCCATGCAATCGTTTGCCATGGCTGCAAACGAGACCTACGATAGTGACATTGCCGAAGATGCACTCTTCAATTATGGTAAGTTGCAGTACGAATTAGGAGGTGGTGTCTTCAATGAAGCTATTCACATTCTGAACAAGTATGTAGAGCAGTACCCTACATCGGACCGTGCAACTACAGCGAAAGAGTTGCTGATTGCCGCCTACTATAACTCGAAGAACTACGACAGTGCCTACGAGGCCATCAAGGAGTATCCCAATCCCGACAACGACATGAAGGCTGCACTTCAGAAGATTGCCTACTTCCGAGGGTTAGAAGCCTACGAGCGAGGGGATTTGGAGGTTGCTTCGCAAAGTCTTTCCGAATCGGCACAGACCAATATCAGTCCCAAGTACACAGCCTTAGCTCAGTTCTGGCAGGGTGAGATTGCCTATGCACAGGGAGATGAGCAACGTGCAACAGCCCTCTATCAAGCCTACCTCAAGCAGGCACCCCGTAGCGAGAGTGAATATGCCATGGCTCAATATAATCTGGGCTACTGTTATTTCAATCAAAACGACATGTCGAATGCGTACAATGCGTTTGCACGATTCAACATGCTCTACACCACGCGCGACAGCTACAAAGCCGATGCGCTGAATCGCGAGGCCGACACGCACTATGCGTTGCGTCAATTTACCTCGGCATTGGAAGGATACGAAAAGGCCTCATCGATAGGTACTATCGAGCACTACTATGCTGATTACCAGCGTGCCATCACCTTGGGTATTTTGGAGCGTCAATCGCAGAAGGTCGAGGCACTGAAGTCAATCATTACCACTGACAAGGGCGATTATGTAGATGATGCCACCTACGAGTTGGGACGCACCTACATCACCTCCGAGCAGTATGCCGAGGGGGCACAAGTGCTCGCAAAATTTGTCGAAGAGTATCCCCATTCGCCTCTCTACACCTCAGCGCTATCGGATTTAGGTCTGGCATATCTCAATTTGGGTAGGACAGCCGATTCGAAACGTTGTTACGAGCAGGTGGTGGAGTATGCTCCACGTTCTATTGCTGCACGCAATGCTATGCAGGGAATTCGCGATATCTACGTAGCCAGTGGCGATGTCGATGGATATTTTGCCTATGCCGAAAAGAGTGGTGTGGAGTGCGACACCGGTGCTGTAGCACGCGACTCGCTATCGTTTGCTTCAGCACGTAAAATCTACTTGTCAGGTGCGCAAAGCGATGCCGAGAAATCGCTCAAGAGCTATCTTAAGAGCTACCCCAAAGGGTACTATGCCGACGATGCGCTCTACTACTTGAGTGATTGTCAGATTCAGTTGGGAGAGAAGACTCAGGCCATCGAGACATTATCGACATTGACCGAACGTCCTGCAGGCCAATATACGCTCACTGCACTCAAGCAACTCTCGAAATTGAGCTATGAGAGTGGACAATATGCTGAGGCTGCCAAGGCCTATCGTTCGTTGTACGATGCTGTAACAAGTGCCGACGACCGTGCCGCTGCAGCGTTGGGTTACCTGCGTTCAACCCTGCGCGAGGGCAATCAAGCGCAAAGTGTCAAGGTTGCCGAGGAGGTAGAGACGTGGGCCGATGCCGGACAAACAACGCTCCGCGAGGCACGTTATCTGCGCGCCACTGCGCTACGACAAGCTGGAGATACGGCGAAGGCACTACCCCTCTACAAGCAACTCTCCACTGAGGTAAAGAGCAAGGAGGGAGCCGAGGCCGCCTATCGTGTTATCGAAATCACTTGGAATGCAGGCGATGGAACGACAGCCGAGAAACTCATCTCCGAACTTTCACAGAAGAACTCCCCACAAGCCTATTGGGTTGCCAAGGCCTACATCGTATGGGGTGACATCTTCCTCTCACGCAACGACACCTTCCAAGCACGTGCCACCTACCAGAGTATTGTCGACGGCTACTCACCTGCCAACGATGGCATTGTTGCCGAAGCAAAATCTAGAATCGAAAAATTGAAGAAATAAGATGAAACGACTCCTCATACTATCAACAGTTCTACTGTGGGGCGGCTTCGCACAAGCACAAGTGACCAAGCAGGTCGAAGTGACAAAGGCCTATGTTCCCGAAGTTTCTAAGGCAGTGAAGATGCCCATTGTTCCCGATATGACCGACACCGTGCAGATGCGTCCCGAAATCGACTACTCCATCACGCCTCTTGCCATGTCGACCAACCTCAATACCGAGCCATTCAAGCCGGCTACAGTGACCTACTGGGAGTTCAACCGTCCCCGACCCTTCTATCTAAAGGTGGGCGCCGGCATTCCGCTGAATTCGGTACTCGACTTCTATGCCTCCACACAGAATTCCGGTACGGGATATGTAGTCGGCTACATCAACCATCAGGGAGAGTGGGCCAAGTTGCGCAACAACTTTTCTGTGAAGCCCGAGTCGTGGCAGATGCAAAACCGCATTGGCGCAACAGCCGGTCTCTACATCGGACGTCATGTGTTGGAAGGAAATCTAGATGTATCGAATCGAGTCTATCATAACTATGCTTTCGATGGCTATACCCTAAATGGCATCGTGCCCCAATCGACTTTTCAGCAACGGGCATTGCCTTTCACACACATCACCAACGACCGTCAGGTCTACAACAACGAGCAACTACGTCTGCGTATCGGAGATGATTTCACCGATTTAAGTCGTTTGAACTTCAATGTCGGAGTACACGGCAACTACTTCGTCGATACCTCAGAGTTGCTCCCATCGCTCAACGACAACACATTGTTGGGCTATACCGACGAACGCTATCACGAATTATCGGCAGGTGCCGATGTGAAGCTTGCAAAGGCCTTTGGACGCCATGCACTCGAGTTTCGGACAAGCTACGATGGAGCATGGCGCAATGTACGCCACTACCGATCGACACAATACACAGCGGGCATACAATATCGTTACCTGCACGAAGTGATAAGTTGGTCTGTTGGGTTGGATTATGTCTACGACCGTCGTGGTGCCGACATATTGCTCAGCGATGAGGAGTACACACTCCGTGTCGACCCCACCCATCGGTTGTTGCCCCAAGCCTCGATTTGCTACAATCTCCACGATGACCGTTGTACGCTCTACGCACAGCTCGATGGCGAAGTGCTTCGCAACGACATGCACCGATTGAGTCTCATCAATCCCCATGTTGGTTCAGCTTTGAATGTACCCAACAGCGAGGTGCATCGTCTGCGAGGAGGATTACGTGGTCGTAGCGCAAAAAGTCGCTTCGCTTACGATCTTTATGTGCAATTCGAGCAGACAAAAAATGCGCTGCAGTGGGTAGCAACCTTCTGTCCTGCGACTATCGATGCCGGAGATTACACACGAGAGAGCTACGAAGGGTTCTACGATGTGCGCACAACAACCCTTAAGGACCTCTCTGTTAATGCCGAATTAACGTGGCGTCCTTCCACTCATTTTGTCTTCGATGCCGAGGCACACTTACACTCGTTCAAGGGTGCAGCCAAGGAGTTTGTTGGCACAGAACTCTATACTCTTGCCTATGGACGGCCCCAGCTGACGGCACGACTCCGAGGTGAGTATCGTACACGCAAGGTGTCGTTGGAGTTGGAGGCACTCATGCAGAGTACGCGCCATTGGAGTACCTATGCCACGCTATACACCTTAACAGATGACACCACCGACTTAGCGACCCAGCAAACCCTTATCGACGAAAAGGTTCCCGCTACTGTCGACCTGCGTGCTCGATTCAATTGGTTCTTGCGACCTCGTTTCGCACTCTTTGCCGAGGGAAGCAATCTCTGCAATGCCAAACTTTATGATTGGGCCTACTATCGCAACTATGGTGTGGGATTCACCGTCGGTGTGAAGATTCAGTTCTAACAGTTCGTTACTTCAACAACAAAGGGAGCGCATCGCAAGGTGCACTCCCTTTGTTGTTGGCAAGTGTATCGGACTGCGATAACCGTTCGCAATCGTAAGAAATAGGCTTCATCGAGTGGGTTGGCACACGAGCCCCGACCTATAGCGAGCAACCTGATTATTGCTTTTGATGTGGGCACGGCTGTAAGAGCGTTTCGACAAGTTTTCCACACGACCGTTGCCGGGCTATGACACGCATAAACCGAATCACGCAAATCGAACGGATTAAACTGTCGATTTGCGTGATTCGGTTATTGCCACCTTTTAGGAGGAACCCTACTATTCGTCCTTTGGTTCGATGTAAATCTGGAATACCAAAGGAGAGTACGCCGGTATCTCCGTAGTGTACGTGGTCGTTGTCGTAGAGGAGGTATCGTCTGTGTAGGAATCATCGTAGTAGCTCGAGTAGTAATAGTTACTGTACAAGCTGTTGTAGTAGTTGCTATAGTAGTTTCCGTAATAGGAACTATTGTAGAGACCACCATAGTAGTTGTTGTAGTAATTGTAGTAGTTATAGTAGTTGTAATAATCGAGATAGCTACTTGACGAACTGCTCGACGAACCTCCGGTCTGACCCGTAGCACCATAGGCATAGGTCGATGTTGTTACGATGGTAGCCCACTGGCCATAGCGCAACTGCGGTATGCTATAGTACCATGCATAGACAGTCGACACACTCGATGTATCGCCTTCCGCGGGTACTTCATACTCGTAGGCACTTCCCTCGCTCTGTACCTCGCCATAGATGAGTTGTTTCACTTCGTCGATGTTGGTGTCGAAGATAAAGCCATCGAGGAATCGACCGATGTACCACACATTGACCGTCTCGCCACTTGCAATGGAGTCGCCCTGATAGGTACCCGCACCGAAACGCTCCAGCAGAATATCGTTGATTTTCGCATCAAGAGATGCCATCGACTCGTTGTAGGGAGCATAGTGCGAAGTGTAGGTATTGCGCCACTGATACGAAGACGCCGGCTCACGTCCGGGCGAGTAGACATGCGAGATGTAGAGTTGCGGAATGGTATCTGCAGCCAAGTACCATGTATATTGGTAGGGGTCGACCGTCGTATCGGGCAGTTCCGTATCATCAGAGCGCGTCACACGGCGCGAGGTGTCTGTATCTGTCGAGGTCTCCTCCACCGGTTGTACCGTACCGTTGGCATTCACAAAGGCATCAACCTCGTCACCCTCATAAGCCAAGGGGTTGGAGAGACGTTGCGTCACCTTAAGGTGAATCATTGCCGGCAAGTTGCCACTGAGGGTGTACTGACCTCCATATCCGGCATCATCGCTTGCACCCGATGTCGTATAGGCCAACGATGAGGGGAGGTAGAGTATCATCTCCGTACCCACACGCGCCTGCATACCATTGGTCAGGTTGCGCTCCGGATACATGGCCAAATAGTCATCGCTCAGGTTCAGCGGTTCGCGCAGAGCATAGTAGCTACCCTCCAACATCGTGGTGTAGTCCGAACCACTGTAGCGAAAATAGGGAACATAGTAGGTGTACCGCGTGAAGGTACCCTGTTGCTTAGCCTTCGTTTCATCGCGTGTGATGCAGATATTGCCACTCAGGTCACGTGCCGTAAAGTCATAGCGCACCCAACAATCGGTCGTTGCAATCAAGGTATCGGTGGGGTCGGTTGAACCGGCATCGAGCACATCGACATAGTAGGAGTAACCATTTCCCTCCTGCTTGTTGCCCAACAATTCGGGATGGTGCAACTTCATCCACGTATCGAGCGAACGTTGTTCAATCTCGGCATAAGATTCGCTCACATCCTTAGCGCATGACGAGCATAAGATCAGCGCGCAGAGAGCACTACCGATCGTTGCGAAACTAAAACGCATAATCCTTTTTTTTACCTATTTCGTAACTTTATTTATCTTACAATAGAGCGCCACTGCACTCTCTTTGGGTACCAGTCCGACAATCACCTTGCTACCGTAGGCCTCGTCGTAGGTCATGTATATCTCTACATTATCTTCTTCGCGACAACCTATCAATGCCTCATCCAATCCGGCAAGCAAACTACCGTCACCCACGGTCAACGAGGTTTGCAATGGGATGTAACTACCCTCTTCGTCACGCAGAGGCTCACCCGCATCGTCGCACTCGACCCACAACAAGGGGTTGAGCCCGGCACTCACCAATTGTTTGATGACTGCAGCATCGTTCGAGTAGACACATGCCGAGAGAGTGGGTGTCTGGCCCGAAAAGGTATAGAGCGAAAAGGTAACATCGACCGTCGCCCCCTTGGTTACCTCGGTTCGCTGAAGTCGTTCAGCGTTGTAGACATCGGCAATGTAGCGATAGGAACCGTCACCGAACACCTCATAGTAGGGAGGTTCGTTGTCCAACGACTGCGCGGCATCTTCAGCCGAAAGCAGGCGTGGCGTGTGCGATGTAGTCAGATAGCTGACCACCGTCTGCTGCTGCTGTTGCAACAAATCCACATCGTCGCTACACGACGCAACCGCCAACAATGCCAAGGCTCCTATGTACCCTACGATTCTCATTACCATATAATCGTGCAAATTTAGAAAAAATTGTGTAATAACCTCTTTTTTTTCGCAACTTAAAGGAGGAATAGACCATTTTACTGTCATCGTTCACACACTATGTCTTTTCGCAGAAGGTCGAATAGCTCTTAGCCCATGCGCCTGTTCTAACCCCGCGAAACCGTTTATCGCGGCATTCCTGCCCAATGGTTTCTCGTTACCCTATGCCTCTCATGGGAATATGGGTTCTTATATATAGGTTATTTCAGCCATTTTTCTATCAAAATACCCTTTGTTTTACGTTTTTTCGAAAAACATTAAAATTCATAAATACCCGCAATTTTTTATTTGTTATTTTTTTCACAATTGATTTTTAAACACATTTTATCTGTTTCAAGTACTAAAATCACGTTATTACTATCTATTTTTTGCGATTTTATCGAAAAAGTGATTTTTAGAAGAACAACATTACAAGATAATACATACCTTTGTCACCGGATTCCAAGCGAAGAAAATTTTTGCGACTCAATCGTCAAATCTTCTCTTTGCACAAATCCGACAAACAACAGAAAAAAAAGAGAATCAAATCATCTAAATCTAATAGAAAAAAAATTTATGGCATCGTTGAGATTCAAGATGGTCGAAGCTGCATTGAGCCACGTGACAGTACCTGCACAGGCTCCTGCCGGACGTTCGACCGACTACTTCGGAGAGTTGGTCTTCGGGCACAACGTCATGCGTCGTTACCTCGACCGCAAAACCTGCGAAGCATTGGCAGACACCATGGAACACGGGAAGCCCCTCACACGCGAGGTGGCCGACAAGATTGCCGCAGGCATGAAGCAGTGGGCCGTGGAGCATGGTGCTGACCACTACACTCACTGGTTCCAGCCCCTGACAGGTGGCACCGCCGAGAAGCACGACTCATTCACCGAATCCGATGGACAGGGCGGTGCTTTGGAGGAGTTCTCCGGCAAGTTGCTCGTACAGCAGGAGCCCGACGCATCATCGTTCCCCAACGGTGGCATACGTAACACCTTCGAGGCACGTGGCTACTCGGCTTGGGACCCTGCATCGCCGGCATTTATCGTGGGTTCGACCCTCTGCATTCCTACGGTATTCATTGCATACACGGGCGAAGCGCTCGACTACAAGACCCCGCTATTACGGTCGTTGGAGGCCGTAAACAAAGCGGCCACCGAGGTCTGCCACTATTTCGACAAGAATGTTACAAAGGTAATCAGCTACTTGGGCTGGGAACAGGAGTATTTCTTGGTTGACGACTCGTTGTGGGCTGCACGTCCCGACTTGGTGCTGACCGGTCGTACCCTGATGGGACACGAATCGGCAAAGAACCAGCAGTTGGAGGACCACTATTTCGGTGCCATACCCGACCGTGTGATTGAGTTCATGCGCGACTTGGAGTACGAGGCATTGCGATTGGGTATTCCGGTCAAAACGCGTCACAACGAGGTTGCCCCCAACCAGTTTGAGTTGGCCCCCATCTACGAGGAGGTTAACCTTGCAAACGACCACAATCAGTTGCTGATGACCATCATGAACAAGATTGCGCGCAAGCACAACTTCCGCGTCTTGTTGCACGAGAAACCCTTCAAGGGAATCAACGGTTCCGGCAAGCACAACAACTGGTCGTTGGGGACCGACACCGGTGTCAATCTCTTGGGACCGGGCAAAACCCCAACCGAGAATCTGCAGTTCATCACCTTCTTGGTAAATATCATTGCAGCCGTACATCGTCACAACGGATTGTTGAAGGCCTCCATCATGAGTGCCACCAACGCACACCGATTGGGAGCCAACGAGGCACCTCCAGCCATCATCTCCACCTTCTTGGGTGCACAAATCTCGGCAGTACTCGACAAAATCGAGGCAAGCAATAGCGACAATGCCATTGTCTTCTCAGCAAAAAACATGTTCAAGATGAGTGGTATCTCACACATCCCGACGCTGATGATTGACAACACCGACCGCAACCGCACCTCGCCATTTGCCTTCACCGGCAACCGTTTCGAGTTCCGTGCTGTAGGTTCGTCCGACAACTGTGCCGATGCCATGCTGACACTCAACACCGCCGTGGCAGAGCAACTTACCAAGTTCAAACAGGCTGTCGATGCACGCATCGAACGCGGTGTAAAGCGCGACAAGGCTATCTACGAGGAGTTACAGGAGTTGATTCGTGCATGCAAGGCCATTCACTTCGATGGCAACGGCTACTCCGACGAGTGGAAGAAGGAGGCTGCCAAGCGCGGTTTGGACTGCGAAACCTCTACCCCACTCATCTTCGATCGCTACTTGAAGGAGGATTCGCTGAAGATGTTCGAATCGACAGGCGTTTTGTCGCGTGTCGAGGTGGAGGCTCGTACCGAGGTGAAGTGGGAGACCTACACCAAGAAGATTCAGATTGAGGGCCGTGTGTTGGGTGACTTGACGATGAACCACATCGTTCCCATCGCTTCGCGCTACGAGGCCATGCTTCTGGATAAGGTCTACAAGATGTCGCAAATCGGAGGACTCGATGCCTCGTCGGATGTTGAGTTGTTGCGCAAGATTCAGGGACACACCGCCTCCATCCAGAAGTTGACCTCCGAGTTGATTGAGGCACGCAAACGCGCCAACCGCATTGAGAATGCTCGCGAGAAGGCCATCGCCTACCACGATACGGTGGAGGTCTACTTCGACGAGATTCGTCGCCATGTCGACAAGTTGGAGGAGATTATCGACGACCAGATGTGGACGCTGCCTAAGTATCGGGAGTTGCTCTTCATCAAGTAGGCGTTTCACAACATAGATATCAAGGCAGAGGGAGCAGGTTGCACACGTAACCTACTCCCTCTACTGTTTTCAAGCGCCCCAATGAGCACCTCTCAGGCTCTGTACGCTATTTCGGTTTAGCATGGGGATTCACCTATCCGAACACTCAGCATTCTCAGAAGCTCTGAGGGTGCAAAAAAAAGAAGCCCTGCGCCACCACACGCAGAGCTCCCCGAAAAAACCAAATAAGGGAAAATGAAAACCTATCTTTTTCGCGCAAACCTTCAGATGAATAGCAAGGATAATAAAACAAATTTCTGAAACTCTGCACTACTGAAGATGCAACTATCGCTACTCGCCCGCCTTCTCCTTTACGGGACGAACGGATAGACCGCTCGCACGGAGAACGATATAATTGTATCTCGTAGGGGAGACATATTTTGTGCTGAAATCGAAGCAACGTCCATAGTTTGTTGAATATTGGACAGCGCACCAGGCACTACCCCAAGTACCTACACTGATAGCTACGCCGGATGAATGTCGTCTATCACCCGAGGCGGGGAAGAAAATCGTACCGCCGGAGGTATCTCGATTCTTGTTGCAACAGAAGTTCCATCCATTATCAAAATCACCTGATACATTGAGTTCATCCAAGGTCGTAGTATTTTGTCCCGTTGTTGAAAATCCCGTAAAAGCATTGGCAGGAGCTACATGGAATCCTGCAGGACAGGGATCATAGACGGTTTTGACGACCGCTTGGTCAGCTATATTGTAATCGTCATTAACGCCCCATGACCTTGCATTTTTGGCACTCCACATGTTGTAGTAAGTCGTGTTGCATGGACTACTTGTCAACCAGCCATAGTAATGAATTGTTGGGTTCTGAATATCTATGCCGATAGTTGCCTTAGTGTTATCTTCAAACGCTGTGATCTCTTCAAAAGAGAAGGCTTCTGTGGTAATCGTGCCCAAAGTATTGTAGGCAATCTTATTTTTATTGTCTCCAAGTGCCGGCAAAAAGGCATCCTTTCGCCCCCATTGGTAATAAGTATTATTGCCTATAATGAAGGTCTCGCCTGCTTTTTCAGTTAGGACAAACGATTGAGTTTCGTTCGTGTCATCCTGTGTAAAGACCACCTTCACACTTCGCTCGGCATAGGTCGTTTTTTCGCCGTCGCAATATCCTAAGTTTACTACCATCATCTCATTGACCTCATTCATATAGTTGGTAACTGCCTTGGTAGCGACACTCTCCTCGTCTGTTACCCAGATATGCCAACTCCACAGAATCGTTCCTTCACTATCTTTTACGGCAATCACGGCATTGCCCTGATGAATGCTTGCTTGCGGGATTTGGAAGGTGAGGTACTTTATGCTCTTGGTCGTACCGTCAAGCGTAACGCTCTTGGTGGTCAGAGCTTCATCGACTGCGATAAAGTCGGCACTCACATCGTTCCACAACAGTTCTGCCGTGGCAGGAGCTACATTCTCGTTATCCTCCAAGCAAGGAGCTGTGATATCGGCATCCAAGTGGTTGACAAAGGTGGTTGCGAAGGTACTGGATGCTGTTCCACCCGGATGATACGATACCTCGTTGGTCTTACCATTCTTTACGGCATTGCCATAGACCAATGGCAGAGCGTAGTAACCCGGAGCCGATACGACATAGCAGTTGGCCGTCGTAAGACCCGTTTGGGGTTGGTTGTCGACTGTGTACATCGCCAAATCGTAGGGAGCACCTGCCGTACCTCGTGCCGA
>CAYUJP010000012.1:0-20054 GCA_964445055.1 uncultured Alistipes sp.
TCAAGGTTGGTTGGATAGGATGGGAAATAGCATGCACAAGATGACACAAGAGCGTGTGTTGCGCCGTGATTTGCTGTTTCGTTTGGGTGACACGATTGCTCCCGAACGGTTGGTGCAAAACCTGCAACTACTACGTTCACGCTCCTATATAGCCGATGCACAGATTCTATTGCAACCCAATCCGCACGACACGACACAACTGACGGTTGTGGTGCGCACACGAGATAGTTGGACCATCGGTGTCGATGCTACGTGGCAATCGGAAGGACGAACTACACTCGGACTCTCCGATGCGAATATCTTAGGTTCGGGAAACCTGCTGAAGGTCACTACCGGAGTGCGTAGAACCGATTTCTCGTATGGAGGCAATCAGGTGACCTATGCGGTGCCCAACTTGTTTGGAAGTTTTCTTAAAGCCGAGTTAGATGCAGGGCGTACCTTCTATGAGAGCATCTTCCATGCAGGTATTGATCGCTCGTTTATCTTACCGAATGACTATGGCTTGGGAGCCTCCTATGACCGTTTGAAAGAGAAGTATTATCTGGTCGACCGCGATACCTCAGATTTGGTGAAGTATCGTTCGCTGAATATGTGGATAGGTAAATCGTTTCCCATAGCCCTTGCACGTTCGAATCTCTTTTTCACAGCCCGTTACACGCAACGACGCTACTTGTTACGTCCCGAGGAGACGGATGCTCACTACAATCCCGCCTTTCACAACCGCGAAGATGTGTTGCTTGGTTTTGGACTCTATCGGGAGAAGTTCTACACCGGTAGCATGATTTACGGATTTGGTACACGTGAGTATCTTGCTACAGGCTATAAGTTTGAGACCGTGAGTGGGTATTCGTGGCGCGAGTTCGGCGAAGACTTCTACTTAGGGTTGAGTTACAAGGGAGGACGTTTCACACAATTCGGTTATCTCATGGGTGGATTGTCGATGGGTAGTTACATCGACTGTGCCAGTGGTAAATGGACGCAGAGTGCTGTGGATATAAATATGCGATGGTTCTCTCCGCTCTTTATCTGGGGCGGTACACATATACGACAATTTTTTGCGCTGAATTATACACAAGGTTGGAATCGATTGGAAGGCTCCAATGAGGTGATACGTTTCACCGCACAAGATGGCCTCTCCCTACTCGACAAAAATATCTACGGCATCACCCGTATGACACTCAACACAGAGACCGTCTTCTTTACGCGCTTTCAACCGTTGGGATTTCGGGTTGCCCTGTTTGGCTTCACCGATTCAGGTATGTTGGGCCAACATGCCAACCCTTTTGAGAATCCCTTTTACATGACATTGGGTGTGGGCATTCGCCTGCGCAACGAACGGTTGGTGTTCAAGACGGTTCAGCTGCGGCTGGGCATCACCTTTGGAAAGGGTGGCTGGGTGGACGATTGTCGTTATGTGCGACTCTCCAACGAAACGCGCGTGGAGCAGTATCGCTACCGCCCCACGCAACCTGAAATCGTACGTTTCGAATAGAGAGGATAGGCTACAATGATTAGCGCATGACAATGTCGTTCTGACCGGCCAAACGTCCATCGACATAGACACTGATGCGGTAGGTGCCACCGGTGAAGCCCTGCCCATCGTTATAGTAGACACCTACGGCCAAATCTTCGTTCTGATACTCAACATCTCGCGAAGCAGTGTAGGTCAGACGTTCTCCCTCGAAATCGAAGGTGGCAGCTGCTTTGTTCGATAGGACATATCCATCGGGTGAGGTGATGCGGACATAGATGGTGCGCTCGCCCGGTTCGGCTAAGTCGTTGCCGGCAAGGGTGAAGTCGACACGCAGACGCGAGGCATTCTTCACACGGCTGACATCTTTGTCGCGAGCATTGAGGGCATATAGTCTGATGTCGCGTGCCCGAACGACAGCTCCCTGCCGAACTTTGGTTGTCAATTCGGAAGCCTTCTCCTCGGCCATCTCGGCACGCAGGTTGGCCGAAGAGATCTCCTTACGATAGGATACATTCTCTTTAATCAGATTCTTGTTCAGGGTGTTGAGTGAGTCAATCTGTCGCAGATACCCACGCATGATGGTGCGCATGGTGCCAATCTCCTTCTCGTATTTCTTGATTTTGGCATAGTTCCACGACCGCTCTTGAGTGAGTCGCTCCATGAGCGAGTCGGCACGTCCACGCTCGATACCCAGATTCTCGGAGATGCTGTCGTTGGTAATCTGCAAGTTGTCGAAGTCGTCCATCAGATGCGACAAGTTGCTCTTGATGGAGTCGCGGTCGACCATCAGCAAATCGTACTCCTCCTGCTGCTGACGATGTATGTTGAAGTAAAGGATGGAGAGTGCCGCCAAAATCACCGCCAAGATGACGATGATGGTCTGATAGCCTCTGATGGATTTGGCATTGCGACTGACCTGCTGTTCCTCCTCGTCGTCGTATGCATTGTAATCTCTATTCTCGTCCATAATATAATTCGTTTATGCCCCAAAAGTAACAAATTTTTCGGAATAATGCGTGAGAGGTATCTCCCTAAAATTTTGAGTGTGTGACGTTCGTCTACTGAATCTTGCTACTCAGTGGATAGCGCAACCCTTTGACCTCCGATATGTAGGCATTGACGCTACCTACGCGGATGGGTGACTCCAATTGAAGGGGTATGCGGTTTTGATCGTCGGAGAGCCAAATGAAGAACTCGGAACCATCAGTGAAGGAGTAGCTTTGTGAGGTGCCTATCTGACAAGCAAATTTCAGTGTCCGAAACCGTCCGAAGTTGCGTATCTTCTTCTCCTCGCGTCCCTCGAAACGATACTTCAGGTAGCGAATCGTATCCTCTAAAACCATCTGCAATTCGTGCTGCTCACCGACACGGTAGTCGCTGATGTCGGCACTGCGCATGTTGAAGAAGAGCGACACGGCATCCATGCTGACATCGGTCAGAGGAAGGCTCTTCTGTTTCTCTTCGGCCTGTCGTTTCTGCCAACGTGTTGCCACTTGTTTGGCGTCCCAGTCATAGTTGAATTGGCTACGAAACGTGTAGCTTCCCTCGTGAATGTCGCTGGTGAAGCGCACAGTGCGTAGCGAGGTGGTGTCAATCCAGATGTTGTAACGGTCGTCCAAAGAGAAGAACCAACGAAAAGTAGCCAATGTTTTGCCATGTCCAAAGACATTGTAGACAGGTTTCCCCTCAAGTGTGGTCTCCATCGTGCGCACCACTACAGAAGCTACCTCGGTGTTGGGAACCAATTTTGCACGGTAGCTCACGCGGTAGATAAGCTCCTCGCCGGGTACATAAATCTGCGCTGAGAGTGTCAGCGTACAGAGTAGCAGTGCCAGAGGTAACAGAAGGTGCTTCGTCATATTTGTAGCCATTTTTAGAAGGTGTAACATTAAGATATCATAGAGAAGTCGGTGGACTCCTTGTCGGCATAGCGCTGTTTCAACTGTCGCAATTCGGCATGTTCCGGGAGTGCAAGTTGTACGTCGCGTTCGAGAATCGGGGTGGCGATGTCGCGTGCAAGTTGCAGAATCTGTACATCGAGAGTCGGGTTGGCTATCTTGAGGTCAAACCCCATGCCACTCTGTTGTGTGCCGGAAATATCGCCCGCACCGCGCAATTTGAGGTCGAGTTCGGCAAGCTGAAAACCATCGTTGGTTTGACACATGGCATCGATGCGTGCTCTCGATTCGCGTGAGAGTTTGGTGCCACTCATCAGAATGCAGTAGGATTGCTCGGCTCCTCTGCCAACACGTCCTCGCAACTGGTGTAGCTGCGAGAGGCCGAAACGTTCGGCCGACTCGATAACCATCACCGTGGCATTGGGTACATCGACACCCACTTCGATAACGGAGGTGGCAACCAAGATATGTGCTTCTCCCGACTTGAAGCGTTGCATGGAGTACTCCTTATCCTGGGGTTTCATGCGTCCATGTACAATCTCTGTGACATACTGCGGAAGCGGAAAGTCGCGCGAGATAGATTCGTATCCATCTTGCAGGTCCTTGTAATCCATCGACTCCGACTCCTCGATAAGGGGATACACCACATAGACTTGTCGCCCCTTGGCAATCTCTCGTTTGAGAAAGCCCCATACACGCAACCTGTCGGCATCGGTGAAGTGTACCGTGCGAATGGGGTGACGTCCGGGAGGTAGCTCATCGATGACGGAGACATCGAGGTCGCCATAGAGGGTCATGGCCAGCGTACGCGGAATGGGTGTGGCGGTCATGACGAGAATGTGGGGAGGCTGCTCGTTTTTGGTCCACATGCGTGCACGTTGCTCTACACCGAAGCGATGTTGCTCGTCGATGACGACCATGCCCAGATTGGCAAAGCGTACACGGTCTTCGATGAGCGCATGGGTGCCGATGAGCAGTTGCACCTCTCCTGCCGCAAGCGCTTCGAGCAGTAGCCGACGTTCGCGACTCTTCGTGGAGCCGGTCAATATCCCGATGCGCAGGGGCAACCCCTCGGTCATGCGACTGAGTGTGGCGTAGTGTTGTCGAGCAAGAATTTCTGTGGGAGCCATCAAACATGCCTGAAAGCCATTGTCAACAGCCAGCAACATCGAGAGTAGGGCGACCAAGGTCTTGCCTGACCCAACATCACCCTGCAACAGCCGATTCATCTGATAGCCCGAGATGGTGTCTTGACGAATCTCCCGCACCACTCGTTTCTGCGCATTGGTCAGTGCAAACGGAAGTTTCTCCTTGTAGAAGGTGTTGAATAGTGGTCCGACACGCGGAAAGAGAAATCCGTTGTTGTGCGAGAGGCGAGTGGAGCGACGTGCAAGCACATTGAGTTGCACACCCAGTAGCTCCTCGAATTTGAGTCGATACTGCGCCTGTTTCAGCGCTTCGTTCGATTGTGGAAAGTGAATGTTGTAGAGAGCTTCGCGCAGGGTCATCAGTCCACATTGCTGTAGCAACGACTCGGAAAGAGTCTCGGTGATGGCTGACCTCACGACGAGCCAAGCATTGCAGACAATGTTATAGAATCCCTTTGTTCCTAGTTGTGAGGAGAGGCGTTCTGTGGAGGAGTAGATGCCCTGCATCTTGCTCTCGGCATGTCGAGAGAGGGCAGTGGCGATATCTTCCACCTCAGGATGCACCATCGAGAGCTCATTGCGGAAGAGGTTGACACGACCAAAGACGAGGTATTCGCGTCCCACCTCAATGCGTTTCTCAATCCACTTGATGCCATGAAACCACACCAGTTCGGCACGACCTGTGCCATCGGAGACACTTACCACGAAACGTTGCTTGCGGTCGGCACCTGCATAAGATACCCCATCGACACGTGCTCTGAATTGTACGAGGGTCTGCTCGGCATCGCGAATCTCGGCAAGACGATAAATCTTGGTGCGGTCGATGTAGCGAAAGGGAAAGTGATAGAGCAGGTCGCCAATGGTGGAGATACCCAACTCCTTGTAGAGAAGTTTGGCACGCAGCTCTCCGACACCGCTCACATACTTGATATCCTTATTGGCCCAATGTTCCATGGTTAATTTTGCCGCAATTTACAGGGTGTTGAGCAACTGCTCGGCCTGGTCCAATCGTTCGTGTAACGTCTCGTTCGATGAGGATACACCGAGTGATGAGATGGCCTCGTCGAGTTGTGCACATCGTAGGGTGCTCTGCGCAGTGGTATCTTGTGCCCACGTAGCCCGCAACAATCGAATCTTCTCGGCATCCTCAATGCCATCGCGCAACCGCTCGAAGCGAATCGACGAACGCGCTCCGGGGTAGACGATATAGGTGTCACCGGCAGGCCACCGAATGTAACGAGAGTCGCGCAAGGGGTCTTCGGTCCACGAGTTGTAGGCCCAACGCAGAAATCCATCGTAGTCGTGTGCCACGGCATACCATGCGGCTACGGTCGACTCGGCAGGGTCGGAGAAGGTGAACTGATTGGGGTAGCGATGGCTACAGCATACGTAGTAGGTGGTCACCTTTCCTGCTTGCCGACGTGCGGCAATCTGCTCCAATGGAACCAACTGCTTGGCCGAGACGCAGATATTCTGCAAGCGGTCGTAGCGCATATAGCTATTGTGGTTGTCGGCCAACGAGATGCCCAATTGGGGCGCATAACGTGCGAGTAGGTCGACGGCTATATCCATCTGCTCCGGTGCCCGCTCGTCCATGGCAATGTTGCACTTGTCGAGCCACTGCTTGCTTTGCAGATGATTGACAAAATCGGTGAGAAAGGGCGCCCAAAGCTCTTCGAAGAGCGGTTTGCCCGGGGTTGCACTCACCTCGACCCACGCTCCTTGTACATCGTCCCAATAGTGTAGCTCATCGTTCCAGGGAAGCAACGAGTAGCAGGCAATCTGACGGTTGATACCCAAGTCGAGCATCAACTCTACCCAACGGTCGAAGATGGTGTAGTCGTAGCTCCACTGCCCGTCGGCGTGGCGTGTCCAGCGAATCATGTCGGCATAACCGTCGTAGCACTGATGATTCCAAGGGTCGCGATTGAGGGTTGTAGTGATGACCTTCTGCCCTGCCTGAGCGAGAGGTGTCATGACACGACGCAATGCCTCAAAGTGGGCATCGCTCCACAGCTCTACCCCCTCGACACGTGCTACCGCTGCCGGATGTTGCCACAAATCGAGGAAGAAGTTCCACTGCGCAACGGGAGGTAGGGTGCGGTCGATGACCTCAAGGGAGAGGCGTAGGTTGCGACTTTTTCGGTCGGCATGGACCGTGAGTGTAGTTTGGTAGAGACCTGCCTGTGCGGTCGAAGGTACATCGATGGTAATCCATATCGGACGCACGGTGCGAGCCTCTAACGGAAGACAAGATTGATTGTCGAGCATGTCTGCAACCAAGGCCTCCACGGCATTGTCTGTTGGACGGTCGCAACATCCGCAGGCGAAGGCATCGCTCATCACATAGCGGACAAAGTGGGTATGAAGAGCCTCTTTGGGAAGTGTGCCGACAGCGGAGCGCCAAGGAGAGACGGTGGTGTAGAGCCGGTCGAACGCATTGCTACTCCACACGACCACTTGTGCCGAGACGCGCTCACCACGCCATGCACGCAACTGCAACGTCTCCTGTTCGGAGTCAAGAGGCCATTGCGACTTGCCGTAGCGAGTGTTGATATCGGCAAACGATACGTGTAGTGGCGCATCATCCTCGGGCCACTCGGCAAAGGGGGCTATAGGGTCGGCCATCTCCACAAAGTCTGACGAAGGAGAGGGTGCCGGGTGACACCCGACGAAGCAGACGATGGCAAGTAGCCAGCAGGAACGCAGGGTAGTGTGCATAGCGTTGTTCATAGGTTCTCACAAAGATAGGAAAAATAATGGAATCGCGTGCATGGGCCTCCCGAAAGGAGATTATCGACCTGTCAACCGTTGGTAGGCACAGTGCATCATGCTCCCATCCGTGTGACGCAGGTGCATGCCACCCCCTTGGCAGTAACGCCACATGGCGCAGTCGGCACAAGCCCCCGTGTGCATCCAATCGCGTTGACGGAAGGTGGTGAAGCGGTCGGTCCACACTTGCCAGAAGTCGTCGCGATAGATGTTTCCCTGCGAGTGGTCTGCACGCACGGAGGTACATCCCGATATGTCGCCATTGACGCGAATGGAGGCGACACTCACCCCGGCATCGCAGTGGTAGAAGTGGTCGCGCACTTCGGTTTCGTAGTTGCCGAGGAATCCTTCGCACGCATAGCTACAAGCGATGCGCCCCTCACGGCGTGTACGCCGAATAAACTCCATGAGTTCGATAAACTCCGCATCGCTCAGTTGCAATGTCGCATCGGTCGAAGCACGTCCCGAAGGAAAGATGGTGAAGAGTCGCCAACTACGTAGCCCCAAGCTCAGAAGATACTCCTTGAAGACATCGAGTTGTGGAATCAGCGCAGGAGTGACGCAAGTTACCGCATCGAAGGCAATCGAAGAGTCGGCAGATGCCATGCGCACAGCCTCCGAAGCTCGTGCAAAACTGAGTGGATGGCGACGCAAGGCGGTGTGCTCGCGCTCGAAACCATCGATGGAAACAGTCAGGGAGTGCAGGCCAGCACGCAACAACGACTCAAAACGAGCAGCGGTCAGTGCCATGCCATTGGTCACCATGCCCCAAGCATATTCTCGTTCGTAGAGAGCATGCCCAATCTGCTCAAGGTCTTCGCGTACCAGCACCTCACCGCCGGAGAGTACCACCATGATACGGTGAGGATTCACATGGGGGGTAATCTGTTGGTCAAGTACCCGAAAGAAATCTTCGGCCGGCATGTCGCGGTAGTCGGGCGAAGCGGTGCAATCGGAGCCACAGTGCCCGCAACGCAGGTTGCATCGCAACGTACACTCCCAAAAGAGGGTGCGCAATTCGTGTTGCCGAACATCGTCGTTGTGCAACCGGCGAAAGAGTTCCAGTCCGATACGTTTGCGAAGGGAGAGCGACGAGGGTTTCATGATTGAGGGTCGTTGAGGGGTTCTGCGGTGGTCTCCGCTATATCCGCTGTTGCCGAATCGTTGGCTACCGAATGACGTGCAAAAAACGAAGAGGGCGGTCCGTAGGCTACCGGTTGTACGATGTCGGAGTTGTCGACCTCCTCCGTATCGTCGGGGTCGCACGATGAGGCAAAGCCCAATAGGGTGAGACAACAGAGAAAGAGATAGCGTGTTCTCATGACAAGAGCTCTTTAGCGTTAGAGCAAAGTTAGGAAATATTTCTAACTTTGCAGAATACAACTATGAGATAACTTTGAACAGATGATCGATCTTACACAATATCGTCGACGGAAGAGCCATGAGGTGCGAATCGGACATTGCCTCGTCGGAGCGGAGCATCCTATTGCAGTGCAGTCGATGACCAACACAGACACCTGCGACACTGCCGGTTCGGTGGCACAAATCGAGCGTATTGCCCAGGCCGGTGCCCCCATTGTGCGGCTTACAGCCCAAGGGTTGCGCGAGGGTGAGAACCTTCGAAACATCGTTGCACAATTGCGTGCCGACGGCTACGATACAGCCATCGTGGCCGATATTCATTTTGTTCCCGAAGTGGCTACGGTGGCAGCCAACTATGTCGACAAGGTGCGCATCAATCCGGGTAACTACCGCACAACGCACGGTGAGTTGGAGGCGTTGATAGCCCAATGCAAGCAACGTGGTGTGGCGTTGCGCATAGGCGTGAACCACGGCTCGTTGTCGAAACGGATTTTCGACGAGTGGGGCGACACTCCCGAAGGAATGGTGGCCGCAGCAATGGAGTTTCTACGCGTATGTCGACAGCAGTCGTTCGACCAAGTGGTGGTGTCGATGAAGTCAAGCAACACACGTGTCATGGTGGCAGCCTATCGATTGTTGTGTGAGGCAATGGAGCGTGAACAGATGACCTTTCCCATCCATTTGGGTGTTACTGAAGCGGGAAACGGCTTGGAGGGACGTATCAAGAGTGCCGTGGGTATCGGCGCCCTGCTTGCCGATGGCATCGGTGACACGATTCGAGTCTCGTTGACCGAGGCACCGGAGCATGAGATTCCCGTGACGAAGTTGTTGGTCGACCACTTCAGCCGACGGAGCGGCGTGTTTGAGGTAAAGCATCCCGAACGTTATTCACCGACACACTTTGCACGGCGCAGTGAAGCGGGCGAGCCTCGCGTACACGACGAGATACCTGCTTCGTGGCGCATGATAGAGAGCTACACGGAAAACCCTACTGCCGAGTTGCGCGCAGCGATTCTCTCGTTGGACGATACGCAACCGGTGGCGGTGTGCCGAAGCTATGCCGATAGCGACCTCACGACCCTGGCAGTGCGTGCGGCGGCCGACTTAGGCCCTCTCTTTCTGGATGGACTTGCCGACGGTATCTGCATCCGTAGTGAGCACTTCAGCGATGCAACGTTGCGAGGTGTGGAGTTGGCTATTTTGCAGGCGGCGCGAGTCCGTTTTTCACATACGGAGTATATCGCTTGTCCCTCGTGTGGTCGCACGCTCTATGACATTGAACACACCTTGCAACAAATCAAGAGTCGCACATCGCATCTGCGTAGCCTGCGCATTGGGGTCATGGGGTGCATTGTCAATGGTCCGGGCGAGATGGCCGATGCCGACTATGGCTATGTCGGTGCCGCTCCCGGACGTATCACCCTCTACAAGGGACGTACCATCGTCGAGCGCAACATTCCCCAAGAGGAGGCCCTCGACCGTTTGATAGCTCTCATCAAAGCCAATGACGATTGGCAGGAACCTCCTATCGAGTAGCACTATGATACTTCTTCCTACAGCCTATCTCCCCTCGGTAGCCTACTGTGCACATTGGGCGCAGGAGGCGTGTGTGGTGGATTTGGGCGAGCACTACATCAAGCGCTCCGAGCGAAATCGTGCGAACATCCTCACGGCAGGAGGTGTCATGACGCTGACGGTGCAGTTGCTTCATGCCAACCGCCCGCAACAACCCATACGTGACATGCGCATCGACTACTCTAAACGGTGGCAACACCAACATTGGGTAGCGATGCAGTCGGCCTATAAAGCTTCGCCCTACTACGACCACTATGCTCCGCTCTTTGCGGAGTTCTATGAGCGGCGATACGATTTTTTGGTAGATTACAATTGGCAGTTGCTCGAACGAATTGCCGGCATCTTGCACCTACAGATGCCTCAGCTGTCGGAACAATATCTCTCTTTGACCGCTGGCGATACGGATTGCCGTCCCAAACAAAAGGAGCATGTGCCGAGGCACTATGCTCCCTACGTACAGGTGTTTTCTGATCGGTATCCCTTCGTTGCCGACCTCTCTATCGTAGACCTTCTGTTTTGCGAAGGACCTCAGAGCCTCTCGATTTTAAAAGCGTGCCAACTTTGAGGGTCAGGCTGTCGCTCTGTGCGCCACAACGTACCATCACACGGTTCTCTCCATCGGGCAGGGCGCAGGTGGCACGATATTGACAGGGCGCATAGCTGACCATCGCCACGCTGTCGCCATTGACCAAGAGTTGTGGTGTGCCTTCCGAGGCGTAGACCTTGATTTGCTGGTCACCACTTGCTCGCAACGGACGTCGACGGTCGGCAATGTAGAGGGTGGGTTGCCTGTGATTCCACAGTGCGCGGTAGAGGTAGAAGCTATCTTTCTTCTGTGCGCGGTCGAAGCTGACCAATCCACATCCCTTAATCGGATTGTCGCCACGTGCTGTGCCGAAGTCACACAGCGCCTGAATCCACTCTCCCCAAAAGAGAGGGTCACTCACCAAATTCTTGGCATACTCCTCGTGAAAAATAGTTTGTCCCTGCTCCGGCAACCAATGGGGCGCAGGCTTGCCGGGGGTGTCGTCTTGTTGTGCAATGTAGCCGGGTACACCATAGGCCGCTGCAGCGCAAAGGCTACCCCACGACTTGTGCAACGACTTGCTCCACATCGCTACATCGTCGGTAGAACCTCGGTTCCAACCTACCTCCTGTTGCAACACGATAAGATCGGTGATGCGGTTCAACTCGCCATCTTGGTTGCTCAGTGCCACGGTCGGGCGTGAGGCATCGATGCGATGCGCCAATTCGTTTAACTCCTTGACATAGGGCACAACGTTGTCGCCTCGTTGCCAGATGAGCGAGAAGATGCCCCACATGACCACTGAAGGATGGTTGTAGTTCTGCGCAACGATTTCGTTGAGTTGCGTGCGTCCATTCTCGCGGTAGGCCTCAGTGGGGAAGTAGAAGATATCGCTCAGGTAGGGGGAACGAGAGAGCGGCATATCAATCCATGCGAGGAGCCCCCGCTCGTCGCAAGCATCGTAGAGTTGTTGAGCATGAGGTCCCGTCACCGAACGCACGGCATTTGCCCCTAAGTCGTCGACAAGGTCCAACATCTTATCGTAGTCGCATGGCAAGAGTGCATTGCCCCGTTGTGCACAGTCGTGGTGTAACATGACACCATGTAGGCGCAGGGTGTCGCTGTTGAGCAACAAACCACTGTTGGAGGTGGCTATCTTGCGGAATCCGGTGCGCACACTCACCTCATCGCTCTGATTGTCGGCACTCACACGCGCTGTCACCGTGTACAGATTGGGTGATGTCGGACTCCACAACATGGGCGCATCGAGGGAGAAGGCAATCTGCAGAGGAACATCGGCCGTGCGGTTGTCCTTGTGGCTCTTCTCGACCACTACATTGCCCCGCGGGTCGCGCACGGTGAGCGTGACGGTGGCTTGCACCTCTTTGGGTGCGGAGACATAGACGGAAGCGCGAGCCTGCACACTCTGCTTGCTCACAGCTTGTGGTTCTACAAAGAGTCCGTCGGTACCCCACACGGTGGGAGAGAGGTTGGTGCGGTCAGTGACGATGAGTTCGACATCGCGGTAGATGCCTCCATAACTGTTCTGCTCAGATGAGGTGGGGAGCACATCGTTCTGTGGGGTATTGCTGACAGCAACGAGTAGCAGATTCTCACTGCCCCACTTCACTTGGTCGGTGATTTCGCAGGTGAAGGCGGTGTATCCACCGCGATGCTCTGCAATGAAATGGTCGTTTACAAAGAGGTCGGCCACGGTCTGCACCCCTCCGAAACGTAGATACAACCGCTTGTTGCTCCACTCAGCGGGAACAAAGAGTTTGCGTAGGTAGTTGCCTGTCGTGCGTAGATAGGTGGCATTGCCGGTCAGCGCATCGCTGTTCCATGTGTGCGGAAAGGTGACATAGCGAGCATTGTCTGCGCTGTTCTCATGGCAGAAGTAGAACTTCCAATTGTCGTTCAGCGTGTAGATTTCGCGTGCCGACAATGTCTGCGTCAGCAGAAGCAATATTCCGAATAGGAGACCAATACGTTTCATAGTTAGTGAGTCATTACCGAGTTGTGTTGTGGGTCTTGACGCACGTTGCTACGATGGACTTGGTGCAACGATTGTCAAAACAACATCGGACTCCACAACCCCTTTGGTGCAAAGATACAAAAAAAGTGCAAAGCGGTTGCTCGGAGTTGTAAATTGCAATCTTTGGCATTGGAAGGCTCGTCGAGCGAAACAGCCGATATGTTGAGGAGGTTGTAGCACGACAAAGAGCCTCACTTTTACCCCAAATGTAGAATATGCTTTTCTACGATTTTATTGTTATCTTTGTCCAACAATAGATAACTGAACCATCGATGCATCTGATAGATATCTTTATTTGTGGAGTGTTGCTCTGCTTTGTTGTCAATGGAGCCATCAAGGGACTTGTCGGTAAGGCTTTTAACTTTGCAGGCGTTGTCGTGGGAGGATGGCTGGCCCTGCTCTATGGCGCTCAGGTAGGAGCGTTCTTGGGGTTGGAGGGTCGTGTGGCGGTCGTTGTCGGCTCGCTGCTATTGCTTTTTGCGGTCGCTGCGGTTGCCGCGCTCTGTGGCCGCGTGATGGCGCGTGTACTTCACAAATTGGGCCTCTGTCATCTGAATACCCTGTTGGGTGTGGTATTGGCTCTTTGTGAGGGGACGTTGCTCTTGGGAATACTTTTCAAGAGTATCGATGGACTTTGGCCTACGCTCATCTCTTCGCAGACACGCACGGAGTCGCGATGCTATGGCCCTGTGATGCGTGCTACCGAGGCGCTCTTTCCTTCGCTTCTGGAGTATGTCGACCGAAAGGAGAAGGAGCCGACATCAGATGCATCGAACTAAACGAAATCGGCGATGGAGAGAAGTCAAGGTGTGGTAACCCGTGCTACGGGTAGTTGGTACGATGTGCTGTTGCAAGATGGCACCACCGTTGCGTGTCGCATGCGGGGTCGCATACGGCTTAGTGGGGTGCGTTCGACCAATCCTGTGGTGGTGGGCGACAACGTGGCATGTTCGGCATCTGCCGATGGGGAGTGGAACATCGAACAGGTGTTGCCCCGTCGCAACTACATCATTCGTCGGGCCTCGAACCTCTCGAAAGAGTCGCACATCATTGCGGCAAATATCGACCAAGCACTGCTGGTGGTGACACTCAAACAACCGGAGACCGCCACGGAGTTTGTGGACCGCTTTTTGGTCACTTGCGAGGCCTACCGCATACCGGTGACTATTCTGTTGGCAAAGTACGACTTGGTGCGCGATGACGTGGAGTTGGTGCAACACTTTCATGCCGTCTACGAGCAGGCAGGCTATCGGGTTGTCGACCTTGCTACGGTGCAACAGATTGGCGTAGACGAGGTCAAACAGTTGACGCGGGGCGTCACCACACTCATAGCAGGCAATTCGGGAGTGGGAAAATCGACCTTGGTGAGCCACTTGGAACCCGGGTTGGAACTCCGCACGGGGGCCATCTCGGAGAGCCATCACAAGGGACGCCACACCACAACTTTCTCGGCGATGTATCGTCTTGCGGAGGGGGGATTTCTGATTGACACACCCGGTATCAAGGGATTTGGCCTCATCGACATCGACGATGCGGAGTTGTCGCACTATTTTCCCGAGATGATGCAACAAGCCAAGGAGTGTCGGTTCTACAACTGCACCCACACCCACGAACCCGGCTGCGCGGTGCGTGTGGCGGTGGAGGAGGGTCGTATCGCCTTCTCGCGTTACGAGAGCTACCTGAAAATCCTCGACGAAGATGAAAAATATCGCAAGTAGCCACTCGGTAGCGTGGTATGACGAACGTTCGGCCTACTTGTCCGAATTTCTGACGGAGCAACGCTATCGAACACTGATGACCGCTCTCGATGCGCGGACACACTATGTGACTCTGTTGGCTGAGAACACCTTTCATCCGCACAATGCCTCAGCGCTGATGCGCCACTGCGAAGCTTTTGGGGTGCAACGGATGCACATCGTGGCCGACCGTTGGGACTTTAACCCCAATCAGGCTATCGTGCGAGGTACCGACAAGTGGATTGACCTCTGTCGACACGCCTCGACACGCGAAGCCCTTGCCTCGTTGCGCAAGGAGGGTTACCGCATTGTTGCAACGACACCCCATGCAAGCAGTTGCACCCCGTCGAATTTCGATGTTGCAGCGGGTCGTTTTGTGTTGGTGTTCGGTACGGAGCATGCCGGCATCTCGGAGGAGGTGGTCCATTCGGCCGATGAGTTTCTGCACATCCCGATGTGCGGATTGGTGGAGAGCCTGAATGTGTCGGCGTCGGCTGCCATCTTGCTCAGTGCGCTCACTACACGCGTACGACAGGAGGTGGCGCAGTGGCAACTTACCGCAGTGGAACATGCCGAGTTGCGCTATCGCTGGTTGCGTGTGGCGGTGCGCGGTGCCGAGGCGGTGCTGGCGCGAAGATTTGGAGATGAACAGTGAATAAAATCCTATGATACTACGAAAGCAATTTTTGGCCCATGTGGCACAAACATCACCCTCCCCGATGTTGGTGGAGGTGGAGCGTGCCGAGGGTAGTTTTTTCTATACGCCCGAAGGCAAGCGCTACTACGACTTGGTGGCAGGTGTGTCGGTGAGCAATGTGGGTCACGGCAATGCCGAGGTGGTGCGTGCTGTGCAGGAGCAAGCCGCGCGCTACATGCACATCATGGTCTACGGTGAGATGGTGGAGAGTCCGCAAACACGCTATGCTACCGCCATTGCGGAGGCTCTGCCGGCACCGCTGTCGAGTGTCTACTTTGTCAATTCGGGTGCCGAGGCGGTGGAGGGGGCCTTGAAGTTGGCCAAACGTTATACCCACCGTACCGAACTCATCTCGATGCGACGTGCCTACCACGGCTCTACGCATGGGGCAATGAGCATGATGGGCACCCCCGAAGGAGAGGAGTGGAAGGCTGCTTTCCGTCCGTTGTTGCCCGATGTGCGGGCCATCGAGTTTAACGATTTTGAAGCGCTTGCGTGCATCACACAACGTACTGCGGCTGTACTGGTGGAGCCTGTGCAGGGGGAGGGCGGTGTGCGTCTTCCGGTTGCAGGATGGTTGCAGGCACTGCGTCAACGTTGTGACAGTGTGGGTGCACTGCTCATCTTCGATGAGATACAAACCGGTCTGGGGCGTACGGGCGAGATGTTCGCCATGCAGAAGTATGGCGTCACGCCCGACATCGTTTGTCTGGCCAAGGCCTTTGGCGGCGGAATGCCGTTGGGCGCTTTTGTGGCATCGAATCAGGTGATGGATGTGCTACAGAGTGAGCCTACGTTGGGCCATATCACCACCTTCGGGGGACATCCGGTCTGCTGTGCTGCCGGTTTGGCAGCCTTCACCTATCTGAAGGAGCATGGTGTGGTCGAGCAGGTGGAGGCCAAAGGCGCACGCTACGAGCAACAGCTCTTGTCGCACCCTGCGGTGCGGGAGATTCGTCGCAGCGGTCTGCTGTTGGCTGTGGAGTTGGGTGCATCGGAGCGACTCTACCGCATCATGGAGCTCTTCAAGGAGGAGGGCATTTTGAGTGATTGGTTCCTCTTCTGCGATACGGCCTTTCGCATATCGCCACCGCTGACCATCTCCTTGGAGGAGATTGACGATTCGGTGCGCATCATCCGTCACTGCTTAGACCGCATCGTGACGGAGTTTGGCACGCTGTCAGAGGAAAAATAACAATACCAGTTGCGCCAGAATGACGCGCACAAACATAGAGAGGGGGTAGACCGTGGCGTAACATACGGCGGGGTTGTCCCCCTCGATTGTGTCGTCGGCATAGGTTAGTGCCATGGGGTTGGCCATGGCTCCGCACAGCATACCACAGGTGGAGCCGAAGTCGAGATGAGTCCATCGCATGGCCACCCATCCTACCAGCAACACCGGCAACAAGGTGATGGCGAGACCCAAACCCACCCACATGGCCCCTTCGGGACGTACCACGGTGTCGAAGAAGTCGGCACCAGCACTCAACCCTAGACAGGCTAAGTACATGGCCAATCCAATACCGCGAAGCATGAGGTTGGCGCTGAGTGTGGTGTAGGTAATCAGGTGAAGTCTAGGTCCAAAGGTGCCAATCAAGATACCCACGATGATGGGACCTCCGGCGAGACCCAATCGCACCGAAGCACTCATGCCCGGCAGATGTAGCGGTAGCGAACCGACAGCCAAGCCCAACAAGATACCGATGAAGATGGCGGCAATGTTGGGCTCGTTGAGGTGCTTCTCGGCATTGCCCAATACCTTCTCGACACTGTGTACGGCAGGCGCCTCGCCTACCACTACCACACGGTCGCCAATCTGCAGGACGAGGCTGGGGGTCGCCAGCAACGACACACCACTGCGGTAGACACGGCTGATGTTGATGCCGAAGGTGTTGCGCAGTCGCAACGTTCCCAGTCGTTTGCCGTTGATTTCGGGACGGGTGATGACAATCGACTGCGAGATGAGTCGGCTGTCAATGGCATTCCAATCGACATCCTCCTTGTTCCAGTCGGTCTGCTCCTGCTCTCCGAAGAGTGCGGTGAGCATCTCGGCGTTCTGTTCGTTGGTGACAATGAGCAGTCGGTCGTCCTGCTGTAGCTCGGTATCAGAGGTGGGTATGGAGACCTTGCCGTTGCGCCAGAGACGCGAGATGACAAAGGGAATGTGGCTGATGCGTGCTACAGAGCGGATGTCTTTGCCGAAGATGCCCGGGTTGTGTACCTGAAAGGCGGCAATGTAGGTGTGGTGCGAGTCGTTGGGCTCACCGGCACTGAGGTCGGTAGGGCGCACCATCAGATAGCGCATGATGATGATGGCAGCGATGACTCCCAACACGCCCAGAGGATAGGTCACCGCACAACTCAGGGCGGCACCGCTGGAGGACAGATGCAACTGGTTGAGGGTCTGTTGTGCAGCACCCAATGCCGGTGTGTTGGTGGTGGCACCGCACAACACGCCCATCATCTCGGGCAGTTGCACCGGCGTGAAACGACTGAAAAGGATGGTCATGAGGGTGCCGATGATGATGACACAGAGCCCCAAAAGGTTAAGTTTCACACCTCCCTGATGAAAGGAGCTGAAGAATCCGGGACCCACCTGCAATCCCAAGGAGTAGACAAAGAGCACCAACCCGAAACTCTCGGCAAATTCAATCATGGCCGGGTCGACGGAGAATCCGAGGTGTCCTGCCAAGATGCCGACAAAGAAGACGAAGGTGACACCCAAGGAGATGCCCCCGATGCGCACCTTACCCAATGCCGTGCCGATGGCACAAATCAGTGCAATGATGACAACCGCCTGCAACGCGGTGTGGTCGAAGAATAGTGTTTGAATCCACTCCATGTCCTATAAAATAGCCGGCAAATGTACAAAATTTGGTGGAATTCAAAAAATAACAGTCCTCTCGATGGAGAACAGCGAACCAGTTCACCCCTAAGAGACGAATGACCGCTCGGTAAGGAGCGGCCATTCGGTAAAACGTATTGTTTGTGGCGTGAACAGGCGTTGCTACTGCTTGCCATGAGCCTCCTTGAGCAGGTCGCCAAACTGCTTGAGCGAGAGTGCGGTGATGTGGGGCTGTGGGTCGGCTGCGGCGGCAACCTCCTCGGTGGTCTCACCCGATAGCACCAGCACACCCAATGCACCGGCATTGTGAGCCATGGCAACATCGGTGTAGATGCGGTCGCCCACCATAGCAATCTCGTCGGACTGCAGACCGTAACGTTCTTTGATGCCGGTGAGCATGTTGGGGTCGGGCTTGCCCAACACGATGTCGGGCTTGCGTCCCGTGGCATGCTCTATGCACTTGCAGATGGAGCCGCAGTCGACCAGCACCACCGGCTGATCGGTGGGACATACGCGGTCGGGATTGGTGGCAATGTAGGGGATTCCCTGCGATACCCACCATGCTGCACGGCACAGACGAGGGTAGACCAACGTCATGTCGAAGGCTGCTACCACTACATCGGGTACATCATCGGCACTGTCGGTGGTCGATTCAAACCCGGCAGCCTCGAACTCGGCAATCATGCTCGGTGTACCTAACAGGAAGAGCCGATGGGCAGTGGGGTAGTGCGACTTGATGTAGTCGATGGTAGCCAATGCTGTGGTGTACATCTCTTCGCGTGTAGCGGTGATGCCCAATGTCTCGAGTTTGTGCAGATAGTCGGCAATGTTCTTCGACGGGTTGTTTGTCAGAAAGGAGTAGCCGATGCCCATCTGTGTGAGGTCAGCAAGAAATTGCTTGGTCCACGGAAAGAGCGACATGCCCATGTAGATGGTGCCGTCCATGTCGAGGGCGACGTGACGAATTTTGCGGAGACGGTCGAGCAGTTCCGTTTTGGCGAAGGGCGACCGATATGTCTCAATTTGTGCCATGTGTATGATTTGTTCGATAGTTTCGGAAATGAATACCGAAAAGGTATAACAATAGACAAAGATAGGCAACATTTGGTAGATAACCTAATCTTTTTGTATCGTTTCGTATCGCTTTCCGGCTTTTTGGTGGGACGAAAGCAAAATTTTATTTGCGAAGTAGTCGGAAATAGTGTATTTTTACCGAGTTAAAAACCACGTAGTTATGTTAAGTGTAGCAGAGAGACATAAGTATATCCTCGACCATCTCAACAAATTCGGGTTTGTCCGTATCTCCGATGTGGCTACCGAGTTGGGAGTGACGAAGGTGACGATTCGTAAGGATGTGAAGATTCTGGAGTCGAAAGGGTTGCTCTACAAGGTGCATGGCAGTGCCCGTTCGGCCAATCCCCATGTCACCGACACCGATGTACACGTCAAGGGAAACATCAATCGCGAGGTGAAGGAGCGCATTGCAGTGAAGGCGCTGGAGTTGTTGGAAGAGAACGACTCCATCATCTTGGCATCGGGTTCGACCATCTATGCCTTTGCCGAGGCCATCAAGCAACAGTTTCACTCGCATCTCGATGTGGTGACTACCTTTCTGAAGGTGTCGGTGTTGCTCAACGAGATGCCCGATATCAACGTGGTGCAGTTGGGAGGTTGCGTACACAAAAAGTCGCTGAGCGCCATTGGAAGCTATGCCGAGGTGGCGTTGCACGATTTCAGCTGTTCGAAGCTCTTCTTCGGCGTCGATGGCATCGATTTGGAGCGTGGCATCACCACCTCGACCATCGAGGAGGCAAAACTCACCCAAGTGATGATGAAGTCGGCATCGAAAATCATCATCCTCGCCGACTCGTCGAAGTTTGGTCAGCGCGGTTTCGGTCGCATCTGTCCGTTGGAGGATGTCGACATCATCATTACCGACAACAACATCTCCGACCAAGCGGTTGCCATGGCCGAGGAGGCCGGGGT
>CAYUJP010000013.1:0-1465 GCA_964445055.1 uncultured Alistipes sp.
GACTCGCGATTCTTGATGCGCAAGGTCTTCTTCTACGGACTACTCACGGCGCTGCCTGTTAGGTGGTTGTTACCAACCTCATCGCCATTGGCATGGCATAGCCCCATAGTATGGCTCAACCTGCTCTTTTTGGGACTAGTGGCATCGATGATCTGCTACTTGGTTTGGACACTCGCTATGCAACGTTTGGGCACGATGCGTGCTACCAACTACATCTACTTCAATCCCGTAGTGACACTGTTGGTGGCTGCTCTCGTGTTGGATGAACGACTTACCTGTGTTGCCGCGATAGGGGCTGTAGCAATTCTTGTCGGAGTGTGGCTGGCACAAAAGACCGACGAGCAGGAGAATTAACCCTCCTGCTCGTCGCAGATATCGAGTGACATGACACTATGCTTTTTTCGCTTGCAATATGTGTGCTACGTGTACCAACACCTCTTGTGCCGGAATCTGCATGCAACGGTAGTCGCCAAACCGACAAGGCTTTGCTCCATAGACCGAGCAGGGCCGACAGGGTAAGTCCTCGCGTTGTACCACGCCCTCGCAAGAGGTACCATACCCGGCAAATCCTAACGATGGATGGGTTGCGCCCCACACCGACACAACGGGTGTAGCGACCAACGATGCCATGTGCATGGCCAACGAATCCATCGAGACCAGGCAGTCGAGACGTGCAATCAATTGCAACTCTTCGCGCAGTTGCACCTTGTCGTAGAGTGCTGTGACGTTGCGATAACGACACTCCATACGTTTGGCAAAGTCGCTCTCCTCGCCCGACTTTCCACTGTGTACAAAGACACGCTCACACCGAGCACTCAACCCCTCTACCACACGTGCAGCCTCGTCCAATGGGTAACACTTACCGACTTGTGCCGAGAAGGGTGCTACACCCACCCATACCCCCTGCTTTGGACCGAAGATATCGGTCAGAGGCGGTTTGGTTGCAGGCGTAGGGTCCTCAACCTCAAAACCCAACTTGCGAAACACATCGCAATAGCGTGTGACGGTGTGTTTGAGAGGCGTGTTCCACTTGGAGGGGTTTCCCAATTGCCGTTGCTTTTCGCGACGTCCCTTGTCGATGTGGGCCACACGGATGCCATGCAAACGCAACAATGTGCAGACAAGTCGTGCTCGCAATACTCCATGTACATCGGCAACAGCATCGATACCATGGGCGCGTGCTTCGCGTGCCAAACGCCAAAGCCCCACCAGCCCTTTGTGCCTACCTTTGTAATCGGGGGTCAGGAAATCTACATCTATCCCTGCAAACAGGGGTTGCAGATGAGCACGGGTGAGCACCGTAAGCTGCACCTCCGGATAAGCACTTCGCATCGCTCGCAATGCGTGTGGCAACATGGCCACATCGCCCATTGCCGAGTTGCGAATCACCAATATGTGTTGGGGGAGACTATTTTTTAGTGCCATAAAGCACCGGATTCAGATTGGGATCGTTGTACATCTTCAT
>CAYUJP010000013.1:1565-3288 GCA_964445055.1 uncultured Alistipes sp.
AGCACCTTCACATCTTTGTAGTAGGTCACCAAGTGGGCATCAATCTGCTCCACAAGGTCGGTGCGTGCTTGATTTGAGGCATCGATGCGACGCTTAAGTTGCAATGCAGCCACCGGGTCAATCTGTGGGTCGCGGATGATATCTTCCAGATGCCATTGCACGGTATCAATCCAATTCTTCTCGTAAAGGATATAGTCAAACGAATCCTTTTCGAAGGGATTCTCCATCGGGTGATCTACATGGTCGTAACGATGATAATCGTCAATTGATAAGTTGAAGATTCGATTTGCCTCTTTGATATTCATAAACAATAGTTTGTTTGGTGTATGTTGTAAAATTCAGCAGAAACGCCTATCTTTGTTTCTACGTAATACAAATCTACAATAAAGTTTTGAAAAAGACAATAGCACTCTTGTTATTTCTCCCGTTGTTCTGCTCGACCGCTGTGGCACAGACACGCCAGACACGCGAGGAGTATATCGACAAGTACAAATCGATAGCCATAGACCACATGGAACGTTATGGTATTCCGGCAAGCATTACCTTGGCGCAAGGTCTTTTGGAATCCGATTGTGGCAACAGCGAGTTGGCACGTTCGTCGAACAACCACTTTGGCATCAAATGCAAGAAGAACTGGACAGGCAAACGTGTCTACCACGATGACGATGCCAAGGGCGAGTGTTTTCGTGCCTACAACACAGTTGGTGAGTCGTACGAGGACCATGCCACGTTTCTCGACACACAACCGCGTTACGATTCGCTTTTTGTCTATGCCGCCGACGACTACCGCAGTTGGGCGCGCGGTCTGAAGGCCGCCGGCTATGCCACGGCACCCGACTATGCACAACGCCTATGTCGTGTCATCGAGGAGAATCAACTCTATCTGCTCGACCGTCCTCAAGGCGAAGCGCTCTATGCAGCGCGCCACCAAGCTACATCATCGACCGCTTCCGCTACGACAAAACCGACGACCGAAGCACCGACCGTCGGCTCCGGTGAGCGCATTGACCCCGACCACTATCGTGTGACAATCAATGCCTACAAGGGCTACAACATCTACGCTACCAACGGTGTCAACTACGTCTTGGCAAAGGAGGGTGATACCTACGAGTCACTTGCTGCCATCTTTGCGGTGTCGGCAGGCAATTTGCGCCGATTCAATGAGGTCTCACGCACGGCACAGCCGCAAACCGGTGAGCAGGTCTACATCGACCGCAAACAACGTAGCTGGGGAGGCAATGCACGTCATCACATTGTCAGTGCAGGCGAAACGCTACACTCGGTTGCACAGAGCTATGGCATACGTGAGCGTTCGTTGCGTAAGCTCAATCGACTGAAGAGCGCGGCTCAACTACAAGAGGGACAAACCTTAAACATACAATAATCGCTATACGACTATGGATTCTTCACCGCTTCGGGCGAAAATACTCGATACAATCGTCCGTAAATCGACTCTAAAACAGAAGGTGTTCGACAACACATTTGCTGTATTCAATGACCTGAAGGATATTCTCTTTGAGATGTCTGCCGAATGGGACGACGAATTGGACGGACGTTTGGACCGCCGTGTACGTATCGAATATCGTGACCGTGGCAAGTTTGAGACGCAGTTTCAGATTGCATCCGACTTGTTGCTCTTCCAGATGCACTCCGACGTGTTTGAATTCGAGACCAATCACCTCATCTGGCAGAGTCCCTATGTGCAGGCCGACCCCGACAACTC
>CAYUJP010000013.1:3388-19972 GCA_964445055.1 uncultured Alistipes sp.
TTCGACCTGCTTACTCCGCCCTACGAGGAGTCGAAACGTGTGACTGTTGACCAGTTCAACACGAAGATGGACAACTCCAAGTTTGTAACAGGCAAACGCTTGGGCTACGACTTCAATGTCGATGACATTTGATAGTCATCTCCATAACCACCTACCCAAACCCACGATTGGCTGTCTGTTGCGAGGTGCCGGTCGTGGGTTTGAATAACGGATACGCAAACAATAGAAGATATGACACACTACAAACCGTTGCTACTCCTTCTTCTGACACTCTTATGCGCACTCTCCGTGCGGGCACAACACTTCACCTACGATGATGTAGCTGCGGGACGTTTCCGCCCGACCCAACTTGCGGGTACGCGCTCTACAGCCGATGGCGAGCACTACACGGTGTTGCGCAAGGGAAACATCTTTCGATACAGCTATGCATTGTCCGAGGTCGGTGAACCGTTGCTACCGATGGCAAGCAATGGCGATTTATTGCTCGACTCACTGGATGTCACCACAGGTGAGTGGATGACTGTAGCACGACGATTGCCCATTGTCGATTACGACATTGCTTCCGACGGTGGAGTGCTTCTTTCGATAGGGGCAACCTCCATCTACCGCCACTCCTACACAACTCGCTACTACTATTACGACGGTCATCATCTGCGCGAGATTCTGCATGCATTGCCGGACAAGCGCGATGCTCATTTTGCCTCTACGGGACGTCAGATTGTGCTATCAAGCCACAATGACCTCTATCTATACGACCTCGATAACGATACATTGCGTCGCGTCACGACCGATGGCCGTTGGAATGCTACCATCAACGGCACGACCGACTGGGTCTACGAGGAGGAGTTCGGTTTCACGTGTGCCTATGCCCTCTCTCCCGATGCACGCTACTTGGCATATTTGAAGTTCGATGAGTCGCGTGTGCCACTCATGGAGATGATGCGCTACGATGGCGCCCTCTACAACCATGCCTTCCAATTTAAATATCCCAAAGCAGGCGATGCAAATTCCGTAGTCTCGCTCTGCCTGTTTGACCAAATGACCGGTAAAACCCTACGCATTGACATAGGTGCTGACTCCACGCAGTATATTCCTCGCTTGGGCTGGACGCCGCAAGGTGAGTTGTGGTATGAGACGCGCAACCGGCAACAGAACCACATCTGCTTCCGTCGTCTGCAAAAGACCGATTTCGAGGCTCCGCAATCGGCACAAGAGCATATCTACTCCGAATTCTCCGACCGTTATATCGCACACGAAACCGACCAGTCGTTTCGCTGGATTGAGGGGGGCAAGCGATACCTACTCCAACAAGAGACTCACACAGGGTGGATGCATCTTATCATCGGACGTCCGGGAGGAGCATTTTGTCCCATCACTTCGGGCAATTGGGAGGTGACCTCCATTGTCGGTGTGAGGGACGACAGAGTCTACTACCTCTCTACCGAGTCATCGCCACTGGAACGCCAGCTCTATAGCATCGACTTTGCCGGAAAGCACAAGCAACGATTGACTACCGACAGCGGTTTCCATACAGTGGTACCGGGTGCCGGACTCAACTACTACATCGTCACCGGTTCATCGGCCCAAGACCCCGGACGTGTTGAGGTGTGCGACAACAAGGGTCGCACGGTGCGTGTGGTGGCCGACAATGCGGCGTTGCGTCGCTATGTCGATAGCATACAGCTTCCGCGTAAGGAGTTCTTTACCCTGACGACCGAGCGGGGTGATACCCTCAATGGCTATCTTTTGCGCCCCACACACTTCGATGCCTCGAAGCGATACCCCTGCCTGCTGACCCAATATTCAGGTCCCGGTTCCCAGAGTGTGCAAAACCGTTGGCGCATCGATTGGGAAGATGTGCTGGTGCAACAAGGCTATGTTGTAGTCTGTGTTGATGGTCGTGGAACGGGTTTCCGTGGCGAAAATTTCAAGAAGATTACCTACGGTCAGTTGGGTCGTTATGAGGTGGAGGACCAACTCTCTGTAGCACACTACATGGCCGCACAGCCGTGGATAGATGCTTCACGCATCGGTATCTACGGTTGGTCATACGGTGGATTCATGGCACTCTCGTGTGCATGTCGGGGTGATGGTCTCTTCAAAGCAGCCATTGCGGTGGCGCCGGTCACGTCGTGGCGCTATTACGATACAATCTATACCGAACTCTACAACGGACTGCCTCAAACAAATGCCGCAGGCTATGATGACAACTCACCGTTGCAGCTTGCTCCACTGTTGCGCGACGATCGCACCCGACTGTTGCTCATACATGGCACAGCCGACGATAACGTGCATTTTCAAAATTCAGTGGAGATGATTCGTGCCCTCACCGATGCAGGCAAGGAGTTTGACTTGATGGTCTATCCCGATCAGAATCACTCGATGCTTCCGAGCTACACACGCCAAATCCGCAAGCGCATGATTCACTTCATAGAGCAACATCTGTAGTTCCTGCTCAAAACCGCTCAACAACCATCGCCATCCGGTACGAAGCCTCACGCCTCCTATCGGATGGCGTGCTTTTTACTCCTGCCCGACCACCTGGGCATAGCGGTCGGCAACGCGTCGCCAATTGATACGACGCCAATGGGCAACCACTGCATCCAAACGCCGATTTCGGTAATCGATATAGTAGGCATGCTCCCACACGTCGAGTGTCAGTAGCGGTTGCAATCCATGTCGCAATGGATTTCCGGCATTGGGTGTGGAGTAGATAGAGAGCCGCCCTTCGACATCGGTTACCAACCACACCCAGCCTGAGCCGAAGAGTGTGGTGCAGGCGTGGTTCATCCGCTCCTGTAGCGTAGCAAAAGAGCCAAAATCGCGTAGGACAGCCTCGTGGAAGATTCCCTCAAAGGGGCCGGTAGGTGCGGTTGTAAATTGGTCGAAGTAGAAGGTGTGGTTCCATGCTTGTGCAGCTTGGTTGTAGAGTGTCCCTTCGCTCTGTAGTACCAATTGCTCCAGCGAGGCATCCTCTAAGGGTGTGCCTGCAATCAACTCATTCACCTTGTCGATGTAGGCTTGCTGGTGTTTGTCGTGGTGACAACGCAACGTCTCCTCCGAGAATTCGGGCATCAATGCATCGTAGGCGTAGGGTAGTGCCTCGATGTGCAATTGAGTTTTGGTCTTGACATACTCTTTCATGATAGTCGATAGTTAAAGGTGTGGCGAGCATCTCCGTTCGAAGGTCCCGCTACACTGTACTACGCAAACATCGTTCCATCGGTGGTGCCAACCATAAAACAAGTGGGCCGATTTGCACCGACCCACTTGTGATAGACTTATTACCGTTACCCGATTATATCGTGATATCGAGAATTTCGAAGTGTAATACACCTGCCGGAACCGTCACATCCACATGGTCTCCCTTCTTCTTGCCCAACAACGCCTTGGCTATGGGTGTTCCGATGGCTATCTTGCCTTCGCGCAGATTGGCCTCCTTTTCCGACACGATGGTGTAGCACACCTGCTTGCCGTTGTTGTGATTCAGCAACGTTACGCGTGACAAAATTTGCACCTTCTCCCTATCGATTTTCGATTCATCGATGATACGAGCATTGGCAATGGTAGCCTCCAATTGGGCAATACGCATCTCTAACAATCCTTGCGCCTCTCGCGCTGCATCGTATTCGGCATTCTCCGACAAGTCACCCTTGTCTCGTGCTTCAGCAATAGCAGCTGAAATAGCAGGCCGCTCGACCGACCGCATGCGGTCTAAGTCATCTTTCAGTTTCTTGTACCCGTCGGCCGTCAGATAGATAAAATCTTTCGCCATAATATATCGTTTTCAAAGTTTTTGCTATGTAATAAAAAAAGAAGAATTCCAATCTTTCGATTAGAACCCCAAATCTTGATTCGTAAGCAAAGATAAGGAACTGTTTCCATATTTCCAAATTTTTTCGTGCATAAAGTGTGCCGAAGTATCCCCAATGTGATAGCGTCCCTCGTTTCACTCGGTAATTTGATATACGTACTCTTGTACATGACATCAGTGGCCGATGTGTCGCTTCGAGATGTCCGGCAATTGCCGTGCCACGAACAATGCCAATGCCCTCCGTACAACTGCCAACAATCGGACAACGCCCACCGAAATCTGCCGAATTGTCAGTGCATGACGGAAGCGTGTCAGTTGTTGTGTGCAAAACACGTCATTTTATTCCCCATTGTGCGTTTGGTACAACCTTTGTTGAGTAATAGGTCGCAAGCGTTCGAAAAGAACGGACAACGAAATAGAAAACAATAAAAAATAAGACACAATTATGGGAAAGATTATTGGTATTGACCTGGGTACTACGAATTCGTGCGTAGCGGTCATGGAGGGTAGCGAGCCTGTTGTTATCCCCAACTCTGAGGGACATCGTACCACACCTTCGGTGGTTGCATTTACCGAAAACGGTGAGCGTAAGGTGGGTGACCCTGCGAAACGTCAAGCAATTACGAACCCGAAGCGTACGATTTTCTCAATCAAACGTTTTATGGGTGAAACATTCGAGCAGGTGCGTTCGGAGGTAGCTCGTGCTCCCTATTCAGTTGTACAAGGTCCCAACAACACTCCGCGTGTTGAGATTGATGGTCGTCAATATAGTCCGCAGGAGATTTCGGCAGTCACGTTGCAGAAGATGAAGAAGACTGCTGAGGATTATTTAGGCCAGACGGTCGATGAGGCAGTTATCACGGTTCCGGCCTATTTCTCCGACTCGCAGCGTCAAGCCACGAAGGAGGCAGGTGAGATTGCCGGTTTGAAGGTACGTCGTATCATCAACGAGCCTACGGCAGCCGCGTTGGCCTACGGTCTGGACAAGAAGAACAGCGATATGAAGATTGCAGTCTACGACTTGGGTGGAGGTACGTTCGATATCTCCATTCTGGAGTTGGGCGACGGTGTCTTCGAAGTGAAGTCGACCAATGGCGATACTCACCTAGGTGGTGATGATTTCGATCATGTACTTATTGACTACATGGCCGAGGCATTCAAAGCTGAGCACGGTATCGATCTGCGTCAGGACCCGATGGCTATGCAACGTTTGAAGGAGGCTGCCGAGAAGGCTAAGATTGAACTCTCCTCCTCTACATCTACCGAAATAAACTTGCCCTACATCATGCCGGTGAATGGCATTCCTCAGCACTTGGTGATGACGCTTACTCGTGCCAAGTTTGAGCAGTTGTGCGACCATCTCATTCACAAGACCATCGAGCCGTGCAAGAAGGCTCTGCAAGATGCCGGTTTGACCGCTTCGCAAATCGACGAGGTAATCTTGGTAGGTGGTTCTACACGTATTCCGGCCATTCAGCAGATTGTTAAGGATTTCTTCGGCAAAGAGCCTAACCGTAGCGTAAACCCCGACGAGGTAGTGGCCATCGGTGCTGCTATTCAAGGTGGTGTGCTTACCGGCGAGGTAAAGGATGTCTTGCTGTTGGATGTTACTCCACTATCGTTGGGTATCGAGACGTTGGGCGGTGTATTCACCAAACTTATCGAGTCGAACACAACCATCCCTACCCGCAAGAGTCAGGTCTTCTCTACGGCAGCCGACAATCAGCCGGAGGTTGAGATTAATGTTTGCCAGGGTGAGCGTCCTATGGCACGCGACAACAAGTCATTGGGTCGCTTCCACCTTACAGGCATCCCTGCAGCACCGCGTGGTGTACCTCAGATTGAGGTAACATTCGATATCGATGCCAATGGTATTCTCAATGTTTCGGCATGCGACAAGGGCACCGGTAAGGAGCAGAAGATTCGTATTGAAGCATCGAGTGGCTTGACCGAGGCCGAAATTCAGCGTATGCGTGACGAGGCCAAAGCCAATGAGGCTAAGGATCGCGAGGAGCGCGAGCGTATCGATAAGGTAAATGCCGCTGACTCTAATATCTTCGCCACCGAGAAGCAACTCAAGGAGTATGGCGATAAGTTGCCTGCCGACAAGAAAGCTGCTATCGAGGCTGCTTTGGGCAAACTCAAGGAGGCTCACAAGAATGCCGATCTCAACGCAATTGACAGTGCTATGGCCGAGTTGAATGCTGCATGGCAGGCCGCTTCACAAGACCTCTATGCACAGCAACAGGCACAAGGTGCCAACACGGGTGCAACCAATGCGGGTGCCGGAGCAGGTGCACAGCAGGGTGGCACGACAGGTGCACAACCTGAAGATGTTGATTTTGAGGAGGTCAAATAATTTATGACAATCAACGAGCAAAGCAGTGTAATCCATGTGGTTGCACTGCTTTTTGCTCTTCATAAACCTATCGAATTACACGGAGTATCCTCGAATATCTTCGTTGTAACACCAATTACTATTAACGATATTTTACAATCATGGAGACAACTTCTGAAATAACCCCCATTCTGTTGCTGACAGGCTATCTGGGCAGTGGCAAAACCACGTTGCTCAACCATATTCTAACCAACGAACGAGGTATACGCTTTGCCGTCATTGTCAACGATATCGGTGAGGTGAACATCGATGCCAATCTCATCGAGAAGGGCGGATTGGTAAGTTCGCAAGACGACAGCTTGGTAGCGTTGCAGAATGGTTGCATCTGTTGCACTCTGAAGATGGATTTGGTTAAGCAAATCGACGACATCTTGGCCATGCAACGTTTCGATTACATCGTCATTGAGGCGAGTGGTATCTGCGAACCCGCCCCCATTGCGCAGACCATTTGCACCATGCCCACCATGCGACAGCAGGGTCCGCAGTGTCGATTAGATTGCATCGCTACGGTGGTCGATGCGTTGCGTTTGCAAGACGAATTTGCTTGTGGCAATGCGCTTACCGCTTCCGATTTGGGCGAGGAGGATATCGAACGTCTCATCATCGAACAGATTGAGTTTTGCAACCTCATTGTGCTGAACAAAGCCTCGGAGGTGACTCCCGACGAGTTGGCACGTATCAAGACCATCATTCGTACATTGCAACCGAAGGCGAAGATTGTGGAGTGCGACTATGGTAATGTCGACCTCGATGAGTTGCTTAATACCCGACTTTTTGGTTTCGAGGCCACGGCAACCTCAGCGGCATGGATTCGCGAGTTGGAACATGTGCACGATGATGATGACGACGACGATGATGACCACGAGGCCGATGAACATCATCACCACGAACATCACCATCATCACGAAGATGAGGGCGAAGTCGAGGAGTATGGCATACAAACCTTTGTTTACTACCGTCGTCAGGGCTTTGACCTGAACAAATTCGACTACTGTGTAGGTTCGCAGTGGGGACACAACATCATCCGAGCCAAGGGCATTTGCTATTTTAGCAACAACACCGATATGTCCTACCTCTTCGAGCAGGCAGGACGTCAAAAACAACTCAAGGAGGCAGGACTGTGGTATGCTACAGCGCCTAAGGAGGAACTTGAACAACTTATGTTGCAAGAGCCCGGACTGTCGCGCGATTGGGATCCCGTCTACGGTGACCGCATGGTGAAGATTGTCATCATCGGACAACACCTCGACCGAGAGGCCATCACACAGCAACTCGATGCTTGTTTGGCAGAGTAATTGTCCAACAACATAAGTTTTATCAAAGGGTGCTACTCACATCGAGTGACACCTTTTTTTTGAGGTTGAGGTGTGAATGTCCTCCTTTCAAAGAGAATACCAACTGCCGGCAATACGTTTGAATCATGCGGTGTGTCGTTGGGTATTTCAGCATCTAATAGTTGCTTTTTAAGAAAAAAATGCCTATTTTTGCGAGCTAACGGGTGAAATTGTTTCGGGTGTGCGAACAGTTCTCATTGACAGAAGTTGGAAGAAACAACAAAATAATAACATAATTTTAACTCAAATGCAAAGCAAAGGTGCTATTAGACTACTTGCGATTCTACTTGCAGTCGCTTGTATTTACCAGCTCTCCTTCACATTCAAAACACGGAGTGTGGAGAAGAATGCGGTAGCTTACGCGGAGGCCTACGACCCGAGTGAACGCGCAGAACGAGAGCAATATTATCTCGATTCGGTGCAGAACCAGCCGGTCTACAACTTGGGATTCCGCAAATTCACCTACAAGGAGGTGAAGGAGAAGGAACTCAACTTGGGCCTCGACCTCAAGGGTGGTATGAACGTCATGCTTGAGATTCAGGTCGAGGATGTTGTAAAATCACTGGCAGGTGATAGTAGCAACGACGAGAATTTCAAAACCGCTATGGCGCAAGCCAAAGAGGGGTTGGAATCGGGTAAGGATTTTATCGGTGAGTTCGTAAAGAGCTACAAAACATTAAGTGGCGGTTCGTCACTGGCTACTATCTTCGTAAGTCCCGACCGAAAGGATATCACCCCCAACAGCACCGATGCTGAGGTGGAGAAGATCTTGCGTAAGGAGACGGACGATGCCATTGATGCTTCGTTTAACATCTTGCGTAGCCGTATCGACCACTTTGGTGTGACGCAGCCTAACATCCAGCGTCTGCCCAACTCCAATCGCATCTTGGTAGAGCTACCGGGCGTGAAGGAGCCTGAGCGTGTCCGTAAATTGTTGCAAGGTTCCGCCTCGTTGGAGTTCTGGACAACCTACAACGCTCAAGAGGTTCTTCCGTTGCTTATGAATGCCGACAAAGCGGTGCAGCAATATCTTGCCGAGAACACCGAGTCTACAGAGGTTGTTGATGCTGATTCGAAAGCTAATGCCGATGGGACTACCCAAACTCCCACTGACGATTTGATTTCGGCGGTTGCGACAGCCGATGCCGCGGATACCGACACTAATAGCTCGGCATTCGACCGTGAGAAGAATCCGCTCTTTGCACTGCTGAATCCGCAATATGCCGGAGGCGCTGCCGTAGGTGCAGTGATGTCGGCCGACACAGCTACGGTAAATCACTATCTGTCACTCCCCGTAGTCAAGGAGTTGCTACCTGCCGACCTCCGATTCAAGTGGGCCATCAAGGGCGAGGCTCAGCAGCCTCTCGACGGTCGCTTCTACCTCTATGCAATCAAGGTTGAGCGTCCCGACGGTCGTGCTCCGCTGGATGGTTCGGTGATCACCGATGCACGTGAGGCCTATGCTCAGCGTGGTGCCGAGGCCGAGGTATCGATGACCATGAACTCCAACGGTATCTCCGAATGGGCGCGTCTGACTGCTGAGAATGTAGGTCGTTGCGTGGCCATCGTTTTGGATGGTTACGTCTATTCGGCTCCGGTGGTACGTACCAAAATCGAGGGCGGTAGCTCTTCTATATCCGGTAACTTCACTATTCAGGAGGCCAAGGACCTGGCCAACGTGCTCAAGTCGGGTAAGGTACCTGCTCCGGCACACATCATTCAGGATACGGTAGTCGGTCCTTCGTTGGGTCAAGAGTCCATCAATGCAGGTATGATCTCCTTCGTGATTGCCTTCTTGTTGGTATTGCTTTACATGGGTGCTTTCTACAAGTCTGCCGGTTGGATTGCCGATGTCGCATTGCTCTTCAACGTCTTCTTGTTGATGGGTGTACTCGTATCGTTCGGTGCCGTGCTGACTTTGCCGGGTATCGCCGGTATCGTACTGACAATGGGTATGGCGGTCGATGCCAATGTGATTATCTACGAGCGTATCAAGGAGGAGTTGCGTGCAGGCAAAGGTCTGTCACAGGCCATCAAGGACGGTTTCTCCAACGCCTACTCAGCTATTGTCGATGGTAACCTCACCACTATCATCACCGGTATTGTCCTCTTTGTGTTTGGTAATGGCCCGGTACAGGGTTTCGCTACAACGTTGATTATCGGTATTCTTACCTCACTCTTCAGTTCTATCTTCATCACACGTCTGCTCATTGAAAAGAGTGTTGAGAAGTTCGGAAATATCTCTTTTGCTCGCAAGTGGTCGGAAAATTGGCTCAATGGCATTCAGTTCGACTTCATCGGCAAGCGTCGCATCTCCTATGCAATATCGGGAACACTCATCGTGGTGTCGTTGCTCTCATTTGCTGTGCTGGGTGTCAACCGTGGTGTTGAGTTTACAGGTGGTCGTTCCTATGTGATTCTCTTCGATCAGCCGGTGTCGATTGAGGGCGTACGTGCCTCCATCAGTCAGGAGTTTGCCGGCATTCAGGGTGCCGACGATGCCAATGTCAGCTTGGAGGTAAAGCAATATGGCGGCAATGGCGACCAGATTCGTGTCGTTACGCAGTACAAGTATAACGATGCTTCCGATGCCGCTACCGACGAAATCAATGAACTGCTCTATCGCGCCACGAAAGACAACTACGCAGCTGAGCTCACCTTCGACGATTTCCGCAACACGCAGTTGAGCCCCTATGGTATCGTGTCTGCCGACAAGATCGGTCCCTCGATTGCAAAGGACATGACCTACAATGCTATCTATGCTGTCTTCTTCTCGCTCATCGCTATCGGTCTTTACATCACCTTGCGATTCAAGAAGTGGCAGTGGGCAAGTGGTGCAACGTTGGCTTTGGCTCACGACTCGTTGATTGTCATTGGCCTCTTCTCGTTGCTCTACTCGATTATGCCGTTCAACTTGGAGATTAACCAAGCATTCATTGCCGCTATCTTGACGGTGATTGGTTACTCCATCAACAATACAGTGGTGATTTTCGACCGTATTCGTGAGTACATCTCACTCTATCCCAAGCGCTCGATTCGCACGAACATCAACAATGCCGTAAGCTCTACGATGGCTCGTACGTTTAACTCTTCGGGTACGACGATTGTTACCTTGTTGGCTATCTTCCTCTTCGGTGGTGAGACCATTCGCGGATTTATCTTCGCGTTGCTGTGTGGTGTTGTCATCGGTACCTACTCATCGTGGTTCATCGCTACACCGTTGGCCTACGATTTGATGCCTGCCGAGGCAAAGAAGGGCGAAGATAAGTAACCTCTGTTTGTAACTTTCAAAAACGGATTGTACTGTTGTGCAGTCCGTTTTTATTTTATACATTTGCGAAAGATTGCAAACCCGTGTGGCAAGCAAATTAAGGCATGTAAGATACCTGACAACGGCTTGTGACAAAGAGCGATAAAATCATGTGGAATAGCATCAAACAATTTTTGCGACACTATATCTCACCGGTCTATGTGGCCATGCTTGTGGCCTCTTTTGTGTTGTGGTATATCGCCAAGTTGAACTACACCTACACAACCGAGCAGCAGGTGCGCATCAGCGTAGGAAACGAACATTTCCAGGTAGCGTGTGTTGTCGAGGGGCTGGGAACGCACCTCTTCAGTCGCATGGTCTACATGCGCAACTCCATCAAGATACCACTTTCCGAGTTAGATTACACCCCTTCACCTACTCAGGAGGGTTACATCGTTCTCGATGCACAATCGTTGCAAAACGCCATTGCGGTACACTACAGTGATGTAAAGGTGATGGCTGTGAAAAATATTCCACAAATCAAAATGCCCGAACCGTAAATGCTTCGTATCGGAATAACAGGTGGTATCGGTAGCGGAAAGTCTACCGTCTGTCGGCTCTTTGCCGAGCGAGGCATCCCTGTCTACAACAGCGATGTGGAGGCAAAGCGACTCATGTGCGAAGATGCACAATTACGACAGGCACTCATCGACACGTTCGGCGTGCAGACTTTTTGTAAGGGACAACTCAACCGAACCTATCTTGCTAAGGTGGTTTTTGGCAATGTCGCTCAGTTGCAACGACTCAATGCGTTGGTGCATCCTCGTGTTCGCGAAGACTTTCTTCGTTGGGCCGCCGACCACGAGCGATGTGCTCCTTATGTGGTGCTGGAGTGTGCAATTCTCTATGAGGCAGGCATGGAGAGTTGTGTCGACCGTGTTGTGGCAGTTGTAGCTCCCAAGGAGTTGCGCTATCTGCGCGTGAGTGCCCGCGATGGTGCTACAGCCGAGCAGATTTCGCAACGTATGGCAACGCAACTCTCCGACGAGGAACTGATGCAACGTGCCGACTATACTCTTGTAAATATTCATCGTGAGGACCTCGATGCCGATGTTGCAGCGTGCGACCATCGGTTCCGACAACAACAATAAACATCATGTATATCGATTTCTATCGGCCACAAGTGATGGCTATCATCAATGTTACGCCCGACTCCTTTTATGCAGGGAGCCGCACTCCCGAGCCTACGGCATTGCACTGTAGGGTAACCGAAGTGTTGGCAGCATCACCCTCTATCATCGATATTGGGGGCTACTCCTCACGCCCGGGAGCCGACGAGGTGTCGCCTGCGGAGGAGTGGCGTCGTGTCGATAGCGGAATATCTGTAGTGCGAGCATTGAATCCTCAAATTCCTATCTCCATTGACACTTTTCGCGCTGAGGTAGTCGAACAGGCTGTGGCGAAGTATGGCGAGGTGGTGGTGAACGACATCTCGGCGGGTGAGTTAGACCCTGCAATGTTTGAGGTAGTGGCGCGACACAACCTCTACTACATTGCCATGCACATGAAGGGTGATCCCCAGACCATGCAGTTGCAGACGCACTACGAGCGCGATATTACCACAGAAGTGGTCGACTATATGCGCGATAGGGTACAGCGAATGTTGCATGCCGGCATTTGCAAGGAGCATATTATTTTGGATCCCGGATTTGGTTTTGCCAAGAGTCTCCAACAGAACTACGAGTTACTACGAGGTCTACATCGTTTGTGTGAATTGGGCTATCCGGTTTTGGCGGGGATATCGCGCAAATCAATGATATATAAGTTGCTGGGGGTGACTCCCACCGAGTCGCTCAATGGCACGACAGCACTTCATTGGGAGTGCCTAAGACAGGGTGCAACCATCTTGCGTGTACACGATGCGGCAGAGGCCGGTGAGGTGATACGTCTTTACGAACAATTTACACAGAAGTGATACTATGGCGCAGGAGGTGATGATTCGTGTTACGGATCTTTGTAAGACCTACGGTTCGTTGACGGTACTACAGAACATCTCGTTGGAGATTGTTCGAGGTGAGGTGGTCTCAATTGTTGGGGCAAGTGGTGCCGGTAAAACCACCCTGTTGCAGGTGGTGGGTGCACTGCTTACACCTGATAGCGGACATGTGGAGATTGCCGGTACCGACCTCTTTGCTATGAACGACAAAGCACTCTCTGCCTTTCGCAACCGCAATATCGGTTTTGTCTTCCAATTTCATCATCTCTTGCCGGAGTTTACCGCACTGGAGAATGTGATGCTTCCGGGACTCATTGGCCGACGTCCTCGTGCCGAGGTCGAACATCAAGCCGTTGAGTTACTTCGCCTCATGGGATTAGAGGCTCGTCTCAACCACAAGCCTGCTGCTATGTCGGGAGGCGAACAGCAACGTGCCGCCATTGCACGTGCACTAATCAACTCGCCTCAAGTGTTGCTTGCCGACGAGCCATCGGGCAACCTCGACTCGAAAAATCGCGAGGAGATACATCGCCTCTTCTTTGAGTTGCGCGAACGTATGGGACAAACCACACTCATCGTCACGCACGACGAGCATCTTGCTGCCGAGACCGATCGTAAAATTACCATGAGTGATGGGCGTATCCTTTGCTGATAGAGAGTCGCTGCATGAGCTTCTCGAACGGTTGTGGAATCGCTACGACCGTCTCTCTTTCATTGATGATGACCCCATAGCTGTGCCTCATCGCTTCACTTCACGCGACGACCGCGAGATTGCAGGTTTCCTCGCTGCAACCATCGCATGGGGCAATCGTCCCACCATTGTACGCAATGCCCTGCGCATGATGCATTACTTAGACGATGCGCCCCACGATTTTGTCCTACATGCTTCCGAACAGGAACTCCAATCGTTGCACCGATTTGTACATCGCACCTTCAATGGCGATGACCTCATCGACTTTGTTCGGGCACTGCGCGGACTCTATCTCCGGCAGGGAGGTATCGGATGTTTCGTGGAGCAGTGCTATGCATCGACACACGACATGCGTGTGGTGCTCTCTCGTTTTAGACAAGAATTTTTTCGTGCTGACCATGCTCCTCGCTGTGAAAAACATCTCTCCTCCATCGACAAGGGGGCATCGTGCAAGCGGTTGAACATGTTTTTCCGATGGTTTGTGCGCCGTGATGAGCGGGGTGTCGATTTCGGCTTGTGGCAGTCGATACCCATGTCGGCGCTCTACATGCCCCTCGACCTGCACACCGGAAATATGGGGCGTGCGTTGGGACTACTCTCACGCCATCAGAACGATTGGCGCGCGGTGGAGGAACTTACAGCTTCCTTGCGAACCTTCGATGCAACAGACCCTGTGCGCTATGATTTTGCCCTTTTTGGTGCCGGTATCGACGGATTCCTGCGGTAGCATCTGCTGAAATTCCTTTGCGACAATCGCCACAAAATCGTTATCTTTGCTCATAAATCGTCTCTCTATGTTCCGATTTAAACAATTTGTCGTTGCACAAGATGCTTGCCCGATGAAGGTAGGTACCGATGGGGTGTTGCTGGGAGCATGGGTGCAGTTACCAACCATAGCCGCAGGGCGATACCTCGACATTGGCACAGGCACGGGACTTATCGCACTGATGTTGGCGCAACGCAACGCTTCAGCGGAGATTGTCGCTCTCGATGTAGATGCCGCATGTGCTACGCAGGCACAGACAAATGTGCTTCAGTCACCGTGGGCATCACGCATAAAGGTGGTGGAGCAGGCGGTGCAAAGCTACTGTAGCGACACACCTTTTGATGTGATTGTCTCAAATCCGCCCTACTACGACAACTCCTTACTCTCGCCCGATGCAGGTCGCACGACGGCGCGCCACACGGTGTCGTTGTCGTTCAGCGAGTTGATTGCCGCAGCCAATCGACTGCTTGCCCCAAAAGGGTGCTTTGCGGTGATACTTCCCATAGCAGAGGCTCGCCGATTTCGCTTGGTCGCGGCCTCCTGTTTCGTGTTACGTCGCATCACCGAGGTGCACTCCACACCGAGCCGGGGTGCACGTCGTTGCCTGATGGAGTTTGTTCGTCCTACCAACGCTCCGTTGGCTCTTGTTAGCGATACACTCATCATCGCTACGGCTCCGGAGTGTTACACCGAGGAGTACCGACAACTCACGGGCGATTTCTATCTGAAATTTTGATAGAACGACTAAAACCACTATATTTGTTCAATGACAAATCGAAAACAACTTATGAAATCGTTTCTCTCCTTGTTGCTGTGCTCGTTGCTGATGGGTAGCAGTGCTGTAGCACAGAATGCTCGTATTGCACGCGAAGGCGTTGCCGAAGATGCCGAGGGTGTGCAACTCAATATTCCCTCCTCGCCGTTGGTCGTTGACCTCACCATAGAACGGGAGGTTGCAACGGTAGGCATCTATGCACGCTATGCCCAGAAATATCTTGGGGTGCGAGGCGTCTTGTCCGACAAGGTGGTCTACACCATTGCCTCAGCCGATGTAGCTTTGACCGACGCAACCGCAGTGCAGGCTACTCCTTGTGTTGCCGACCAAGTGACCATGCTCTCCTATTTAGGGGACGATACCTCTTTCTCGAAGGTGCCTTTCGACAAGACTTCAACGACAGACGAGTCGCTCGATGTTGCGGCACGCAAAGCGGCCAACACCCTCTTTGCCATACGACGTCATCGCATGGAGCTCATCACAGGCGAGGCAGGCGAGAATGTCTTTGGCGCGGGTCTTCAAGCAGCACTTACCGAACTCGACCGACAGGAGCAGGCCTACACCGAGCTCTTCTTGGGTAAGCGAGTGACTACGACCTCTGTCAAACGCATCATTGTGACTCCTTCGTCCGACAAACAGAAATACATCTTGTGCCGATTCTCTGCCGAGCAGGGCATTCTTCCGACGAGCGACCTTACCGGTGATGCAGTGGTGTTGCAACTCGAAAAGGAGAAGGATGGCGATTTCCCCTTGGCAGTTGCTTCAGCCAAAGCCTCGCGCACGGCTTGCTATCGTGTTGCAGCCGATGTGACTTGCATACTCTATAGTGGAACATCGGAACTTGTGCGTCAAACCTTGCCGATTTTCGAGTTCGGTAGAAGCGTGGAGGTTGCACTCCCCTCTAAAAAGTAATGAACCATACCACACGCATGGCGGCGTTGCTGGGCCGTCTACGTCGCGAGATGAATGGTGCAGTGGCGGAGTCGATGCAGCGCAGTGGCGACCGCTACGGACTGAACTACGGTGTTAGCATTCCTACCATCCGTACGATAGCTGCCACCGAAGGGGTAGACCACGATTTTGCACGTTTCCTCTACCAACAAGATGTGCGCGAGTTACGCATGGCGGCGCTCTCCATCGCTTCACCTGCTGAGGTGACCGTGCAACATGTCGACGAATGGTTCTCTGCAACCATGCCCGAGGAACTTGCCGAGGAACTTGCTCTGCGGTTGCTGAGTCGTTGCAGTGTAGCGGTACTTGAGGTGCTGGGACAACAGTGGTTAAACGACGCATCGCCGTTGAAGTGCTATGTAGCACTCATGGCGCTTTCGCGTGCCAAGTGTTCGCAGTCGTTGCTTGCTCATGTGGTGACGCACCTACCCACGTGCTTTGCTCGTTTTCCCGATGATTTGCGTTTGGCACGCGGAGCATCAGTCTTTGTGCAACAGCATGCTCGCAATCTCTCTTCAGGGCAACTCTCCGCACTGCTCTCCCTACCCACATCGCGCAGTGTTGCCTTCTTCCGCGAAGAGGTGATGTGGCTCATCCCCGAGACAACGT
>CAYUJP010000014.1:0-19523 GCA_964445055.1 uncultured Alistipes sp.
TGACCACGGAACTTGACATAGAGTTTCATGGGGTGTTCGTGTCCGCCCTGCATGAGGATATTCTTGCGAAAAGCATCGGCAGCGGGACCTCCAAGCAGACTTCCACTCTCCTCGAAAGCCTTAAACGCATCGGCCTCAAGCACCTCGGCCCACTTGTAGCCATAGTATCCGGCAGCATATCCTCCGGAGAAGATATGGGTGAAAGAGGTATTCATTGCTGTACCATCGACTACAGGCAACACTTGCGCGGGTGCCATCGACTGCTGTTCGAAGCTTACCACATCGCCCGTGAAGGGTGCGGTGAGGGTATGCCATGCCATGTCGGTCAAGCCAAAAGAGAGCTGACGCACGTTGGCATAGGCTGCCAAATAGTTTTTCGATGCCACAATTTTGTCGATAAGTTCGGTAGGCATCTTCTCACCGGTCTGATAGTGCTCGGCCCACAAATCGAGCCATTGTTTCTCGGTCGCCCAATTCTCCATGATTTGCGATGGGAGTTCCACAAAGTCGCGATAGACACTGGTACCATTAAGAGACTCGTAGGTACCTTGTCCCAGTATACTGTGTAACGAGTGGCCAAACTCATGAAGGAAGGTAGTAACCTCGTCGAAGGTCAGCAACGAAGGTGTAGTCGGTGTAGGCTTGGTAAAGTTCATCACCAGCGACACCAACGGACGAGTTTCAACCCCATCGACACGTCGCGAACCACGGAACTCAGTCATCCATGCTCCGGCACGTTTTGAAGCACGAGGGAAGAAATCGAGGTAGAGCACGGCTTGGAAGTTGCCATTGGCATCGGTAACTTCATAGGCTGTGACATCAGGTTGGTAGACTTCGATGTCGTCGCGACGTGCGAACTGCAGTCCATAGAGACGATTGGCAAGGAGGAATACCCCTTTCTTAACACGTTCTAATTCGAAATAGGGCTTCACCTGTTCATCACTCAAGTTGTATGTTTCGTTCTTGTACTTCTCGGTGTAGTAGCTCCAATCCCAAGGCATCAATTCACCTTCAAGTCCTTGTGTATGTGCATACTCAGAGATGGTATTGTAATCGTTTTTGGCGGCATCGATGGTAGCGGAGAGTAGCTCTTGCAAGAAGGAATTCACCGTCTGACGATTCTCTGCCATACGCTCTTCAAGCACATAGTCGGCATAGGTATCATAGCCCAACAGATTGGCTATCTGACGACGCAAATCGACAATACGACGAATGATCTCCGTATTATCGAACTCACCCCCCAAAGCACGCGTGTTGGAGGCACGCCACAGTTGCTCCTTTGCCTCACGGTCGGAGGAGTAGGTCATGAAGGGGAGGTAACTGGGGTGTTGCAATGTCACTGTCCAACCTTGCTGATTATGCGCTTGCGCCTCGGCAGCCATGCTCTCTTTTACAAAATCGGGCAACTCTTGCACACGAGCAGCATCGGTGAGGTTGAGGGTATAAGCATTGGTGGCAGAAAGTACATTCTGGCCAAACTTAAGCGTCATCTCGCCCAACTCGGTGGTGTACTGGCGGTAGATGGCCTGCTGCTCCTCCGAAAGCGCTGCACCGTTACGAGCAAAACTCTTGTAGGTCTTCTCAAGCAAGCGCTTATCCTCAGCAGTCAAGCCCCAGCCCGGGTGTTCGTATACCTGCTTTACACGAGCAAAGAGCTCGGGATTGAGGGCGATGTCGTTGCCCAATTCGGTGAGTTTGGGTTGCACATCGATAGCAATCTGCTGCATCGAAGCGTTGGTATCGGCACTCAGAAGGTTGAAAAAAATGCCTTCAATACGTGCAAGCAACTCGCCGGAGCGTTCCAATGCAACGATGGTATTGTAGAAAGTGGGCTTTGCGGGATTGTTTACAATTGCCTCGATTTCAGCTCGCTGTACAGAAATTGCCGCATCAAAAGCAGGTTCGTAGTTCTCCACCTTAATTTGGTCGAAGGGAGGTGTAGCATAGGGAGTATCCCATTCGGCAAGCAGTGGATTCGACGTGTCGATTTCGGGGAGATTTGCCACCGGCATGGTGCGGTCGACGCAACTTGCCACTAAAAGTGTCAGCGACATAATGGATAGGATTTTTTTCATGCAATAAACATTATTTAGAGGTCTCTTGATTCGTTGCGTAGTTGCGTTTGGGTAAAATCATCGGCAGACTCCGACAGTTCGGTAGCAGTAGCGGACTCATCGGGTAAGAAACCACAAGCACGCAACAACGGTTCGCGCCCCGGTTCGTGACCACAAAAATCGCGATAGAGCGTCATGCCATCGGCCTCGCCGCCTCGTGAGAGAAGTCGACGGAACGATTGAGCGACCTTTCTATTGAAGAGATCGCCACTACTCTTAAAGACATTGAAAGCATCTTTATCGAGCACCTGAGCCCAAATGTAGAAGTAGTAGCCTGCGGAGTAGCCTCCATCGAAGATATGGCTAAAGTAGGGATAGTGGTAGCGTGGTTCGATTTGTGCAATCAAACCACGGCGTGTAAGCGCATCGTGCTCAAACTGCGCTACATCTAACGTAGTATAGGAGGTAATCGAATGGATGTCCATGTCGGTCAATGCAGCAGCCAACAACTCGGTCATGTCGAAACCTTTGTTAAATTGCGCACTGCGCTGAATCTTCTGCATGAGCGAACGCGACATCTTCTCATTGGTGCGGTAGTGCAATGCATACTGCTCGAGCATCTCAGGTTCCATGGCCCAATTCTCCATCACTTGCGAGGGAAGTTCTACAAAATCGCCCTCGACATCGGAGAGACCTCGATATTTCACCTGACGGAAAAGGTCGTGCAATGCATGGCCAAACTCATGGAAGAGGGTCTGCGTCTCATCGATATTGAGCAAGGTAGGCGACGAAGCGGTAGGCTTGGCGTAATTGGTCACCACCCCCACCACAGGGGCTACCCGTGTGCCATCGGCATCGAAATATTGTTCGGTGAAGTTACCACACCATGCCCCGCCACTTTTTCCTTCGCGTTCGTAGTAGTCGAAATAGATGATGCCCAAATGGCTTTCATCTTCATCGAGCACTTGGTATGCCACACAATCAGCGTTGTACTGGGGAACAACCACCGGACGGAAGGTGATGCCATAGAGTCGATTAGCGAGGAAGAATATCCCATTCTGCACATTCTCTAACGAGAAGTAGGGACGCAAAGCTTCGTCATCGAGAGCATAGTTGCGACGACGTATCTTCTCGGCATAGTACCACCAATCCCACGAAGCAAAGGTTGCCGAGGCATCGTCGTCATGGAGCAACGTCTCCATATCGGCAAGTTCCGCCTTGGCACGCTCAAGAGCGGGTGTCCAAATTGACTCCAAAAGTTCATAGACAGCCTTGGGAGTGCGAGCCATCTCATCGGCAGTAACGTACGCAGCATAGGAGTCATAGCCCAACAAGTGAGCTTTCTCTGTGCGCAGACGGATGTAGTCGTTAACCAAAGGTCTATTGTCGTGGGCGTCGTCGTGAGCACAGCGCTCCAGATAGGCAGTGTAGAGTTGCTGACGCAGAGCACGTTCCTTGGAGTAGGTCAAAAATGGCAACAAACTTGATTTGCGGAGAGTAAACACGTAGTATTTATCATCGAGGCCCATTGCCTTGGCTGTTTCACGAGCACTTTCACGCACTGAGTTAGGCAGTCCATCGAGTTGGTCGACGGTAAGTTCCATGCGGTAGGCATCGTTCTCAGCCAAAATATTGTTGCCATAGCGTACCGAAAGAGTCGACAACTCGGCATTGATAGCTTTAAGACGCTGTTGTCCCGCCTCATCGAGCAATGCACCGGAGCGAACAAATTCGGTGTAAAGCTTTTCTACCAAACGCAACTGCTCGGCATCGAGCGACTCGGCATCGCGATGCTCGTAGACCTGACGAATGCGCTCGAAAAGCGCCTTGTTCATGTTGATGGCATCGTCGTGTGCCGCAAGCAATGGCATGGCCTGCTCCTCTACAGCCTGCATTTCGGCTGTAGCATCGGAGGAGGCCAGCATCTCCAAAATAAGTGCTGTGCGGTGGAGCATAATACCCGAAGCATCGAATGCACGAATGGTATTGTCGAACGTGGGAGCGTCGGTATTGTGAATGATGGCATCAATCTCGGCATTCTGCAACGAGATGCCTCGTTCGATGGCAGGAATAAAATGTTCAGGCAAAATGCGGTCGAATGGAGGTGTAGCATAAGGCGTTGTCCACTCTTCAAAAAAAGGATTCATGGGCTTGTCAATCTTTTTTCTACACGAAGTAGAGGCGACAATAATTAAAAATATTAAAAATAATCGATTGATTTTTTCCATCGGTTTGGTAATCTTTTGTAACTTTGCAAAGTTAAAAAATATTATACTGTAATGCAACTATTTTACGCTCCCGACCTCGTTCCACCGCTCTACACGCTCGACGAGGAGGAATCGAAACACTGCATTCGAGTATTGCGTCTGAAGCGTGGCGATGCGTTGCACCTGACCGATGGGCGGGGCACGCTTTATCGTTGTGTAGTTGAGGAGGAGAATCCTCGTCACTGCATTGTCCGCGTTGTTGAGCAGGTGACGGAATATGGGCGCATGCCCTATCGCCTGACCATGGCGGTTGCCCCCACAAAAAACATCGACCGATTTGAGTGGTTTTTAGAGAAAGCGACAGAAGTAGGTGTGAGTGAAATCGTGCCGTTGCTGTGTGACCACTCGGAACGACGGTCGCTAAACATGGATCGTTGTCGACGAGTGGTTGTAGCTGCCATGAAACAGTCATTAAAAGCCTACTGTCCGGTAGTGCAACCGCTCACCCCCTTTATGGAGGTAATTGGAGCCTCGCACGATGGCCAACGGCTGATTGCACACTGCGACGATACCAATGCTACACGGCACTATCTACCTCAAGTGATTCGACGTGGGGAGAATCTGCTGATATTGATTGGGCCCGAAGGAGATTTTTCACCGTCAGAGATTGAAGCTGCACGCGCTGCCTCGTTTGAAGAGATTAGCCTCGGTGAACAACGGTTGCGCACAGAGACGGCTGCGGTGGTTGCTACGGTGATGTCCTCGATTAAGAACTATACTATCGAACAAACATTATAAAAAATTTTTATGCTCACGCTACTCCTGCTCATTCTAACAGGTGCTATCTTATTTGCCACCCCCCTACGATACAAGGCTTGGGCGGCACTCGCGATTGTCACCTGCTTTGCCGTCGCGGGGACAACGCTTGCTATAGGCACACTTGCCGATACGCAATCGGCATATTCGTTGCAGACAACTTTTTTTGCGGGCGAAGAGATGCACATCGACATGCTGTCGGCGCTCTTTCTGATTGTCATTGCCATAGGGTCGGTTGCTGCAGTACTTTATGCCAGAGGCTACCTGCAGCACTACATCGGTCATAAATCAGCGGCTCACTTCTCGCTACACTACTACGCACTGACATTGCTTGCTATCTCCATGATGGCGGTAGTTTGCGCCAACGGAGGATATACATTCCTCTTTTGGTGGGAGTTGATGACCCTTTCATCATTTGTATTGATTCTCTTCGATGCCGAACGCAAAGAGGTGCTAAAGGCCGCCCTGAGCTATTTAGTGATGATGCACATCGGATTCTTTGCACTGCTGATTGCCGTCGTCCAGCTACAAGTTGCCGAGGGCATCACCGATTTTGAGGCATTGGCACCGTATTTCGCAACACACAAAGCGTTGCCTATATGGGTTGTATTCCTTGTGGGATTTGGCATGAAAGCCGGCATGTTTCCACTACACATTTGGTTACCAGAGGCTCATCCGGCTGCACCTTCGCACGTATCGGCCCTCATGTCGGGTGTAATGATCAAGACGGGAGTTTACGGCATTCTGCGTGTCAGTATGTATTTACCTGCAGGAGAGGTTATGGAGAGTGCAGGTATCGTGCTGTTGGTTATCGGCGCAGTGACCGGTCTATGGGGTATTCTGCAAGCTACCATACAGAACGACATCAAGCGATTGTTGGCTTATTCGTCAATTGAGAACATTGGTATCATCTTCATCGGCATGGGTATAGCACTCTTAGGTCGTAGTTCGGCAAACTACCCTATGGCCTTGTGTGGTACCATAGGAGCTCTGCTACATACGGTAAATCACTCGTTTTTCAAGTCGTTGCTCTTCTTTGGTGCCGGGAACCTCTACTCCGAAGCACACACCACAACGCTCGACCGCTTTGGTGGCGTAATACGGCAAATGCCTGTAACTGCCCTACTCTTTCTAATCGGGACCGTAGCCATCTGCGCGCTACCTCCACTCAATGGATTCGTATCGGAATTTATCCTCTACGTTGGTATGTTTCAGGGAGTAGCCTCATCGGATCATGCACTCTATGCCGTGTTGGGTATTGCGGCTCTTGCACTCATAGGAGGATTGGCTATCTATGCCTTCACGAAACTCTATGGTGTAGCATTTCTCGGCTCGCCCCGTTCGCATGAGGTAGCCGAGATGCAAGAGGTAGACAACGGTCGCATTGTAGCAATGGCACTGCCTGTAGTGGGTATCCTCTGCATTGGATTCGCTCCCACACTACTGTTGTCCCTCTTTGCAAAGGTAGCCGCTACGTTGATTCCGGAGATGGGGTATCTGTGGACTGAAGAGGTTGTCGGAGAGACACTATCGAGTTCGTTGCAACAAGTAGGCATCGTAGCCGGAGTGGTGGTGGTGCTGACATTGATGTTGCTCTATCTCAAACAGCGAGCTCTGCGCAACCGAACTGTCGGACAAGGTACGACATGGGGGTGTGGATTTGCCGCTACAAACGACCGCATGCAATATACAGGCGAGTCGTTTGCCGAAGGATTGGAGAGCATTCTACAACCTCTCACCCAAGAGGTCGTACAGGGCGAAGCGGTGGACAAACGAGAGATATTTCCTTCATCGCACGACTTCAAGATTCACCATAAAGACCGAATAGATAAACTCTTCACCGCATGGTGGGTCGAATTAATTCGGCTTATCAATGCACGTGTGATGCGGTTGCGTACCGGTAAAATCAACCACTACATACTCTTTGCCCTGCTCTTCATTATCTTGGTTTTTCTCTGTTCCATTCTCAACATATTCCAATGATACAGCTACTCAATTATCTACTAATCATCGGTGTGGCGATGGTAATTCCGGGATTAGTGAACCGAATTCGTGCCATATTGGCGGGCAAGCGTGGCCCTCGTTGGACACAGCATCTACACAACACGGCTTTATTGCTTCGTAAGGGAGCTGTCTACTCGACTACCACATCGGTGCTGTTCCAAACAGCGCCTGCAATCTATTTGGCTGCTATATTGACAGCTGCGTTGTTTATTCCCGTAGGAGAGTTACCGGCAGTGTTTACCTTCCGAGGAGATATGGTGTGTTTCATCTACCTATTGGGATTGAGCCGTGCAACAATCATTCTCGCTGCAATGGATACAGGAAGTTCGTTCGAAGGGATGGGAGCGAGCCGCGAAGCCCTATATGGAGCCTTGATTGAGCCGGCACTGCTATTGGGTATTGCTACATTGGCACTTATCAGTGGATACACCTCATTCAGCGATATATTTGGGGCAGAAGCGCCATTGGAGTTGCGCTATCTTGTCGTAACGGTTCTGCTGTGCTATCTATTCGTAAAGATATTCTTCGTAGAGCAAGGTCGCGTGCCGGTAGATGACCCGCGCACACATCTTGAATTAACAATGATCCATGAGGTGATGTGCTTGGACTACTGTGGGGTAGACTTGGCATTCATACAGATGGCCAACTGGGTAAAGGGAGCTACAATTGCTGTAATTGCCGCCAATACCCTACTGCTCAGTTGGGCAGAACATTGGTGGGCCGTATTTGTACTATCTATCGTGCTGTCGGGAGGTGCCGTAGGCATCGTAGAATCGACACAAGCACGCAACAAGTTGTCGCGCAACACCACTTTTATATTAACCATTGTAGCACTAACTGCGTTGGTGTTCTTCGTTGCATTGTTGCTACAATCAAACATTGAAATACGATGATACTCTTTCTTGTACTCATCTACGTTGTTACGCTTATCTACATCTCCATCACCGAGCGTTTTCGCAACTATGCCTCCTTGATTGGATTACAAGGGTGTTTGTTGCTTGCCATTGCACTCGTCCACCTGAAAGAGGAGATGCAACTTGCATCGTTGCTCTTTATCGTTGCCGAGACCCTACTGTTTAAGGCTATCATCGTACCCATGATTTTGTTTGCCGTCATCCGACGAACCAAGACCAATCGCATAGCCACATCGGGTACCTCACAATTCAATTCGTTGGTACTCTCAATCGCAGCGTTGGTAGCCAGCATCTCGGTAACCAGTTACATCGACGAGGCATCGATTGACCGCATATTTTTCGGGGTGGCACTCTATGCCTTGCTGAGCGGATTGATTTTGATTGTGGTGCGCACGCGTATATTTGCCCATATGGTCGGTTTTCTTGTTATCGAAAATGGTGTATTTCTCTTCTCGACTGCAGTAGGTGTGGAGATGCCCTATATGATTGGCGTTGCCGTCATGCTCGATATCTTGATTTCGATTCTGATGCTCGGACTCTTTCTCACCAAAATCGGTGCGCACTTTCACAGTGGGGACACTGATTTTCTGACCAATGTAAAGGATTAACTCTATGATAGCACTCTACTTCATACTCTCGGCGCTATTGGCCATTGTTGCCAATTTTGCCCCTAACAAACGTTTCGTCACAGGAATAGGAGTTCTGTTTTACGGCGTACAAGGATTACTTGTCGCCTATACTGCCACCCATTTCAATGAGGTCTCCTCGCTCTTCTTTCGATTCGATGCTGCAGGTGTGCTCTTCTTTGCGCTACTAATAGTTGTCTCAATAGCTGTGTTTGTCCACTCGTGTGGTTATCTGCAGGAGAACGAACTCAGCGAATATCGACTCTACTTTGCCTTGCTGATGTTATTGACAACTGCCATCACGGGAGTTTACTTCGCACGTAACATCGCTGTGACATGGATTTTTTTGGAAGCCACCACACTCTGTGCAGCCGGTATTGTTTATCACCGTCGTTCGGAACAAGCGCTGGAGGCAACCTGGAAATACATTTTTGTCTGCTCAGTGGGTATCGCTACAGCCTACTTGGGCATTCTGTTACTCTGTTCGCAAGGCGGAGGGTCATTACGATACGAGGAGTTGGCTCAAAGCCTCGTAAACGGCAATCCGCTCTACCTGAAGATTGCTTTTCTGCTGATTGTATGTGGGTACAGTTGCAAGATGGAGATTTTTCCACTCTACACAATCGGTGTCGATGCCAATTTTGCCGCACCGGCACCTGCTTCGGCACTGATATCGACAGGATTGGTGAATGCGGGATTTCTGGCTATCTATCGTGTGTATCATATCATGCAGGGCACCGAAGCTATTGGGTGGATTCGGCAAGTGTTGCTACTCACCGGCATCTTGTCGCTAATAGTGGGAGCCCTTTTCCTGCGTCGCACAAACAACTACAAACGATTTCTCTCCTACTCAACCGTTGAGAATATGGGTATTGCCATCATCGGATTGGGTATCGGAGGACTTGGTGTATGGGCCGCTATCTTTCATGTAGTGTGCCACACCTTTATCAAGAGCAGTCTGTTTCTGCAGATGGCTGTTGTCAGACGCATCTACAACGGCTATCGAATCAATCGTATCGGAGACTACATACGCATCAACCCTACGGGGGCTATTGGGCTCATAGCCGGCATGGCCGTACTTCTTGCCTTTCCACCCTCACCACTCTTTCTTTCGGAGTTCATGCTTCTACGAGAGGTGATACAGAGTGATCGTTGGTGGTTGGCTGCCATTTTGTTGCTGTTGCTCTGTATCGTCATCTACGCAGTGTGCTATCGAATCATCAAATTGTGCTACCAACCCAATCAAGACGAGTTACACCCGGCACCTCACAGTAGAGCACTGTCTTGGGCTGCACTATCGTTGTTGCTAATTGCTATGATGATTGGCGTGTGGCAACCCACCCTGCTCAGAGAGTTAATAGATCAAATTGCCTTCTTATGAACAGATTCTATATCACCGATAATTGCGCTTCAGGTATCAAACTGAGTGAGATACCCACGATAGATTATGCCTCGTTTTACGAGGAATTGGCCACACGACTCACAGAGAACCGCTACCACATAGCACACTACTTTGCCGTACCTCACGATAATCAACTTCGTGCTTTCTGTCTGTTGCTCGACGACCAAACTCATCAGGTGCTTATCACCTCATACACAATAGCATACTACGACACGCCTCTGCTACCTTCACTCACGGCAAAGCACGCGCAGGTACACCCCTTCGAACGCGAGATTACCGAACGTTTCGGCATACGATTTGACGGCATGCCTTGGCAGAAGCCTCTGCGCTACAGTGCCGACCGTTTTGACCGCAATGCCACTATGGACAACTATCCATTTTATCGTATCGACGGTCAGTCGCTTCACGAAGTAAATGTAGGACCTATTCATGCCGGAATTATCGAACCGGGGGCATTTAGATTTATCTGCAACGGTGAACAAGTCTTACATCTGGAGATTGCATTGGGATATCAACATCGAGGTATCGAACAAGCGATGACCTCTACACGGAACATTTTGCGGCAGAGTCTTCTCGCCGAGAGCATCGCCGGAGATAGCGCTGTAGCTCATGCCATGACCTATGCTCGACTTCGAGAAAAACTTGCAGGAGAGTTGCACTCCGCCACAACACCGCTCGATATATTGCAGACCTTAGCTTTGGAGATGGAACGCATCGCCATGCACATAGCCGACACCGGAGCGCTCTGCACCGATGTGGGCTACCAACTTGGACAAGCTGCTTGCGAAGCATTGCGCACTGTAACCATCAACACCACACAAGCTTGGTGTGGCAACCGATTCGGTAAAGGTATCGTACGCCCCTACGGTAGCGACTATCCCCTTACAGAGGCTAAAATCGAGTTGATTCGCAAAAATATGGAGGATGTACGCCGACGCTACAACGAAGTGCGTAACGACATCAAGACATCGCCCTCGTTGCTGTCGCGCTACGAACAATGCGGTGTTGTTGCACTCGATGAGATGACACACATCGGAGGAGTAGGGCCTGCAGCTCGTGCTTCGGGGTTGAAGCGAGACCTGCGCACAACACACCCTTTCGGAGCATATATCGGGATGTTGCAACATGAGCCAATCATCAAACATCAAGGTGATATCATGGCACGTCTGATGATGCGTTGTCGCGAAGTGTTGCAATCGATAGCGTATGTCATGACATTGCTTGACAACTACAACCCTTCTCAAGCACTCTCTACGCCCGATTATAAAGACCACGCCCATGCGGATACACTCGCTTTCAGTCTGACAGAGGGGTGGCGTGGTGAAATTTGCCACGTAGCTATCACCGATTCGCAGGGGGCTATCGAATGTTACAAGGTGAAAGACCCCAGTCTACACAATTGGTTAGCGTTAGCGTTGGCTGTGCGCGGTGAGGGTATCTCAGATTTCCCGATTTGCAACAAGAGTTTCAATCTATCGTACTGTGGACACGATTTGTAAAAACAGAGTGAAAGGACAGCTATGATTCTACCTAAATTTATCGTCCGTCGTAGTCACGGGACACAATATATTCCCGATTTGGATGCCGTGGAGCTGACAACTGAATTTCGGGGACGTCCCGAGTTGCAAGAGCCCCAAAATGCAACCGAAGCAGAACAGTTGCAACAGGTTGCCGACATCTGTCCAACCCATGCCATCACCACAGTGCCCTTCACGCTGGATATGGGGCGGTGTCTCTTCTGCGGAGAGTGCGCTCGTCGAGCACCGCAATGCATTCGTTTCACGAACGACTATCGCATCGGCTCACCTACACGCGAAGGATTGGTGATACGTCCCGGCATGCACCGGGTGCCTTTCGATACAAGTTGTGTGCGACAAGAGGTGGTAAAGACCTTTCAACAAGCACTCAAGCTCAGGGAGGTATCGGCCGGTGGAGATGCTTCGGTGGAGATGGAACTTAACGCTACAGGTAATGTAAATTTTGATTTCGGTCGTTACGGTATCGAATTCACTGCATCGCCTCGTCATGCCGATGGCATTGTGCTGACCGGTCCTATTACACGCAACATGGCCGAAGCTTTAGAGATATGTTACCAGGCCATAGCCACTCCTAAAGTGCTCATTGTGTGTGGTAGCGAAGCATGCTCCGGAGGATTGTTTGCCGAAAGCCGCGCCATCGATCGTAGTTTTCTGAAACAACATCCGGTAGATTTGTGGTTGCCCGGCACACCAACACATCCCATGGTATTCATTGACGGCGTGCGCATGATGTTGGGTAAGAAACAACGAACAGAGTAACAAACAAAAAAATATGGCATCGTACATTGCACTCTTCTGGTCGTTCTTCAAGGTTGGACTTTTCACCTTCGGAGGCGGATATGCGATGATACCCATCATCGAACATGAGATTATCGACCGCAGACAATGGTTGGTACGCAAGGAGTTTTTAGATTTACTGACGCTGGCTCAATCTTCACCGGGTCCCATAGCCATCAACACTTCGGTGTTTGTAGGATACAAGATGCGTGGCGTACGAGGAGCCATCACCGCTATTTTAGGTACAGTATTGCCCTCGTTCACCATCATGCTCATCATTGCGCTCTTTTTCTCAACCATTCGAGACAATGTTCTTGTTGATGCAGCCTTCAAAGGAATGCGTCCGGCCGTAGTGGCTCTCATCTTTGTGCCTACTGTTGCATTGGCACGTGAGATGCATCCGGCACTCACGATAGTGACAATAGCAACAGCTGTAGCGATATGGGGCGCCGGCATCTCGCCCATGTGGTTGCTTCTGCTGGGAGCGCTATTGGGTATTGTGTGGGTGATACGTAAAGGAAAGGAGGTAGAGTCGTGATTTACTTGCAACTTTTTATCAGTTACCTGAAGATAGGCTTATTTGGGTTTGGCGGAGGCTACGCCATGCTCTCATTGATACAGAATGAGGTGGTTGTGCAACATGCTTGGATGACCAATGCCGAATTCACGGATATTGTCGCATTGTCGCAGATGACTCCCGGACCTATTGTCATCAACTCGGCGACTTACGTTGGCTACACAATAGGAGCTCGCGAGGGATGTGGTATTTTAGGTTCGGTGCTTGCCACCACGGCAGTATGCATTCCTTCTCTCGTTATCATGTTGCTGGTGACTCGTTTCTTTCTCAAATTACACAACAATCGTTATCTGCAGGGGGCCATGTCAGGAATGAAACCCGTGGTGATTGGCATGATTGCCGCAGCTGCATTGTTGCTGATGTTTCCCGAAAGTATGGAGGGAGCCAGTTTTATTGATGGATGGAGTTGGCTAATCTTTGCACTCTGTTTCATCGGCTCGCTACGCAAAGTAAATCCGATTGCACTCATTGTACTCTCTGCCGTGGCAGGAATCGGTATCTACTATCTGCCCACAGCTTTTTGATAAGGTTGAGACAAGGTACATCCGAGAATAAATGCAAGATTATTGTAGGGTAATTTATCTCACAAAACGATAATAAATGCCCAACGGAAGGCATTTTGCGTGTGCATCGGCAAAGTAGAGTTCGCCACACTGCTCCGTAGCAGCCTCACCAAAGGCTTGACGCACTGCAGTACGTGCTAACATTGCAGACAATCCCATCGAATAGAGGTTCAATACCAAGAATGAGCCTGATGTAGGGCTGAGTAGCTTTGCACAATTAGTTAACATCTCGGAGATGTGCTCTTCGAGGATCCATTTCTCGCCCTCCGCGCCACGGCCATAAGCCGGTGGGTCGAGTACAATAGCATCGTATTGCGCACCGCGTCGTACCTCACGTCGCACAAAACGAAGTGCATCTTCGACAATCCAACGTACACCATCCAAGCCACTAAGTTCCATATTCTCGCGTGCCCAAGTCACTACTTGACGCACCGAATCGACATGAGTCACCTCCACACCGGCAGCACGTGCCGCCAAGGTAGCCCCCCCCGTGTAAGCAAAGAGGTTGAGTAAACGAGGGCGTTCTTTCGTCTGTGCAAGTGCTGAACAACGATCGTAGATAAAGTTCCAATTGGCTGCCTGCTCCGGGAAGATACCGACATGCTTAAAAGAGGTCAGTCCCATGCGCATACGCAACTGCATTTGACGGTAAGTGTAGGCAACAACCCAGCGGTCGGGCACACGTGCTTTGAGTCGCCACTCGCCCCGTTCATCGCTACGGACATCACGGCAAAATGAGGCATCGGCACGACGACACCACTCTTCCTCACTGAGTGATCGTTGCCAAATGGCTTGCGGCTCAGGGCGACGTGTAACGTAACGTCCAAAACGTTCGAGTTTCTCAAAATTACCCGAATCAAGCAACTCATACTCCTCGAAAACAGGTGTCAAATCTCTCTTCTCAATCATCTATCAGACTCATTTCACAAGTTACACAATCAAAATCCAAGCGAAAACGTCGCGCACCATGACGAATGTAGAGTGGCCCGCGCAGTGACGAACCCTCACGCAAACACTCTCCTATCTCGCGACGAATGCAATAAGCTGTGTGCATGACACGACAGCCGTGAGTCGAAGGTTGATAATCCACGCCTCGCATAATTTGTTGCACACCATGGTCACGATAAAAGGTTTCGGCAATATGGTTGGTGATGTTCCCTTCTGCTGAAATGGAGACAGAAGGATAGCGTACATCGAGTTGCTCCGGCAAAATACGATGAGTTAACGTCCGTTGTTCTCGTTTCAACAGCAATTGTGCCAGTGCCTCACGGCGCATGGCACCCACCACCGATGTTGGCACGAACCACTCGTCACCTTGATACTCCACTTGTATCACTTCAAAAGGAGTGTCACCGCTACGCCGTATTTGATTCTGTATCGATGTCGCTGATTTGAGGGCATCAGTGGCAAGCGGAAAATCGCCTTGACGAGTCACCTCCGACGATACCCCTTCGCAATCGACATAGCGCAAGCAGAGCTGCTGAGAAGTAATAGAGATGTAGGCTTTTACCGGAATAAGACGATGTACACGGCTACGCTCCACCTGCAAGCGGAAACGGCTGTCAAGATTACGATAGAGCGTTGCACCTCGATGCAACCCCACCAATCGGCGATTGGTCGTCACACAACGTTCTACAACAGCATTGACATGTGTTCCTTCGGCACCACAACAGATGCCATCACCTGCATGAAGGTCGTTATCACGGTCAAGCATGATTGTATTGCCATCACATCGCACCACACGGCCGATAAATTCGCCTACCGACTTAGGGGTATCGAATGAGGCAACACCTGCAACCCGCCCTGAAAAAAAATACTCAGACTCACCGCGAGTAAAACTTTTGGATGGGTCGGGGCAAAAGTCGAGCACCGTACGTCCAACTGATGCACGACAGCAATCGGCACGACGTGCAATTTCGGCATCGAGGCGTTGCCTATAATAAGCTACCACATTGCGCACATAGCTTATATCCTTTAAACGACCCTCTATCTTAAACGAAGTGACACCTGCATCGATAAGTTCGCCCAACCGATTGGAAAGATTCAAATCACGTACTGAAAGCAGATGCTTTTCGCGAAGAATTGGGTGGCCATCGGTCTGTTCCAAATCGTACGTCTGACGACAAGGCTGGCTACACTCACCCCGATTGCCACTACGCGCAGAAAGAGCACGCGAAAAGTAACACTGACCACTATACCCCACGCAGATAGCTCCATGAACAAAGCACTCCACCTCGGCTGTAGTAGCTTGACAGATAGCGCGTATCTGCTCAACAGAGAGCGCTCGCTCCAGAATCAGCCGTGCGAAACCTACCTGCGAAAGAAATATAGCCTGCGATGGTGTACGAATGGCTGTCTGCGTGGAGGCGTGCAACTCGATGGGGAGTTGCATGCGACGAAATGCCATATCCTGCACAATCAGAGCATCAACTCCTACAGCGATGAGTGCACGTGCCTCCTGCTCGGCATCGGCAAGTTCCGCATCATAGAGCAAAGTGTTGAGTGTAGCATGAACACGCACGCCATAGCGATGTGCATAAGTCACTACGCGAGCAATATCGTTCACCGAATTGGTTGCAGCATGACGTGCACCGAAGCGTGTACTTCCCATGTAGATAGCATCTGCTCCTGCATCAACAGCGGCAACCGCTGAAACATAGTCACGTGCCGGTGCCAACAATTCGATACGTCTCATATTCACTCTTATTCAGCAGATGCAAAGATAAGCATAATTCGTTGCTCACTCTACCGTTGTACAACGAAAAAACGACACCTTAGGGAGAACGGTAGCACAAAATTTGCAGTTTAAGAAAGTGATTACAACTGATAAAGCTTTACTTTATACGTAAAATCGAAAAATTTTTGACTAATCAACTATCCTATATATCGCTATACCAAAATTTTATTAACTTTGCTCTCGAAATAGAGCTATTTTTTACTTAAAATTCGGTGTTCTATGAAACGTATTGCACAAAGTCGTGTTTACACAGCACGCAGAAGCGCACAGTCGTATCTGTGTGCCAAAGATGAGACGACAAAGCCTAGTGGTGCTTGTGGTTCGGCATGTGGTGCCGGTGACGGCGATACCAAACCAGAGCCCAAACCGGCAGCTTGTGGCTCGGCATGTGGCGCAGGAGAGAAATAATCACTCACCACATCGTATCGGCGGGCTGTAATGCCCGCCGATTTTGTTTCACACAAAACGACAACGATTAAACTGCTTAACGATGGAGTATTTTGCTTATCAATGGCATATCACCGATAGTTGCGACCAACGTTGCGCACATTGTTATATCTTCTCAGAAGGACATCCACGTCTGGTAGAGGTAACACTTGCACAAGCTCGGCAGGTAATTGATTCGTGTTGCGACATGTGCCGCCAACGACATCAACTACCCTACTTCTATGTAACCGGAGGCGATCCTATTTTGCACAGCCACTTTTGGGAGATTCTCGCACTACTGAAGGAGCGGGAGATACCATTCACCCTATTGGGGAATCCTTTTCACCTCACCTCAACAGTATGCGAAAGGCTAAAAACCATGGGTTGCGACAAATATCAGCTCTCCATTGATGGGTTACGCGAGACACATGACGCCATACGTAAACCCGGCTCGTTTGATGCGACGATAGCAAAGATCCCAATCATTCGTCAAGCAGGCATTCGATGTGCCGTGATGACCACTGTGTCGGGCACGAACCTTGAAGAGATACCCGCCATCGTAGATCTCGTAGTGGAGCATCATGTCGACTTGTTTGCTTTCGGGCGCTACTGTCCCACCTCCTTCGAAAAGAGCACACACATCGCACCCGACACCTATCGTCAATTTTTGGAACGAATGTGGAATAAGTTCACGCAATATAAGGATTGTGACACAGTCTTCAATCTCAAAGATCACTTGTGGCAACTTTTTCTCTACGAGAAAGGGCTATTTCAGATTCCCGAAGATGCTGACCCTGATGCAATCTACGATGGCTGTCACTGTGGCGACTGTCATCTGACGATTTTACCGACAGGCGATGTATTCGCATGCCGTCGTTTCGATAGCAAAGTAGGAAACATCTTCACCACCCCTATCATCTCGATTTATCAGAGCGACGCAATGGAACACTACCGTCACTACGAGCAATTTGAGAAGTGTGTCAAATGTCCTCTTTTGCGGTTTTGCAGAGGTTGCCCGGCTGTGGCATATGGCTACACGCACAACTTCTACGCAACAGACCCTCAATGTTGGCGCAAAATATAGCTCTCTATAAAGAACCACTTATCAACTTAGACAATGAAAGCTGTTGTTTTGACAAAGACATGTAGTGCCGACGAGTTGACACTGCAAGAGGTTGCAATACCGCAGGTACATCCCGGATGGGTACTTATAAGAGTTCGTGCCTTTGGCATCAACCACTCGGAGGTGTTGTTACGCAGATATGAGGCCGATGCGCCCTATATTCGATTACCTCGCATCCCCGGTATCGAGTGTGTTGGCGAAATTGCCGATGCCTCGGATTCTGCATTTGAGTGTGGGCAACGTGTTGTAGCGCTGATGGGCGGTATGGGTCGTAGCTTCGACGGTAGCTATGCTGAATACACCGTTGCACCAACAAGTCATGTGTTTGCAGTAGACAATACTTGGGAGTGGAGTCGATTGGCTGCTGTCCCCGAAAGCTTTTACACCGCCTATGGGTCGCTTGTACAGAGCTTGCAGCTGCACGAACACGACTCATTATTGGTGCGAGGTGCCACATCGACTGTTGGCTTGGCTGCCGTACAGTTGGCACATGCCATGGGTGCTAATGTGATTGCTACTACACGTAATCCTATGCGTGTGGAGTTATTACAGCGAGTAGGCGCAAATCATGTTGTTGTTGATGACGATACATTTCGTCACAATGTGAAACAGATTGCGCCAAAGGGTGTTGACAAGGTATTGGAGTTAGTCGGACCTCTCACGCTCAGAGAATCCCTGCAACTTGTGCGCAGACAAGGCATTGTTTGTCAAACCGGATTGCTCGGAGGCAGTTATCGGCTCGATGCGTTCGACCCTATTAAAGAGATTCCATCGGGTGTCTACTTGACCGGATTCTATAGCAATACCCCCACATCTCAAGTAATGCATCAACTCTTCGAACTTCTCAACCATGCTGCCATAGAGCCTGTTATCGCTCAAATCTTTCGATTTGATCAAATAGCCGAAGCACACCGTCTGGCAGAGAGTCGCACCACATGTGGAAAGATTGTAGTGGTGATGGAGTAACGTTTTCAGAAGGGACAATATGCACGACATTTGGAATCCGTGGCATGGTTGTAAGAAAGTAAGTGAGGGATGTCGTCACTGCTACATGTACTTTCAAGACAAACAACGTGCGCTCGATGGTAGCATGATTCGGCAGACACAACAAGCCTCACGTTATCCACTATGCAAAAATCGACAAGGACACTACAAAATTGCGAGTGGCGAGTTGCTACGCGTGTGTATGACCTCCGACTTTTTCCTTGAAGAGGCTGATGCGTGGCGAGATGCGGCTTGGCAGACCATGCGCATCCGTAGCGATGTACGATTTTTTCTACTAACTAAACGGCCCGAGCGCGTAGCATCGACATTACCCACCAATTGGGGCGATGGATGGGAAAATATCTTTTTCAATATTACTTGCGAGAATCAGGAGTGCGCTGATAAGCGATTACCCCTTCTTTTACAACTGCCGTTCAAGCATAAAGGAGTGATGGTAGCGCCTATGTTAGGGCCCGTGAATCTCGCTGATGCACTTGCCACCGGACAAATTGAACAAGTCATCGCAGGAGGTGAAAACTACGACGGAGCACGTCCCTGCGACTTTAAGTGGATACAATCGCTCTCCACACAATGTCGCGAAGCAGGAGTACGCTTTTGTTTCATCGAAACCGGCTCACATTTTGTCAAGGAGGGACATCACTACCACCTACCTGACAAAAAGATACAAAGTCGCATGGCCTACAAGGCGGGAGTAAATGTCGAGGGACGCGCCATTCGTTTCAAGTTGCTCGATCCCGTAGGTCGCCCAATCCCC
>CAYUJP010000015.1:0-19225 GCA_964445055.1 uncultured Alistipes sp.
TTGGTGAGAATCGCCACATAGACCTTGCGCCTTACACGGTACTATCCATACGAAGACGAGACCGGATTGAACTTCCGGTCTCGTCTTCGTATAAGCTATTTGCGTTGCCCTATTTCTTTGTGTTGTGTCGTTTGTTGTAGAGGAAACGTTTGATTTTCTTGGTCGGAGTCATCTCGAATTCCTCCTTCTCCTCAACCACCTCCGAGATGCGCGAGAATCGGTTGACCTGCGAATTTACATAGTCGAGGACCTCCTTTTTCAGCTCCTCAACACGTTTTTCCCATGCACCTTTGCGCAACTCCCAATCGTTTTTGAGCTCCTCATATTTCGCCTCCAACGCCTCGCGATTGAAATGAACAAGAGCTATCAGACGTCCTTCGTGCTCTGTTACCAGCGAATCGGCAATGCACACGTGCGAATTGAGGACACTCTCAATCTCCTCAGGATAGATGTTCTCGCCACTGGGTCCTACAATCATATTCTTCAGACGGCCTTTGATGTAGAGCCATCCATCGGGCGAAAAGCAACCCAAATCGCCGGTTCGGAACCATCCATCCTTGGTGAAGACTTTGGCGGTCTCCTCCGGATTCTTGTAGTAGCCCATCATGATACTCGGTGTCAGGGCGACAACTTCGCCCTGCTGAGTCTCAGGGTCAATGTTTTCGATACGCAGTTGCACTCCGGGGGCTGCAGGACCGGTCGAGCCCAATCGCACCTGCGAAGGAGCTGCCCCCGCCAACAGTGGAGCGGTCTCCGTCAAGCCATACCCCACCGCATAAGGCACACGAGCCTCCAGCAAGAACTGTTCGGCCTGTCCATCCAGTTTGGCACCGCCTATGCCCAAGAAACGGAGCCTTCCGCCAAATACATCCTGCAACTTGCGACCTGCCACCCGATAGAGATAGCGACGCATGAACCCCACCTTGACCAAGGTACGCCAGAACGCATTGGAGTTGAACTTAGCCTGCACCTGATAGCGATAGATTTTCTCGATAAGCAACGGCACAATCAACATGATGGTCGGACGAATCGCCTTCATGGCCGGCATGAGCACCGAAGCCGTCGGTTGTCGGTCGAGGTAGACCACTCGTGCGCCCTTGACGAAGGCATAGAGCAACCCGATAGAGCACTCGTAGGTGTGCGACAACGGCAACACCGAGAGGAACACATCGCTCTCATCGACGGGGAAAATTCCATAATCGATGCCCACCTGTGCGCAGATGGCCTTGTGCGACAACATCACCCCTTTAGGGCTGGAAGTTGTTCCCGAAGTGTAGATAATGGAGGCCAAATCCTCAGGCTTGGGCACACCCACGGCACCCTGTTCGAAAACACGTTGCGAGAGAATTGCCAAATTTTTTGTGCGGACCACGACATTGAGCGATTCGATGGTCTGCTTCGATAGTTTTGAGAATAGTTTATCGGATACGAGCAGTGCCTTAGACTCTGAGTGGGCGATGATCTTATCCAACTCATGACCTGCAAAATCGGGCAGAATCGGCACAACCACCATGCCCGCCGCGGTGACAGCCATATAGCAGACTCCCCAGTTGGGCATACTGCTACTCAGAAGAGCCACCTTATCGCCGGGTTTCAATCCGGCACTCACCAAAATTTCCTGAACCTTTGTCGCGCGTGCGCCAACCTCATCGAAGGAAACTTTCTCACCATTGAGCATTTCAAAAGCGATGCGAGAGGTAAAACTCTTCACACCCTGTTGAAGCAACTCGTAGAGTGTTTTAATCTCCATAAATCAACGTAGTGGGATTTTAAGTCAAATCCCGTTAAATTCATACTCAAGTTGTCAGGCAGGTATCATTGGACCCACCTCGTTGCCTACGGCGTAACTACACGATATACGCCCACTTGCAACCTATTGCGGACCCCTCTATTCCCGGCCATTCTTCGGAGCTGCTTTTGCAACAAGCGCCTCGTCAAATCAGACCGGACGAGCAAAGGTCGGTGGCAAATGTACGAACTTTTACCTAAAAAATAGTACTTTTGACCAAAATATCAAGATGCTCACCTATCGTCAGATTCACGAATATGCCTCGGAAGTAGGTTTTGACCTATGTGGCATTGCTCCATGCAACCGCTTGGAGCAACAAGAGTCGTTTTTTCGACATTGGTTGGCAGACGGCCGTCACGCCTCGTTGGGGTACCTCGAACGTAACATCGAGAAACGATTCGATGTGCGTCAACTTGTCGAGGGGGCGACTACTCTTGTGGTGTGCGCCATCAACTACAAAAACTCGTGGAGTTGCGGATATCCCGACTCCACCCTTCCGAAGATAGCCTCCTATGCACTCAATCGCGACTACCACCTCACGCTCAAAGAGCGGTTGTCGCAGTTGTTTCAGCGGTTGAAAGCCGATGCGCCAACGCTGTCGGGGCGTGCCTTTGTCGACTCGGCCCCCCTATCGGAGAAGCAGTGGGCCGTGCAAGCGGGGTTAGGGTGGATTGGTCGGCAATCCCTACTGGTGACACCCCAATATGGTACGTTCGTGGTGTTGGGTGAGCTGGTGGTAAATCTTCCGTGCGACCGCTACGATGTCCCGTTGCAAGGTTATGGATGCGGAGCATGCCGTCGATGCATCGACACGTGTCCCAACCACGCCATCGGAGAGGACCGTGCCATCGATGCCCGTCGGTGCATCTCCTGCCGGACCATCGAGCGGGGAGCATCCCATGAGGTTGCGTTGCACGGTTGGATTTTCGGATGCGATGCGTGCCAAAGTTGTTGTCCCCACAATCGGCTCACCCCACAACACGGTGCTTCGTGTTTCGACCCGGTGCTATCGCCCGGTGAGTATCCTGCAACCCGCTGGCTTGGGTTGAGTGAGCAGGAGTTTCGCGACACCTTTGCCGCTACGCCTCTTTCGCGCAGTGGGTTGAGCCATATTCAGGCCAATGTCATGCAGTACCTTGCCGAGCAACATCACGCGTCATCGTCGTCGGACGAGGCGTGATTGTGTTGCAAATCGCGGTGTACCCGCAACAGATAGAGCAAAGCAGCCACCGTCAGCCCGACAACATAGCCGACATACAATCCTACGGCTCCCATGCCCCAAACAAAACCGCACACATAGCCCACCGGAATATTCAGAATCCAATAGGCCATCGTTGCCAGAGGTAGAATCACACGCACATCCTGCACCCCGCGCAAAATACCCAACGACACATTTTGCAGCCCATCGGAGAGTTGGTAGAGTGCCACCACGACCAACAACGACGAGGTGAGTGCCACCATCTGTGCATTGGAGGTGAAGAGCAACGGGATGGTGTGACGCAACAGGATGAAGCTAATCGCGGCTATCAGATTCCACGCAACAACGATATGCAACCCTGCATGTGCGGCATGACGCATCCGGGTGAAGCTACGTGCGCCATAGCAGTGTGAGATGCGTATGGTCGTTGCCGTGCCAATGGCGGTAACAATCATAAAGGCTACATTGCCCATGGTCAGGGCTATCTGATTGGCTCCGATAGCCACCGCATCGAACCACCCCATCATGATGCTGGTCATCACGAAGGCCGACGACTCCAAGAACATCTGACCCGATATGGGTATTCCCATTGCCACGAGGCGTCGTAGCACCTGCTTTGAGATAGAGACGTGTGGAAGCAACTCCACATAGCGGTGCAACCGACGATGGCGGTAGAAGTAGAGGATAGCCGCCACAGGCATCGCCACACGCGCAAGCAACGTAGCGATGCCGGCACCGGTAGCTCCCCAAGCCGCAGCACCCCAATGGCCATAGATAAACACCCAGTTGAGCAGAATATTTGCCAAATTGCACGTCAATACGATGATCATGGTGGTCACCGTGTCGCCTACCCCCTCTAAAAACTGTTTGAAGGCGAAGAAGAGCATGGTAGGCGGCATGCTGAGCACCAGCAACCGATAGTAGGGAACGGCTTGGTCGACCACCTCGCGAGGTTGGCCCATGTGGTACATCAGCGGGATGATTGCCAATTGCACAAGTGCTATCGCGATACCCAACAGAGTGTAGAGCAACACGCTGTTTTTGAATAATGTTGTCACAGCCCGCTGTTCGCCTCGTGCAAACTGCTCGCCAACCAACGGCGTCAACCCCTGCGCGATACCCAGTCCCGTGATGAAGAGGATAAAAAACACCGACCCTCCGAACGACACGGCCGCCAATGGCAGAGGGTCATCGCCCCCATAACGACCTACCATAGCGTTGTCGGCAAACTGGACCAAAATCTGACCCACCTGCGACAACACGACAGGAAGAGCCAACTTTAGGTTGGCTCGATAGTGTTCCTTATAGGTCGAAAAACGATAAAACGACATGCTTACTTAGCGTGGTTAGGCTCACCGGGTGAGCATGATACAAAGTGTGGAGGCTACTTCTTGCGGACAATGCGCGCAGTCGATTGTGTGGTTTGCCGCACAAAGACCTTCGGAGTGTAGCCATACTTCATCAGCAGTTCGTCGGTGTAGCCTCGTATGGTCAGCAACTCCATGTCCGAGATTTTCAGCACATCGAAACCCTCCTCGCGCAACTCCGACACCGCCTCGTCGATGTGCCACGAGTTGTCGACACAAAGTCCCAAGTTGACTGCCGAGTTGTGTATCAGATTGGTCTTTATGCGAAAACGCTCGAGCAGCGAGAATATCTTGGCAAACTTCTCCTCCAGAACAAACGAAAAATCGCGCGGACGGATGGTCAGAAATACTTGGTCCTTCTTGAGGATGAGTATCGGAACCGTCACCGGAGCAGAGGCTCCTCGGATGACCGTGCCCGGCTTGCGCTTGTCGCCAAAGGGTCGCACGTAGAGCGGTATGTTCTTGTTTTGCAGAGGCTTGATGGTCTTGGGGTGGATGATTTGTGCACCACTGTATGCCAACTCGATGGTGTCGAGGTAGTTCAGCTCCTGAATCTGCACGGCATCGGGGAATATCTTAGGGTCGGCATTGAGTATGCCGTCCACATCTTTCCACACCGACATCGACTCGGCCCCCAAGATGTTGGCAACCACAGCAGCCGAATAGTCGGACCCTTCGCGTCCCAGCGTGGTGGTGGTGCCGTCGGGTGCTGCGCCGATGAATCCCTGTCCCACGAAGACCGTCTCCGTACAAGCGGTGGTTGCTTGACGCAACAGGGGCGACGATGCCTCGATATCCACAGAGGCATCCTTGTGACGTTGCTGCGTCACGAAACACTTGCGCATGTCAATCCACCGATTGGCAACCCCTGCCGAAGCGAGGTAATTCGATACGATGGTTGTCGACAGCAACTCGCCATACGCCACAATGGTGTCGTACCACAACTCGGCATCACACGCCTGATAGTGTTGTTCGCGCACAATCCGCTCCAACTCGCCAAACAGGGTCTCCACAGCATCGAGTTGCTTGGGACCATGCCACAGGTCGTGAATGATGGAGGCATGGTACTCGCGCAACTGCTCGATTTCCGAGACGGCTTGTTGCTGATTTGCCTGCTGAAAGGCACCGAACACCCGCTCCAACGCATTGGTGGTCTTACCCATCGCCGACACGATGATGAACAGATGTTGCTCATCGGATATGATGTTTCGTAAATTGCGCACCCCATCGGCATTGCGGACGGAGGCACCGCCAAACTTGTAGACTTTCATGACAATCGTTACTCTATAGGATGATACGATGTGTGGGTATGATAGAAGAGGAAGGCGTAGCAATCGGCCGACTCGGCAATTCGTTTTGCCAAGGGTTTGCCGGCTCCATGGCCTGCATTTTGTTCGATGCGAATCAAGATTGGAGCATCGCCTGCTTGTGCCTGTTGCAAGGTCGCTGCAAATTTGAAGGAGTGAGCCGGCACCACGCGGTCGTCGTGGTCGCCCGTTGTAACCAGCGTTGCCGGGTAGTGTTCACCTTTGCGGATGTTGTGGAGCGGCGAGTAGGCATAGAGTGTCTTGAACTGATGCTCGTCGGCACTTGTTCCATACTCCGTAGCCCAACCCCAACCGATGGTGAAGAGGTGGTAACGCAACATATCCATCACCCCTACCGCAGGCAGACACACTGCATAGAGGTCGGGACGTTGCACTTCGCAGGCACCCACCAACAGGCCTCCATTGGAGCCACCGGCAATCGCCAACTTCTCGCTCGATGTATATCCTTCGGCGATGAGGTACTCCGCAGCGGCGATAAAGTCGTCAAACACCTGCTGTTTGTTGTCCAACATACCCGCTTGGTGCCACTTTTCGCCATACTCCAATCCACCGCGCAGATTGACATTCACAACCACACCCCCTTGCTCCATGAAGAGAAGATATTCGGGACGGAATGCAGGTGTGAGACTTATCTGGAACCCGCCATAGCCGTAGAGGTAGCACGGATTCTTGCCGTTGAGTTTCATCCCCTTGCGATACGACACAAACATGGGCACACGCTGACCGTCTGTCGAGGTGAAGAAGAGTTGCTCGGTGGTGTATGCCTCCGGATCGAAAGGCACCTCCGGTGTATAGTACGGCGAGGTCTGCCGGGTGGCAATGTCGTAGCGGTAGACCGACACCGGCGATGTGTAGGTGTTCAAGGTGAAGTAGATAGCGGTATCGTCGTCTTCGCAAGCAAAGGAGTCGACTGCCCCAATCTCCGGCATGGGCACCTCACTCACCTGCCGTCCGTTGCAGTCGTAGCAGTAGACGCGATTTTGTGCATCTTGCAGGTAGGTTGCCCACAAGTAGCCGCCTCCCGTAGTCACCGACTCCAACAGGTAGTCGGGGTGCTCGGCAATGACGGTCTGCAACCCTGCGGGGTGGAGCAAATCGATGTATGCCAAGCGGTAGTTGGGAGCGCCCTCGTTGGTCAGCACATAGAGTTTATCGTCGCGACAGGTGACGGCTGCATAGTCGTAGTCGAATCCCGGAAGCAACGTACGAAACTCTTGTTGCGAGGTGGCACGATAGCGTATCTCGCTTCCGGAGGTTCCCTCCGACGAGTAGATAAAGAGCCAACGTCCATCGCGACTCTCGTCACCGCTGAAGTAGCGCAACGGATGAGCGGGGTCCTGATAGATGAGTCGGTCGTTGCTTTGCGTGTCGCCCAACCGATGGTAGAAGACACGTTGCATCTCGTTCTTCGAGGAGTAGGTGCTTGTGGCGGGAGCATCGTAGGCACTGTAGTAGAATCCCTGCGAATCGGCCGCCCAGCTGGCACCCGAGAACTTCACCCACGCAATGCTGTCGGTGGTATGTTGCCGTGTCTCGGTGTCCAATACACGGATGGTGACCCAGTCAGAACCCGACTGTGCCACAGCATAGGCGCACCACCGTCCGTCGTGCGAGAAGTCGATGCTGATGATGGCCGCCGTACCCTCGGTCGAGAGGGTGTTGGGGTCGAAGAAGAGCTCTCCTTCGGCCTCCGGCGAGCGTTTGCGCCACAAGGCGGCTTGATTCTGCAACCCATCGTTGCGGAAGTAGTAGTAATAGTCGCCGTGACGTTTGAGTGCCCACTGCTTGGGGTAGTTATAGAGTTGTGTCAGACGCGTCTCGATGTCGGAACGGGCAGGCAGGCGGTCGATGTAGTCGTGCGTGACTGCATTTTGTGCCGTCACCCACGCTGCCGTCTCCGACGAGTTGTCGTCCTCCAACCAGCGGTAGGGGTCAGCAACACGCTGACCAAAATAGTCGTCGACAACGGTCGTATCCTGCCGTGTGTCGGGATAGGGTTGATGTTTTATCTTCATGGTGTTGTTGCACGCTGCGACAACGACGACCGTAGCCACGGCTACCAGCCCTTTTGTCAAAGGTCGTTTCATCATCATTGCTTTTTTTGAAACAGGTTCCGTCGCCAAGGTCTCCTCGTCCTCCCGCGACGCAACCGAATTATGCGGCAAAGATAGGAAAAGTTCAAAGATTTTGTGTAACTTCGACACTTGAAAAGCAAGATTAGAATCTATGTACGAGACACTCAAAAACGAGATAGAGCAGGCGTGGAACGACCGAAGCCTGCTGCAACAAGCCTCCACTCAAGAGGCAATACGTCAGACCGTTGAGTTGGTCGACAAGGGGGTGTTGCGCGTAGCAACCCCTACCGACCTTGAGAAGAGCCTCTGGCAGGTGAACGAATGGGTCAAGAAGGCCATCATCCTCTACTTCCCCATACAGCCCATGCGCACCATGCAAGGGGGCGAATTGGAGTGGTACGACAAGATGGAGTTGAAACACGACTACGAGCAATTGGGCATTCGCGTGGTACCTCAGGCTGTGGCACGCTATGGAGCCTACATCGCACGAGGTGCCATACTGATGCCTTCGTATGTGAACATCGGTGCTTATGTCGGTGAGGGGACCATGGTCGACACGTGGGCTACCGTAGGTTCGTGTGCCCAAATCGGACGTCACGTACATCTCTCGGGAGGTGTCGGCATCGGGGGTGTGTTGGAGCCCGTACAGGCGGCTCCCGTCATCATCGAGGATAACTGTTTCATCGGCTCGCGTGCCATTGTTGTCGAGGGGGCTCACATCTGTCGCGAAGCGGTCTTAGGCTCCAACACCGTCATCACCGCTTCGACCCACATCATCGATGTCACCGGTGCAGAGCCGGTCGAGTATCGCGGCTATGTTCCTGCACGTTCGGTGGTTGTGCCGGGTAGCTACACCAAGCAATTCCCTGCCGGTGAGTATCATGTCGCTTGTGCGCTCATCATCGGACAACGCAAGGAGTCTACCGACAAGAAGACTTCGTTGAACGATGCCTTGCGCGACTTCGGAGTTGCCGTATAACCCCACTCACGTTGCGGTATGGTTTATCGATTGCAGGAGACTACATCGACCAACGACGAGGCACAAGCCTCGTGCTACGTGCATGGCGATGTGATTTGGGCAGAGCGACAAACTGCCGGACGAGGACAGCGAGGCCACACGTGGCTGAGTCCCGAAGGGGAGAATCTGCTCTTCACCGTGGTACTCTGTCCTACGTTTCTGCCTGTGGGGAAGCAGTTCTACCTATCCGAGGCTGTGGCGTTGGCTCTTGTCGACACCTTTTGCAGCTATCGCATCGACACCCGCATCAAGTGGACCAACGACATCTATGTCGCCAATCGTAAGTTGGTGGGCATTCTCATCGAACACAACCTCCAGGGCGAGCATCTCAGTCGCACACGAGTGGGTGTGGGCATCAATGTCTGCCAACAACACTTCGACCCATCGTTGCCCAACCCTACCTCGATGCGTGTCGAGACGGGACTCTCCTACGACCGACAAGAGGTTCTCCATCGGTTTTTGGAGCAACTTGCCCGACGTTATGCCCTGCTGGAGCAAGGCGATTATGCCACGCTTACGGCCGACTATCAGGCACATCTCTATCGATTGCATCGGGTGCAACGATTTCGATTGGCCGACGGCACCGAGTTCGACGGGATTATCCGCGGTGTGGCCGACTCAGGCGCCTTACAGGTCGAACATCCCAATGCAGAGGTAGGCAGCTATCTGTTCAAGGAGATTGAATTTGTGATAAAAAAATCGTCACTTACATCGGGAATGTGAAAATTAGATGTAACTTTGTTCGGCTGTTTAGCTTTTGCGTAGCATAAAATCACATAAAAACATAGAGTAGATATGAATGTACCTTCGAATTTGAGATACTCCAACGACCACGAGTGGTGTCGTTTGGAGGGAGATGTGGCTTATGTCGGCATCACCGACTTTGCACAGAGCCAGTTGGGCGATATCGTCTTTGTCGATGTACCCACCGTGGGCGAGCAGGTTGCTGCCGGTGAGGTATTCGGCTCCATCGAAGCGGTCAAGACCGTATCCGATGCCTTTTTGCCCATGTCGGGCGAGGTCGAGGAGTTCAATGCCGCTGTCGATGCCGACCCCTCGTTGGTGAATAAGGACCCCTATGGCGAGGGTTGGATGGTGAAGGTTCGCATCAGCGACCCCTCGCAGTACGAGGCATTGCTCACTCCCGAGCAGTACACCGAGCTGATTGGCTAACCGTTGGTTACACAAATCGTAGAGGGGCGGAGAATCGATAAGATTTTCCGCCCCTCTGCTATTTCAAGGTATTGAAGCTACTCGCAAAAGCCTACATCGTCGGCCAACATGCTCCCCGAGGCGGCCGCTACCGCCAGTTGGTCGCAACGGTTGTTCTCCACGGTGTCGGCATGACCCTTCACCCAGACAAAACGCACCCGATGTTGTCGGTAGATGCGCAGAAAACGTTGCCACAAATCGGGGTTTTTCTTTCCGTCGAACCCCTTGCGTTCCCATCCAAACACCCAGCCTTTGGTCACTGCATCGACCACATATTTGGAGTCGGAGAAGATGGTCACCTCGCAATCGGGACGTTTCAGACACTCCAGAGCCACACACACAGCCATCAACTCCATGCGGTTGTTTGTCGTGCGACGAAACCCCGCCGACAACTCCTTGCGGTGAGGGCCGCTCAGCAACACAGCGCCAAATCCTCCGGGCCCCGGGTTGCCCAACGATGAGCCGTCGGTGTAGATTGTGACAGAGGCCATGCGCTACTTCAAAGCCTGCAATTGGTCGCGAATCGCTGCAATCTTTGCCTCGGCATCCGACTTCTTGGCACGCTCCTTGGCTACCACGGCTTCGGGAGCCGACTGCACAAAACGTTCGTTCGAGAGTTTCTTCTCCACGCTACGCAAGAACCCTTCGTAGTAGGTCAAATCGGCCTCCAACTTGGCCTTCTCAGCCTCGCTGTCGATGCGGTCGCCCAGCGGTACGAAATATTGGGTGGTCTTCACAATGAACGCACTTGCCAACGTATCTTTCTCCTGCACCGGTTCAATGGCCGAGAGGTTGCCCATCTTATAGAGAATCGGAGCAAACTCCTGCGGATAGTTCTCATCGACAATCACCTTCAGTGTCAGGCTCTCGCGCTGAGGCAGATTCTTCTGCTTACGCACGTTGCGCAACGCCGTGATGATCTCCTTCACCAGTTCGAAACGGTTGAGTAGGGTCGTATCCACGGCCACACCTCCTGCGGGCTGTTGTGCCAACATGATGGATTCGCCCTCCGAACGCGGCATCAGGTCTTGCCAAATCTCCTCTGTCACAAAGGGCATGAAGGGGTGCAGCAGACGCAACAAATCGTCGAAGAACGACTTGGCCTCCTGCAAGGTAGCCCCATCGATGGGTGCCTGGTAGGCCGGTTTAATCATCTCCAGGTACCAACCGCTGAAGTCGTCCCAGAAGAGTTTGTAGAGTCGCATGAAGGCCTCGGAGATGCGGTATGTGCGGAAATCCTCCTCCAGGTCGTTCACCGCCTGTCGGAGTGTTTGACGGAACCACTCGCCTGCCTGCCGATTGTTCTGCGAAGGCACGGCTGCGGCATCTACCGACCAGCCTCCCACCAAGCGGTAGGCGTTCCAGATTTTGTTGGCGAAGTTGCGACCCTGCTCACAGAGAGCCTCGTCGAACATCACATCGTTGCCTGCCGACGAGGAGAGCAACATGGCCACACGCATACCATCGGCACCATACTTGGCAATCAGGTCGAGCGGGTCGGGAGAGTTGCCCAACTGCTTCGACATCTTGCGTCCGATTTTGTCGCGCACAATACCCGTGAAGTAGACGTTGCCGAAGGGCTTTGTTCCGCGATACTCATACCCTGCCATAATCATGCGGGCCACCCAGAAGAAGATGATATCGGGACCCGTCACCAAGTCGTTGGTCGGATAGTAGTAGTTGATTTCCGCATTGTCGGGGTTGCGAATGCCATCGAACACCGAGATGGGCCACAGCCACGACGAGAACCATGTATCCAGTACATCGTCGTCCTGACGCAAATCCGATGCCTGCAACGAGGCATCGCCCGACTTCTCGCGTGCCAACCGCAACGCCTCATCCAACGTCTCCGCTACGACATAACCTCCTTTGGGAAGGTAGTATGCCGGGATGCGTTGGCCCCACCACAATTGGCGCGATATGCACCAATCCTTGATGTTGTCCATCCAGTGACGGTAGATATTTTTGTACTTCTCGGGGACAAATCGGATGACATCCTCCAGCACCGCCTTGGTTGCCGGACGGGCAAGTTCCTCCATCGAGAGGAACCACTGCATCGACAATTTCGGTTCGATGGCCACACCCGTACGCTCCGAGTAACCGACGTTGTTGGTGTAGTCCTCGGTCTTCTCCAGCAGGTTGGCCTCGCGCAGGTCGGTCTCAATCACACGACGCAACTCAAAACGGTCCATGCCTACGTAGAGTCCCACCTTGTCGTTGATGGTGCCATCGTCGTTGAAGATGTCGATGGTCTCCAGTCCATATTTCTCGCCCAGCATGTAGTCGTTTACATCGTGTGCAGGGGTGACCTTCAAGGCTCCCGTTCCGAACTCGATATCCACATAGCTGTCGCGTATCACCGGAATCGAACGTCCGACCAACGGCACAATCACACGAGCATCGGCAGGCAATCCCTTGTAACGCTCGTCGTCGGGATTCACACAGAGTGCCGTATCGCCCAATATGGTTTCGGGACGTGTGGTAGCCACCACAAGGTAGTTGTCGCTCCCCTCCACCTGATAGCGCAGATAGTAGAGTTTGCCGTGCGACTCTTTGAAGACCACCTCCTCGTCGGAGAGTGCGGTCTTGGCTGCAGGGTCCCAATTGACCATGCGCACACCGCGGTAGATGCGTCCCTTGCGATAGAGGTCGCAGAATACCTTGATGACCCCCTCGGTGCGCACATCGTCCATGGTGAAGCAGGTGCGGTCCCAATCGCACGAAGCACCCAACTTGCGCAACTGCTTGAGGATGACACCGCCATATTGCTCTTTCCACTCCCATGCATACTTCAGAAACTCCTCGCGGGTGAGCGACGACTTCTCGATGCCACGCTCCTTGAGCCGAGCCACCACCTTGGCCTCGGTAGCAATCGAAGCGTGGTCCATGCCCGGTACCCAGCAGGCGTTTTTGCCCTGCATACGGGCACGACGCACCAACACATCCTGCAACGTGTTGTTGAGCATGTGTCCCATGTGCAACATACCCGTTACGTTGGGGGGTGGGATGACAATGGTGTAGGGTTCACGTGTGTCAGGCTCGGAGTGAAACAGTTTGTGCTGTTCCCAGTAATCGTACCATTTCTGCTCGATTTGTTGCGGAGCATACTTATCTGCAATCTGCATATATCTGTGTTTTTGTTCTTTTTCGTTTCCAAGAGCGCCACACGAGTGTAGCAACCCTTCGACATCGGGTGCCGAGTCGGCTCGCTACGGTCGCTTCATCCGGCAAGGTGCAAAGTTATAATTTTTTCCGTGAATAATTCGGTTTTTCGCACCCTTTCGTCTGCACTTTGCCCTGCGCATCGCACGCTGACTCTTCTTGTTGCACACACCACCGACCCATTTACTCAGCGAGCCGGTTGCCGACTCAGGTCGTCTGCGGTCCCCTGCGATGTGCTCCACATCGACACCACAGAGCGATTGCGGCACAAATCGTGTTGATAAGTTGTGTATAAGCTATTCTCGCGCGCGAAAGCAATATTTGTAAAAAAGCGTTATCTTTGCAGTTGAAATAGCGACTGATATGAGAAAAAAAAATAATACCGAACTCAACGAACTGGAACTTGCACCCGAAATCCTCGATGGAAATCATCGCGTCATTCCCATCGTCGCCGGCGATGACGACACCATCGAAGAGGTCTCTGTGCCGGAGGTGCTTCCCGTGCTCACGCTGCGTAGCTCTGTACTCTTTCCCGGAGCTATCACCCCTGTGACCGTAGGGCGTGCTCGTAGCATGACGCTTGTACGCGACACCAACTCACGCGGTGGGTTGCTTGCCGCTGTGTTGCAACGCGACAGCGAGGTGGAGGAGCCCAAAGCCGAGGATATGTATCGCATCGGCACCGCTGCTCGCATCATGAAGATTCTTGAGATGCCCAACGGCAATCTCACTGTGATACTCAACGGATTGGAGAAGGTCGAGATTGTCGACTACGTCACCTCGGAGCCCTATCTGCAAGCTACGGTGACTCCGCTGAAAGATGCCGCTCCCGATGAGAAGAACGCCGAGTTCAATGCGTTGGTCGACTCCATCAAGGATGTCGCCATCAACATCATCAACATCTCGTCGAACATGCCCAAGGAGGCCGTCTTTGCCATCAAGAACATCGACTCCCGAAGGGGCATCATCAACTTCGTATGTACCAACCTCGAACTCTCCGATGAGGATCGGCAGACCCTGCTCGAAGCACCCGGATTGTTGGCTCGTGCCCGCAAACTGTTGGAGATACTCATTCGCGACCAACAACTGTTGGAGCTGAAGAATGAGATTCAGGAGAAGGTAAAGCAGGAGATTGACAAGCAACAGCGCGACTACTACCTGCAACAGCAGATGCGCACCATTCAGGAGGAGTTGGGCGACGGTTCCGATGCCGAAATCGACGAGATGCGCGAGAAGGCGAAGAAGATGAACTGGCCCGACGAGATTGCCACGCTCTTTGAGAAGGAGTTGCAGAAGGTGGAACGACTCAACCCTGCGGTGGCCGAATATTCGGTGCAGATGACCTATCTGCAACTGATGCTCGAACTCCCGTGGCGCAACTGCACCAAGGACAACCTCGATTTGAAGGCTGCACGCGAGCAACTCGACCACGACCATTTCGGGTTGGACGAGGTGAAGGAGCGTCTCATCGAGCACCTTGCCGTCATCAAGCTCAAAGGCGACCTCAAATCGCCCATTCTCTGTCTCTATGGCCCTCCGGGTGTCGGCAAGACCTCGTTGGGTAAATCTGTAGCCACCGCTTTGGGACGCAAATTCGGGCGCATCGCCTTGGGCGGTCTGCACGACGAGGCGGAGATACGCGGACACCGACGCACCTACATCGGTGCCATGCCGGGCCGTATCATCCAGACCATCAAACGTTGTGGCTCGTCCAACCCCGTCATCATCCTCGATGAGGTCGACAAAATCACCGTATCCAACCACGGCGACCCTTCGAGTGCGCTGTTGGAGGTGCTGGACCCCGAGCAGAACACTACTTTTCACGATAACTACCTCGATACGGAGTACGACCTGTCGAAGGTACTCTTCATCGCTACGGCCAACAACATTGCCAACATCAACCCCGCTCTGCGCGACCGTATGGAGATGATTAACATCCCCGGCTACCTGCTTGAGGAGAAGGTGCAGATTGCCTCCGAACATCTGTTGCGCAAGCAGCAGGAGGCTCATGGCATCGATGCCGACAAACTTGCTCTTTCGAACGAGGTCATCGAATCGATTATTGCAGGCTACACACGCGAATCGGGTGTGCGTGCACTCGACAAGACGATTGCCAAGATTGCCCGCCACCGAGCCAAGCAGATTGCCTCCGACGAGAGTTTCCCGACAGAACTCACTGCCGACGATGTCGAGCAGATTTTGGGCAAGCCTCGCTTCCTCAACGAGCGGTACGACATCAGCGGATTGGTCGGTGTCGTCACCGGTTTGGCATGGACCGAGGTGGGGGGCGATATTCTCTACATCGAGTCGTTGCTCACCCCCGGCAAGGGTCATCTGAGCCTCACGGGCAACTTGGGCGATGTCATGAAGGAGTCGGCCACCATCGCCTTTGAGTGGGTGAAGGCTCACCACAAGGCGTTAGGCATCGATGCCGAGCTCTTCGAGAAGCAGGACCTCAACATCCACGTCCCCGAAGGTGCGATTCCGAAGGATGGTCCTTCGGCAGGTATCACCATGGTCACATCGATTGTCTCGACCTACACCGGACGGCGCGTCAAGGAGCGCATCGCCATGACCGGCGAGACCACGTTGCGAGGACGTGTAACCCCCGTGGGAGGCATCAAGGAGAAGATTTTAGCAGCAAAGCGTGCCGGCATCACCACCCTCATCCTCTCGGAGGAGAACCGCAAGGATATCGAGGAGATTAAAGCCGAATATATTGCAGGACTTGAGTTCCACTACGTGCGCACCAACGACGAAGTTTTGCAGTTGGCACTCGAAGCTCCGCAACAATAAGCTAACCCCTCATCGGGCGTCGCAAGCCGTTGACACCGCATGCGACGCCCGATGTTCAAAATGTTGCACACATGAACTATTTAGCAATCATACCTGCACGCTACGCTTCGACACGTTTCCCGGGCAAGCCGTTGGCTATGTTGGGGGGCGAACCCGTCATCGAGCGTGTATGGAAACAGGTGACCACCCTCTTCACCGATGCAGCGGTTGCCACCGACGACGAGCGCATCTATCGTGCCGTGGAGTCGTTCGGCGGACGTGCCGTCATGACCTCCACCACCCACCGCAGCGGCACCGACCGTTGTTGGGAGGCGGTCGAGAAGTTGGGCTCCACAGCCGATGTGGTGGTCAATGTACAGGGCGACGAGCCCTTCATCGCAACACAGCAGTTGCAAGCCATTGCACACTGTTTCGACGATGAGCGGGTCGACATCGCCACCTTGGTGAAGCCCTTTGCTCCCGGCGATGGCTTGGCAGCACTGGAGAACCCCAATAGTCCCAAGGTGGTGGTCGATGCGCAGGGTCAGGCCATCTACTTCTCCCGTTCGGTCATTCCCTACCTGCGAGGCGTACCTCGCGAGGAGTGGCTCACACGTCATACCTTCTACAAGCACATCGGCATGTATGCCTTTCGCCGTTCGGTGTTGCAGCAAGTGACCTCGTTGTCGCCATCGTCGCTCGAAGTGGCCGAGTCGCTTGAGCAACTGCGCTGGATTGAGCATGGCTATCATATCGGGGTGGCTGTCACCGACATCGAGACGGTGGGCATCGACACTCCCGAAGATTTGGCGCGTGCCGAGCGTTTTCTGCAAACCCACTTAGCGAAGTAATCGGAGTATGGAAGCTACATTTATAGCAGGTCCCTGCGTCATCGAGTCGGCCGAGTTGCTCGACACCGTGGCCGCCCGGTTGGTCGAAATCAATCGGCAGTTGGGGGTCGATATCATCTTCAAAGCCTCGTTTGACAAGGCCAACCGCACCTCCATACACTCCTACCGAGGGGTAGGCATCGACAAAGGGTTGCAACTCCTTGCCGACGTCCGCACAAAGTGGGGATTGCGCCTGCTCACCGACATCCACGAGTCGTGGCAAGCAGCCCCGGTGGGCGAGGTGGTCGATGTTATACAGATTCCCGCCTTTCTCTGTCGGCAGACCGATTTGTTGGTCGCAGCGGCACACACCGGACGCATTGTCAACATCAAGAAGGCGCAGTTCCTCTCGGGCGAAGATATGCGCTATCCCTACGAGAAGGCTCGCGAGGCGGGTGCCAAGGAGATTTGGCTCACCGAGCGAGGCAACACCTTCGGCTATAACAACTTGGTGGTCGACTTCCGCAACATCCCCGACATGCGCAAGATTGCCGCAACGGTGGTGATGGACTGCACCCACTCGGTGCAACGCCCGGGAGCCGCAGGAGGCAAGACCGGCGGCAACCGCGAGTTTGTCCCCGCCATGGCACTTGCCGCCAAAGCCTTTGGTGCCACGGGTTACTTCTTCGAGGTACACCCCGACCCCGACCACGCGCTGAGCGACGGTCCCAATATGTTGAACCTATGCGACCTCTCAGGGGTCATCAAATCGTTATTATCATGAACACACAACCCGAGGAGATTCTGCAAGTAGCACGCGAAGCCATACGCACCGAGGCCGAAGCACTCACCAAACTGGAGCACTCGCTCGACGACCACTTTGTGCAGGCGGTGAACCTCATTTTGGAGAGTCGCGGCAAACTCATCATCACCGGCATGGGGAAATCGGGACTCATCGGTCGCAAGATGGCGGCAACCTTTGCCTCCACCGGTACCCCCAGTTTCTACCTTCACCCGGGCGAGGCATTTCATGGCGACTTGGGCATGATTTCCAAAGAGGATGTGCTGCTGGCCATCTCCTACTCGGGCGAGACCGACGAAGTGCTCAAGATTGTCCCCTTCATACACAACAACGGCAACCGGCTCATCTCCATGACGGGCAACCCGCAATCGACGTTGGCAACCCACTCGGACATCCATCTCGATGTATCGGTCGACCACGAGGCGTGCATCCTGCACCTGGCCCCCACCACCTCGACCACCGCACAGATTGCCATGGGCGATGCTCTTGCCGTGGCGCTGATGAAGTTGCGCAACTTCACAAGCATCGATTTTGCCCGACTCCATCCCGGAGGTAGCCTGGGACGCCGATTGCTTGCCACGGTGGGCGATGTCATGCGGCGCGAGAACCTGCCCGTTGTCGCGCTCGACTGCCCGATGAAGGATATGATTCACACCATCAGCCGTTGTGGCCTGGGGCTGATTGTCGTCTGCACGGGCGACCACATCGAGGGCATTGTCACCGATGGCGATGTACGACGTGCCATGGAGCATGCAGGTGCCGACTTCATCGACCTGCGAGCCCAAGATATCCTCACCCGCAACCCCAAACACATCGGGCCCAACGAGAAGCTTATCGAGGCTGAGAAGATTCTCACCCGCCACAAGATTACGTCGTTGCTTGTCACCGATGAGGCCGAACGGCTCTGCGGTGTCATTCAAATCTACGACATCAAACTCTGATTGCCTCGGCAGGCAACCCTTTCGATTTGTGCGACACGACCGGGACGCAACCGTCTCCCGCCGTGTCGCACGCGATTAGGAGGCATTCCGCTTTTTGTTGTATCGGCCTCGCGACCGCCCGAAAAGTCAGGCGCAAAAGCAGATTTTGTTGTACATTTGGACAACATATGCAACAATTTGATTATCTTTGTCTAACCGGTGCGAATGTTCCGCACGACCGGAAAACAAACCTAACAACACCCTACAATCATGAAAAAGAAGATCTTTTTTTCGGTCTTGGCAATTCTTGCCCTGCTCCTGCTGATTCCGCAGTCGATTCAAAATCCGGTGGAGGGAGCCACCTCGTTGAGTTACAATCCCCAAACCTTTTGGTGCCCCTGGGGCAACCATCACCACCACGGGGCCGATATCTTCGCAAAGCGCGGCACGCCGGTTCACCCTGCCTGCGCCGGCATTGTGTTTGCCGTTAAGCGCGGCACCAAGATAGGGGGCAACATCGTCTCTATTGTCGGTCTACACGGACGCGCCTACTACTACGCTCACCTGGACGAAATCGACACACACATCGGTGCCCTGGTGACAAAAAGCAGCGTCATCGGTACGGTTGGCAACACCGGCAATGCAGCGCATACGGATTCGCATCTTCACTTCTCCATCTTCACCCTCTTCCCGCGATTCAGCCAGTGGGTACCCACGGAGAAGCGCACCCTAAATGACGATTGGCTCAA
>CAYUJP010000016.1:0-2301 GCA_964445055.1 uncultured Alistipes sp.
AGTCCTACCTTCACCTCGGTCAAGTCGCCTTCGCCCGAATAGACATACTGCACGCGACCCACATTTCCCCACATCTCATCGGTTTGGTCATCGGCCGTCACACGATAACCGATGCTACTGTAGGGTGTCAAGCTAAAGCCCAATCCCAAATGACGAGCAAGCGGAAGCTGAAGCGCGATATCTCGAATGTTCACCGTGTTGTAGCTCGTCTTCGCCGAGGTTACGGAACTTCCCGAATAGCTGTTCTGCTTGTTGTAGAAGTTGGTTGCTTCAGCACCGAAGTCGAAAAGACAACTCTGTTGCGGAGTCATACTGTAGGCCGCCGGATTCAGTGTATTAATCAGCATGGTGCTCCGCAGACCTAATCCGACACCACCCATCGAACGCATGGCCGTCACACCGGGGGTCTGCAACTCACCGATTCCATACATCGAATAGGGCGAAAAAGCATTGATACTGCTTGTTTGGGCCAACGCCGATACCGACATACCCAGCAACCCCACGGTAGCCAGGCATCTTGTTAACTTACTTACTATCATCTGTTTTAGCATTCGGCGTTAAAATCTAATATCCGATTCAGCCCTATAAAAACAAGCTCACAGTCTGCAAATATCGCATTTTTAATTCGTTTCTCAAAAAAATTTGCAGCACCACCCGTAAAAAAAATACAAGTTTTCTGATTCTCTTGTTCGAAGCGCTTCATGTACCCTTCTATTTCGTACGCCATTCCATTCATCACACCTTGCTCGATGCACGAGGTTGTGGTATCGCCGTAAGGCTCAACCACATCGGTTGCAGCGCAGAGGGGCAGACGTGCCGTGAAGTCGTGCAATGCCCGAAAACGCATCTGCATCCCCGGAGAGATTACACCTCCACGATAGGTACCGTCGGCTGTCACAAAATCGACAGTCAACGCGGTTCCACAATCGACAATCATCACATTCTTCCCCGGAGCAACCTCCACAGCTCCCACCGCTGCCGCCAAACGATCGACGCCCAACGTTGCCGGACTTCGATAAGTATTTTTTATGGGCACAGGTGTGGTAGCTGTAAACTCCATACAAGCAATCGACCGACTTCGCAACAAATCGCAATAGTAGGTCGCCTCGCCTCCCGTCGAACCCACAATCGCACGTTCAACTTCGGGCCATGCCTTCAAGAGCTCGTCCAACGCGACACCGTCGAGTTGCTCATAGGTTCGCCTCTCGACCTGTTTGTTCCGTTCAAACACGGCTATCTTTATCAGCGTATTGCCGACATCGACAATCAGATTCACTCTCTTAAACTCTTTTACAACGATTTTAACGTCTTCCACGCCTCCGCGACGTCAGCTACACCTCTAACGGACATAGCCAAATGGTTATTGTGCTGTTTGAGGACAAATTTATCGGGACGCTGTGTGACACTACGCAACAAATTGGCAAAGACTTCGCTCTTGTAGAATGGCGAAGCATCGTCCCCAACAAACTGCACAATCATCAATCCGTTCTTCACTTTCACACGCTCCATGCCCAAGCGTATCGCCTCCCAACGCAAACGTACCACATTGAGCAACTCGTGTGCCTGCGGAGGCAAAGCGCCAAAGCGGTCTTGCAATCGAGCCTCGAAACGTTGCAACTCCTCCTCACTGCGCATACCATCCAACTCGCGATAGAGACGAAGTTTCTCAGCGGTCTGACTGACATAGGAATCCGGCAATTCCGCCTCGCAATCCACCTCGATGCGGGCATCTTCGACAAAGTGCATATGCTCGACAACTTGCTGCTCTTGGTCACTCAATCCTGCCACATCCAATCCTTCGGCACGCAACTCGGCAATAGCCTCTTGTAGAATCTTTTGGTAGGTTTCAAAACCAATGTCGGCAACAAAACCGCTCTGCTCTGCGCCCAAGAGATTGCCCGCACCTCTGATGTCGAGATCTTGCATCGCGATGTTGAATCCCGAGCCCAAATCGGAGAACTCCTCGATGGCACGCAACCGGCGACGCGAATCGGAGGTCAACAACTCGTCGGGGGGAGAGAGCAGGTAGCAGTAGGATTTTCTATCCGACCGTCCCACACGACCACGCAACTGGTGCAAATCGCTGAGTCCGTAGTTTTGTGCATCGTTCACAATGATGGTGTTGGCATTGGGTATATCTATTCCATTCTCGATGATGGTGGTCGACACCAACACATCGAATTCGCCATAGATGAAATCCATGATGAGTTTTTCCAGCTCATCGGCATGCATGCGTCCGTGCCCCACACCGACTCGTGCTTTGGGGCAGAGTCGTGTGATGAGTCCTGCCATGCGTGTCAG
>CAYUJP010000016.1:2401-3486 GCA_964445055.1 uncultured Alistipes sp.
TATGTCTATCTTTCCCGATGCCAACTCCTGTAAAATTTGCCGTGTATCTTTGGCTGTGCGCGTACGGTTCAGATACTCCACACGCACGGGGAAGTCGCGCAAACGCTCCATGAAGGAGCGATAGTGTTGCAATGCCAAGATGGTTGTAGGGACCAACACGGCTGTCTGCTTGCCATCGCACGCTGCTTTGAAGGCGGCACGTATCGCCACCTCCGTCTTGCCGAAGCCTACATCCCCGCACACCAACCGATCCATTGGTTCGGGTGACTCCATGTCGCGCTTGACAGCATCGATGGCCACCTGCTGATCAGGAGTCTCCTCAAAACGGAAGGAGGCCTCCATCTCGTTTTGCAGATAGCCATCGGCCGAGAAGGCAAAGCCTTTGGAGGCCTTTCGCTTGGCATAGAGTGCAATCAGTTCGCGTGAGATATCTTTGACAGCGGCCTTAGCGGCACTCTTTAACTTCTGCCAAGCGCCACTGCCCAACTTATGTATCTTGGGCGGCTCGCCATCCCCACTCTTGTAGCGCGAGATACGGTGCAACGAGTGTACATTCACAAACAGCACATCGCCATCGCGATAGATGAGCTTGAGGGCCTCATGTACCTTGCCGTTCTCGTTGATTTTAACCAATCCTCCGAAACGTCCCACACCGTGGTCGATGTGTACGACATAGTCGCCCGGTTTCAACTGGTTCAGTTCCGCCACCGTCATCTGCTCATCGCGACGAATCTCTCCGTTGATGCGATAACGTTGGTAGCGGTCAAAGAGTTGATGATCGGTGTAACATTGCACTTGCATGGCATGGTCGACAAAGCCCTCATGTAACGTAAGTGGCACAGGTTGAAACTGCAACGTAGTGCGTCCTATCTGGTGAAACACATTCTGCAATCGCTCAATCTGCGTTTTGTTCTCCGAGAGCAACAGCGTGCTTCGACCCTGCTCTGCCGCCGAAGTAATGTCATCGGCCAGTAGTTCGAAATTCTTGTTGAATTGGGGTTGTGGTGTGGTTTGGAAAAGGACCTTCTCGGTGGCAGGGCGTTCTGCCAAGGTATCGCGCAACACCATCATGCGATGTAGCGCCA
>CAYUJP010000016.1:3586-8730 GCA_964445055.1 uncultured Alistipes sp.
CTGGTTGGAGATGTTGAAACGACGCAACGAATCGACCTCCTCGTCAAAGAAGTCAACACGATAGGGCATGCTCTCCACATAAGAGAACACATCGACGATACTGCCTCGTGCAGCATATTGTCCGGGTTCGTAGACGAAATCGACACGCGTGAAACCATGTGCATCGAGCCACTCCACCAACTCCGAGGGTTGCAAATGGTCGGCCACGCGAACAGACATCGACTCCTTTTGCATTGATGCGGTAGAGACGATACGCTCGGCCATAGCCTCCGGATAAGTGCATATCACCAAATAGCCGCCTTGGGTCGGTTGGATATCCAACGCATGCAACACTGCCGTACGTTGTACAACTCCTTGAGCGTCCTCCGCCCCATAGGCTATCGAGCGTTTGTACGACGAAGGAAAAAAGAGCACACGTTCCTCGTCCAACAACGCATAGAGGTCGTTGAGCAAGTAAGCTGCCGCATCCCTATCCTCGGCCACGAAGGTATGTACACCCCCCACTCGACGAATCAGAGAGGCAGCATAGACCGAAAGGGCACTGCCCGCCACCCCTTCGAGATGGAGGGTCATACACCCTTTCTTCTTATACAATTGGCACATCCGTTGCAACGCCTTTGCTTCGGCAAAGCGTGCCAACAAACTATCCGATGCACTACTCATTCGGTATGTTTCGAAAAAACAATGAATGGCGACGATGTTTCCACTACATCATCTGCCATTCACTGCTGAGTTCATTTACAATAGTTGCTCCTTTTGCCTATTGAAGAGATGCGCATCGACAATTCCGACACTTTGGTCCTCCACAATATGCAACCATATCTTGTAACGCCACATCCACCGCAACCGCTGTGATAGCACACCACGTCGCAAAAATGCCGCCACATAGGGGCTCACCTTCAGTGTCAGGTATTTGTATTTGCGATCTCCGGCCAGATACGAGATGTTGTTCTCTATCTTCTTATCCAACAGAATGGTAGGTTCTATTTTGCCCGTACCTCCACACGTCGGGCAAACATCCTTCACCTCTTCGACAGCCACAGGGCGCACTCGCTGACGCGTGATTTGCATCAATCCGAACTTGGTCAGTGGCAACACCGTGTGTTTGGCCTTGTCGGTCGACATCAGTTTTGTCATCTCGTCGTAGAGCAACTGCCGATTGGCAGCCTTGTGCAGATCGATGAAGTCAATAATTACGATACCTCCCAAATCGCGCAGACGCAACTGCCGTGCAATCTCGTGCGCAGCCGCCAGATTCACATCCAGCGCCGTCTGCTCTTGGTCATCCTCGCCCTTGATGCGAATTCCCGAATTGACATCTATCACATTCATTGCCTCGGTATGTTCGATGATGAGGTATGCACCTCGCTTCAACGAGACATACTTGGCAAACAACGATTTAATCTGTTTGGATATATCGAAATTATCGAAAATGGGGACCGTCCCCTTGTAGAGGCGAACAATCTTCTCCTTTTCAGGAGCAATCACCTTGATGTAGTTGCGTATCTCGCTATACATCGCCTCATCGTCGACCGTAATTTGCGAAAACGACGAATTTAGCGAGTCGCGGATAATGGTATTTGCCCGATTGAGCTCACTGAGCAGGAGGGCCGGAGCTGTCGAGTCTTTGATGTTGCGCAATGCACTGTTCCACTTGTCGACCAGCGAACGGATGTCGTGTTCCACATCTGCATCCGACGCATTCGTGGCCGCCGTACGAATGATTACGCCAAAATTTTGGGGCAATACGCCCTGAGCGATCCGTTTCAAACGCTTCTTCTCCTCTGCAGAACGGATCTTCTGCGAAATAAATACCTTAGAAGAGAAAGGTACCAGTACAACGTTTCGACCTGCCAACGAAATGTCAGCGGTCAAACGAGGGCCTTTCGTTGAGATTGCCTCCTTTGCAACTTGCACCATGACGGTTTGACCCACCTCCAAGTGCGAAGCAATCTTTCCTGTCTTTTCAAGTGCCGGCTCCAACTTCAGTCCTTCCAGTCGCAAGCCCCGTTTACCGGGTTGCTGTGCTGCGACCAATTTTTTGAGCGAAGTGAACTGCGAGCCTAAGTCAAGGTAGTGGATGAATGCATCCTTCTCATGTCCGATATTGACAAATGCCGCATTCAATCCGGGCATGATTTTGCGAACCTTACCCAGATAGATATCTCCCACCGAGAAACCGGTCTGACACTGCTCTTTGTTGAGCTCTACCAGCACCTTGTCTTCAACCAGAGCTATCGATATCTCGGTCGAAGTCACATGGATGATTAATTCTCGATTCATAGTTTACTCTAACAACAGGCTTCTCTTCCTTCGGGACAAAGTATCCGCTCAATCTCTTTGTCGCTCCTTGCCGTCGCGCTGTGCAATTGCAACAGCGGTTGTGCATACGCGAAGGGAACTTCCCCCGAAAGTCGCCTACGAAAAATAGTTAAAGCTAAAGGATTTTACACCTTTAGCTTTACCTATCCGTACATTCACAAGAACACTACTTTTTCTTATGGCGATTCTTGCGCAAACGCTTTTTACGCTTGTGTGTAGCCATCTTGTGACGCTTGTGCTTCTTTCCGTTTGGCATAGTTGTAAAATTATTAATTGGTTAACGTTTTTGTATTCGGGCTATTACGTCCTATTTCACCTTTGCAGCAAAGCTTTTGGCTGGCTTGAATGCAGGGATGTCGTGAGCTGGGATCGTGAGTGTGGTCTTCTTCGAAATGTTACGAGCTACTTTCGTTGCACGAGTCTTAACGATGAAACTACCGAAACCTCGGAGATACACATTGTTCTTCTTCTCCAAAGAACCCTTTACGCTCTCCATGAAAGCCTCGACAATTGCCTGTACCTGCACCTTTTCGACACCGGTACCTTTGGCGATCTCGTTTACGATATCTGCTTTAGTCATACCTATAAAAATAAATTAATTTGTAAATCTCTATACTCCTTTGCTTTATCATTGTGTGTCTTCTCACCATTGTGCACAACAGCACATCGAATTTCAGACAACAACCTTGCCTCAGCGCAGGGGAAAAAATCGCTTTTCAAGTCCGCAAATATACTATTTATTTATTTAATTCCCAATCTGCTATCTTTTTTTTGCAAATATCCCTGCTTTTCGTCTCGACAATTTTCGCCACAGAAAGTCGCTCTACCCACCTTTTTTCAAATTCCGCTGATTTTCGATTTATCTCCCTGTTTGTAACTTTGTGCTCCGCGCAATAATTCGCTCGGAAATTGCATTATCATTGAAAAACACTAATTTTGCAAACACAATCGACAACATCGGCATGGTAAAGATTTTATGGGTAGACGACGAAATCGAACTGCTCAAACCACACATCCTCTTCTTGCGAGGAAAAGGCTACGAGGTAGAGACTTGCAACAACGGCTACGATGCCATTGACATGGCCTCCGAAGTAGGTTACGACCTCATCATTCTCGACGAGATGATGCCGGGCATGACCGGATTGGAGACGCTTCCCAAAATCAAGGAGATTCGTCCCACCACTCCGGTTATCATGGTCACCAAAAGCGAGGAGGAGAACATCATGGACAAGGCGGTCGGTTCGAAGATTGCCGACTACATCATCAAGCCGGTCAACCCCAATCAGGTGTTGCTCTCCATCAAGAAAAATGTGCATCAGCAACAGCTTGTCACCGAACAGACCACTGCCGACTACCGTGCCGAATTCGGACGCATCTCCAATGCCTTGCAGATGGCCGAGAACTTCACAGATTGGTGTAGCCTCTATCGACGCATCACCTCGTGGGAAATTGAGCTATCCGAGGCAAACGACGACTCCATCAAGGAGATTATTCGGTTTCAGAAGACAGAGGCCAATCAAGCCTTTTCGCGCTTTGTTCGCAGTCACTACTACAATTGGATTAATCATCGCGACGACCACACTCCCGTCATGTCGCACACGCTCATGCGGTCGCGCATCTTTCCCGTGGTCGATGAGGGTGCCAAGACAACGTTGCTTCTCATCGACAACTTCCGCTACGACCAGTGGCGTTCGATTAGTCCGCTTCTGTTCGGGTACTACGATGTAGTGGTCGATGACTTCTATTGTGCCATTCTCCCTACCGCCACCCAATATGCACGCAACGCCATCTTTGCGGGGTTGATGCCGTTGGCTATCGACCGTCTGATGCCCAACAAGTGGCTCAACGACAACGAGGAGGGGGGCAAAAACCTCTACGAGGAGGAGTTTCTGCGCCGACAGCTCCAGAGCAACGGCAAGAACTACCGCTGGAGTTTCGACAAGTTGGTTCGTCCCGAAGCAGGGCGCAAATTGGTCGACAACATTCAGCGTATCTACGACACCGACTTCTCGGTCATTGTCTACAACTTTCTCGATATCTTGTCACACGCCCGCACGGAGACCGATGTCATTCGCGAACTGACCGAGGACGAAGCCGCCTTTCGTTCGCTCACACGCTCATGGTTTGAACACTCCGACCTCTTCACGTTGTTGCGGTTGCTCTCCGAACATGGTCACACGGTCATCATCACCTCCGACCATGGTACTGTGCGCGTCGACAACCCGATACGTGTGACAGGCGACCGCGAGACCTCGCCCAATCTGCGCTACAAGACAGGACGCAACTTGTCCTACAATGCACGCGAAGTCTACGAGATTACACGCCCCGAGGATGTTCAATTGCCGCGCATCAACCTCTCCTCGAGCTATATCTTTGCCTACAACACCGACTTCTTGGTCTACAACAACGATGCAAATCGTTTCATACGTTACTACAAGGGCACTTTCCAACATGGAGGCATCTCCATGGAGGAGATGATTGTCCCCTACATTGTTTTGAAACCTAAAAAATAGCATGGCGACACAAATTCACATAGACTCGCTCGATGAATTGCCCGAAGCGGCACAAACTGTACTCGAAGCTTTGGAAAATCGCACCGTCGTGGCCTTTCATGGCGAGATGGGAGCCGGAAAAACCACCCTCATCAGTGCTATGTTGGCACAGATGGGCTCCACCGACTGCGTCACCAGTCCCACTTTTGCTTTGGTCAACCAATATCGCACTCGCGAGCAACGCACGGTCTATCATTTCGACTTCTACCGTATCAACCGCATCGAGGAGGCCTACGACTTTGGCTACGAGGAGTATTTCTACTCAGGCAA
>CAYUJP010000016.1:8830-10436 GCA_964445055.1 uncultured Alistipes sp.
TGGATTCAGTTTAAAGAGGTTGCTACGGCCGACACGCGCCTGCGGTTGGTGTTGCATGTCGACCTCAACATGATGATGCGCATGATGGTAGGCTCGAAGTTACAGGGTGCCCTCGACCAGATTGCCGAGACATTGGCCAAATCGTTCAACGCAGCACCTCAGTATTAGCAGGTCGTTCTGCACGACCATCAAACTCACCCACGCATCGTCGACAATCGGTTGGCGATGCGTTCGGCTTTTAGGGCGATATAGTGACGTCCATTCACAGCCGACAGCGTACGCACGCCTCGATAATCGAAGCCAAAGAGTTCGTCAAACGATGTCAGTCGTTGCTCCTCGATGGGACGCTCCACAAGTTGCAACCCCTCCTGCTCGGCTGCCTGCCTAACAAGGTACTGTGTCAACTCCGTCTGTTGGGGCGAGGTGTAGAGTACATTCTCCGCCACAGCATAGAGCGGAGCATCGTCCACACGGTAGACAACGCCTCGTCCGTCGCTCAGCAACACGGCTTGTGCTCCTTGCATCGAAGCACGTTGCAATGCCCAACGTACACACTCTTCCCGTAGCGACGTAGCCCAACGCAACAGTTCGTAAGGCAACCTCTCAACCACTGCCACGGGGCGCAAACTTCGGAGGGCATACCCCGTATAGAGCGACACCTCATCGACAAGCAGTTGATAGTTTTCCCCCTCGTAGAGACGCAACGTAAGCAACACACCCTCGCGCGAATAGCCACCCACACGCAACAACTCCGATACTTGTCGCTGCAATTGCTCAGCGGTGAGTGTTACACGTCGTCCAAACAGCGCCTGCGATGCCGCACCGAGGTGACGAATGTGCTCCTCGGCATACCACACCCGATAGTTGTAGGTACGCAACTTCTCGTAGAGGTAGATTCCCTTCAAGCAGTTGCCCACCTCCACCAATTTTCCATTTATGAGGGTCTTCTCCGACACGATTTTTAGAGCAACAACATCTTCAATATCAACTCGCGAAGCAATTCGCCCTCCGAAGCACCTCCTGCATTGAGACCTTTGCTCTTGCCATCGTACTCGCGGAGTAGTCCCAGCACCCCAAATACTTTGTTGTTGGGCCACTGAGGCATCGCCTGCTTCAGCTCGTTGACAGCATAGGGATTTCCCACCTTGAGTGCTCGCATCAAGTCGGCATCCGAGGGCATGGGGGTCTTCTGACGACGTGCCAACCAGCAGAGGTAGTTCAAGATGAAGAGTTGGCGAAATTGCGAGAAGAGAGCCATGACGGTGAGCAACAGCGGATACTCCTTTTGGTTACGGCCGAAATGGTCGGCTATGCGCAGTGCACGAGCTTGGTCACGCACCAGCACCGCCTTGCACAGTTCGAAGTTGTTGTACTCCTTCGAGATGCCGATGTTTTGCTCGATGTCGCGGTCGGTAATACGTTTCGTCCCTTCAGGAAGCGACACCAACAACTTTCCTATCTCATTTGAGATCTTTGTAAGGTCACACCCGATGTGGTCAATCAGTATGGCGCGTGCCTTCTCGTCGAGCACACACCCCTTGCTACTCACAAACGAGGTGAGCCACTGTCCTATCTCATAGTCGCGCGGACGCACCGACTCAAACAC
>CAYUJP010000016.1:10536-12131 GCA_964445055.1 uncultured Alistipes sp.
CGGCCATAGAGCACAATCTGGTTAAACGACCGTGACGCCTCGTCGAGGATGCCTCGTTCCAACTTATCACACAGTTGGTCGATGAAGTAACTCTCCTCGCCCATCAGCAGATAGACGGGAGCATACTTTCCGGCCGCCATGTCACCCATCAGTTGCTCATATTGTGCCACCGAATCTCGAAATCGTATTGCGCTTTTTGCCATACTCTACAGAATCTCTCTCGTAATGCGTAACACATGCTCCGTCTCTCGGGTCAGCCGATAGCGGTCGTCGATGCGACGTCCCACCAACCACACGATGTCATCGCCCGACAGCAACACAAATTGTCGCTCCTTCTCCGGCCGAGAGACTTTGTGGTCTATCAGAAAATCGCTCACCTTCTGACGTCCCTCCATACCGAAGGGGATAAACACATCACCGGGTCGCCAACGGCGCAACCGTAGCGGATATTTCAATTTGTCGGCATCGAGCAATGCCACCTGTTCGGGAACATTATATACGCTTATGTCGTCGATGTCGCAGTTCTCCATGTAGAGCACCGAGTTACCACAGTAACTGCGAGTCTCGCCACGCTCCACCTCCACTTGGCAGGCATCGTCCACAGCGATGCGCTCCACGAGGATGCGCTGACGGTCCACACACGCCACATACTCCTTCGAGTAGAAACGTCGTCCCGACACTCCTTCCGACAGTGCTCGCTCTATGGCATCGCACACATCGCCCTTGAATCCGTAGGAGGTGCTCAGCAGTTCGTAGATAGCAAAATTACGTGGAAACGAACTGTCGATACGCTCGACATCAATGGTAGCTATTCCATCGGCCACGTGCTCCACTTCGCTGCGCATGTGGTTCACGGCTGCCTCGATGAAGAGTTGTGCATCGGTCAGTCGTTCGATGTTGTGACGCATCAGGTCGGTAAATTTGGGATTGATCTCGCGGATGCGCGGAATCAGCCCCAGGCGAATCTTGTTGCGCAGGTATTTTGTCGAGCGGTTCGACGAATCCTCCCTGAAGGGGAGTCTCTTAGCCACCGCATACTCCAATATTTCACGCCGCGAGGAGAACATCAGCGGACGCACGACACGTCCCATGCGGGTGCTTATTCCGGTGAGGCCACGCAACCCCGTACCTCGCAACAGATTGATAAAGAAGGTCTCAATAGAGTCGTCGGCATGGTGTGCCACAGCAATCACCGTGTAGCCATGCTCTTGGCAAAGCTCCTCAAACCACGCATAACGCAACCGACGGGCAGCCATCTCCATCGACTCGCCCGTGCGTTCCATCTCAGCGGTCGTCTCAAAACGTTTGTTGTAGCAGGGCACACCATAACGTTCGGCCTCACGTGCCACCACCACCTCGTCTTCGTCGCTCTCAGCGCCGCGCAGTTGAAAGTTGCAGTGAGCCACCCCTATCTTGTAGGGAAGTGACGCCATCAGCGACAACAACACCATCGAATCGACTCCCCCCGACACGGTGAGCAACACGCGGTCCTCCTTCGTGAAGAGATGATGTCGCTCCACATAGGATTGAAATTTTTCGAGCAACAACATAGTTTACAAGATATTCACCTCCATCTCTACCTGCACGCCAAACTT
>CAYUJP010000016.1:12231-14402 GCA_964445055.1 uncultured Alistipes sp.
CGAATCTGTTGCACCGCACTGCGGATATGTTGCAACGTAGCACCTCCCAATCGTTCGACCTCACGTTGCAAATCGCCATAACCCAACCGCGGTTGTGGCCGACGACTCAACACAAAGAGCACAGCCAAGATGATGGCACGTCCTCGCAACGCATGTTTAAACACGCTGTCACGATAGCCAAATGCGCAATGTTCTTTGCTAAGTATTAGTTCGTTGCAGGTAGGCAAGCAGAAGGTCTCCACCTGCAAAATCGTATCTTTCACCTCCACACCGTAGGCACCGATGTTCTGCACGGGTGCAGCACCCACCTTTCCCGGTATTGCAGAGAGATTCTCTATTCCCCACAATTCGTGCTCCACCGCCCAAGCAACCAATCGGTCCCACTCGACACCTGCCGTAGCACGTACCGTTACGGTGTCGGCAGTCTGTGCCACCACCTCTATCTTGTCGGCACAAGGGGTCAACAGGGTTCCGTCGTAGTCTTGTGTGAAGAGGATGTTGTTTCCCCCCGAGAGCACAGCCCATTTCGAGGGGATGCCCTGCGCAAAGAGTTGCTTCAGATCCTCGGCACATTCGAACTCCACAAGATGTGTGGCCGACTGTTTCACATGGAAACTATTACGTGCCGAGAGGTCTACCTGATGAAATTCTCGTATCATACGACAAAGATAGAAATTTTTCACTAACTTTGAGTGTTTATTTCACACATACCGAAGACGCTTCAGCATGTTTACCACACAAGACATCGCCCAGATTACGGCACATGGAGTCAGCCTCGAGCAGGCGACTGCACAGATTCAACACTTTCAGCATGGATTTCCGCCTCTCAAGGTGCTTCGTGCGGCATCCATCCACGATGGCATTCTTGCTCCCGATGCCTCTCAGATGCAGCAGGCCATCGAGCGCTATGAGGCCTTGTGCGATGACCTCGACATTGTGAAGTTTGTCCCTGCATCGGGTGCAGCCACCCGCATGTTCAAGGAGCTCTATGCCTTTGTCGATGAGGGCCGACGCAGCGATTCGGTCGACTATCTGTTGCGTCACATTCGTGAGATTGCCTTTTGGGAAGAGTTGCAAACCACCCTACCCGACGGAGCATCCGACCGCGAGATTGCCGAGTACATCATCCGTCAAGGCTTGCACTACGGCACACTTCCCAAAGGGTTAGTCACCTTCCATCGCTATGCCGATGGCGTGCGCAAAGCTGTAGAAGAACATCTGGTCGAGGGGGCACTCTATGCCGCGTCCAACGGAGTGGTCAAACTTCACTTCACCGTCTCACCGGAGCATCAGGCCAAGTTCGAGGCCTTGCTCTCGGAGCGACTGCCACACTACGAGCAACTTTTCAACCTGCGCTTCGAGATAAGTTATTCGCAACAGGACCCTGCCACCGACACCTTGGCGGTCAATCCCGACAACACGCTGTTTCGCACCGACGAGGGACAACTGCTCTTCCGCCCTGCAGGGCATGGAGCACTCATTGAGAACCTCAACCAAATCAACGCCGATGTGGTCTTCATCAAGAACATCGACAACGTAACCAACGATGCTCATCGCGACGACACCATTCGCTATAAGAAGTTGTTAGCAGGTCTGTTGCTCACCCTCCAAGACCGTTGCTTCGAGTACATTCGTGCCCTCGACACCGGAGGTGCCGAACTCGAGACGATTGCCGAGTTCATCCAACAACGTCTCTGCGTGCGTGTTCCCGAACGTTACGGTACTCGCGAGTTGCGTGCCATCCTCAACCGTCCGTTGCGCATCTGTGGCATGGTACGCAACGAAGGCGAACCGGGTGGAGGGCCTTTTTGGGTGGTCAACGACGATGGCACCGAGTCGTTGCAGATTGTCGAGTCGAGTCAAATCGATGCGGCGCACCGCGAGTTGTTGCAACACTCCACCCACTTCAATCCGGTCGATTTGGTCTGCGCTCCCCGCGATGTGCGAGGCGTCAAGTTCGACTTGCGCAACTATGTCGACCCTCAAACCGGATTTATCTCCAACAAGAGTGCCTCCGGTCGCGAGTTGAAGGCACTCGAACTGCCGGGATTGTGGAATGGCGCCATGGCACAGTGGAACACCCTCTTTGTCGATGTTCCCATCACCACCTTCTCACCGGTGAAGACTGTGACCGACCTTCTGCGTCCGCAACATCAGTAGTTTTTTTGCGT
>CAYUJP010000016.1:14502-18487 GCA_964445055.1 uncultured Alistipes sp.
TCGACCGACTACGACCTCTTCGACTCCATCCTCGGCGGCATCTGCATCTGCACGCAGGGAGAGGCCTCCTTTCTGTTCGACCAGAAACGTTGCGACATCAAGCAGGGCGACTTGTGTGTCTTCTTTCCCCACATGTTGTTGCAAATCGAGAATCGTAGCGACGACTTCAAAGCCTACTGCATCGCCTCACAAGACGACCTCTCGGAGGAGATTCACTTCTCGTCGGCGTCGTCGATTTTTCTCTTCATCCGCGAGAATCCTTGTATCACGCTCCACAAGCAACACTTCGAGCGCATCATTGCCTACTGCAAACTCTTTCTAAAGATTGACAAGAGCAATCACCCCTACCGCAACGAGATGGTGCGCCATCTGCTGTCGATTATCTACTACGACATCGTCGATAGCTATCAGCATGGACAGCCATTGGTGTCGCACACACGCACACGGCAGGAGATGATTTTTCGCGAGTTTATCGAACTGGTGTCACAGCACTACCTCACCCAACGCGAGATTGGGTTCTATGCCGACCAGCTCTGCCTCACACCCAAATACCTCTCCTCTATTGTGCGCCACGCCACCGGTCAGAGCGCCGCTTGGTGGATTAGTCAAGTGGTGATTACCCACGCCAAGAGTCTGTTAAAGAAGAATTCGCGCCTCTCCATCCAACAAATCTCCGGCATGTTGAACTTTGCGAACCCCTCGTTCTTCGGCCAATATTTCAAGCGTTGCGTAGGAGTGACCCCCAAGGAGTTTCGGCGCAAGCGTTACTAAGCGTTTTGTTCCCCATTTTTCACAGACGGCCGTCTCTTCTTTTGTTGAGAGGGCCGTTTTCGCTTTGTTTGCTTACAAAGTTGTGCGCTCCGACTCTTTTTCCAAGGAAACAGCACACTCAATTTTCATATTTACTGAAAAAGTGTTAATTTTGTGCGCAACAAAATAAAACAGACCGTTATGTCTTTTATCGATGAGAGGGTGCAACCTACAGGACTCACATTCGATGATGTCTTGCTCGTACCCGCCTATTCTGAAGTGTTGCCGCGCGAAGTCAATCTCTGCAGCCGCTTTTCGCGAAATATCAAACTCAATATCCCCATTGTGTCGGCTGCGATGGACACCGTAACCGAGGCTCCGCTTGCCATTGCGTTGGCACGCGAAGGAGGTATCGGCGTCATTCACAAGAACATGACCATTGCCGAGCAGGCTGCGCAGGTGCGCAAAGTGAAGCGTGCGGAGAATGGCATGATCTACGACCCCATTACCATCTCCAAGGAGCACACCGTGGGCGATGCCTTGGCACTGATGAAGGAGAACAAGATTGGTGGTATTCCGGTCATCGACTCGTCGCGCCACCTCATCGGCATTGTTACCAATCGCGACTTGCGCTTCCAGCGCGATATGTCGCGTCGCATTGCCGAAGTCATGACCTCCGAGAATCTCATCACCACCCACTCGTCGGAACTCTCCAATGCAGCCGATGTGTTGCTCAACAACAAGATTGAGAAGTTGCCCGTTGTCGATGACGAGGGAAAGCTCATCGGACTGATTACCTACAAAGATATCACCAAGGTGCAGGACCACCCCAACGCTTGCAAGGACGCAAAGGGTCGTCTGCGCGTAGCAGCCGGTGTGGGTGTCACAGCCGACTCGATGGACCGTGTCGATGCTTTGGTGAGCGAAGATGTCGATGCCATTGTTCTCGACTCGGCTCACGGTCACTCCAACAACATCGTCACGCTGTTGCGTCAAATCAAAGCCAAATATCCCCACTTGGATGTCGTAGTGGGCAACATCGCCACAGGCGAGGCGGCTCGTTTCCTCATCGAGGCGGGTGCTGACGGTATCAAAGTCGGCATCGGCCCGGGCTCCATCTGCACCACGCGTATCATTGCCGGTGTGGGTGTACCCCAGTTGTCGGCCATCTATGCTGCCGCTTCTGCCGCTGCAGGCTCCGATGTACCGGTCATTGCCGATGGCGGTCTGCGCTACTCGGGCGACTGTGTCAAGGCATTGGCTGCCGGCGGCGACTGCGTGATGATTGGTTCGATGTTTGCCGGCACCGAGGAGTCCCCCGGTGAGACCATCATCTACAACGGTCGTAAATTCAAGACCTACCGTGGCATGGGTTCCATCGATGCCATGAAAGCAGGCTCTGCCGACCGCTACTTCCAAAAGAAAGAGGTCAACATCAACAAATTGGTACCCGAAGGTATCGTAGGGCGCGTGCCGTTCAAGGGCTCGTTGAGCGAGACGGTCTACCAGCTCATCGGTGGCATCCGTTCGGGTATGGGCTATTGCGGTGCACGCGACATTGCGGCACTCAAGAAGGCCTCATTCATCCGCATCACCGCCAACGGTGTGACGGAGAGCCATCCGCACGATGTGACCATCACCAGCGAGACTCCCAACTACAGCCGTAGCGAGTAACTCACCTGTTAATCATCGCACACATGCAGGAAAAGATTCTTATCATCGACTTTGGTTCGCAATATACACAACTCATTGCACGCCGCGTGCGCGAGTTGAATGTCTACTGCGAAATCCATCCGTTCAACCATCTCCCCAGCATCGACACATCGGTCAAAGGGGTGATTCTCTCCGGTTCACCCTTCTCGGTGCGCGACGGGGAAGCACCTCGCATCGACCTTGCCCCCATCAAGGGTCAATTGCCGCTGTTGGGTGTATGTTACGGTGCACAATATCTGGCACAGCACTTCGGTGGCGAAGTGGAGCCCGCCCCCAGTCGCGAATATGGGCGTGCCATGCTCACCGTTGCCGATGCCGGCGACCCACTCATGCAGGGACTTCCCCTCACCACACAGGTGTGGATGTCGCATGGCGACACCATCACTCGCATTCCCGATAGCTACCACATCGTAGCCTCTACAGCCGAGGTGAAGGTTGCGGCCTATCACATCGAGGGCGAACCTACGTGGGCCATACAGTTCCACCCCGAGGTCTACCACTCTACCGATGGACGGCAGTTGTTGCACAACTTCGTAGTCGGCATCTGCGGTTGCACTCAATCATGGACCTCCGAGAGTTTTGTGGAGTCGACCGTTCGCGACCTTCAAGCCAAGATAGGCTCAGACCAAGTGGTCTTCGGACTGTCGGGCGGTGTCGACTCGACGGTGGCAGCGGTGCTGTTGCACCGCGCTATCGGCAACCGACTTCACTGCATCTTTGTCGACTCGGGACTGCTCCGCAAGGACGAGTTCGACTCGGTGTTGCGCTCCTACCAGGGCATGGGACTCAATGTCAAGGGGGTAAAGGCCGCCGACAAGTTCTTTGGTGACCTTCAAGGTGTCACCGACCCCGAGACGAAACGCAAGATTATCGGTCGCGACTTTGTCGAGGTCTTCAACGAGGAGGCTCTCAAGCTCACCGATGTCAAGTGGTTGGGGCAGGGCACCATCTATCCCGATGTTGTCGAATCGGCCTCGGTCAATGGCCCTGCGGCAAAGATTAAGTCGCACCACAACGTAGGTGGACTGCCCGAGCACATGAAGTTGCAAGTGGTCGAGCCGTTGCGTCTGCTCTTCAAAGATGAGGTACGTCGCGTGGGTCGGTCGTTGGGCATCAGCGACGAGCTCATCGGTCGTCACCCCTTCCCCGGTCCGGGATTGGCCATCCGCATCTTGGGCGAAATCACCCCCGAGCGTGTAGCGATTCTGCAAGATGTCGACAAGATATTCATCGATGCACTGCGTGCCGAGGGTCTCTACGACCAGGTATGGCAGGCAGGCGTCATCTTGTTGCCGGTGAAGTCGGTAGGCGTCATGGGCGACGAGCGCACCTACGAGAGTTGTGTGGCACTGCGTGCCGTCACCTCGACCGATGGCATGACCGCCGATTGGGTTCACCTGCCCTACGAGTTCTTGGCGCGTGTCTCCAACGAGATTATCAACAAGGTGCGTGGCGTCAACCGCGTAGTCTACGACATCTCCTCCAAACCACCCGCAACCATCGAGTGGGAGTAGGTCGATAC
>CAYUJP010000017.1:0-5800 GCA_964445055.1 uncultured Alistipes sp.
TCGGATAGACAAAGAGCAACGTCGAGGCAATGCCCGCCTCCATGTAGTTGTAGCTCGTGTAGAGAAAGAGCGACGAAGCGGAGAAGAGCAACCCCATTGCCACCAACGGAAGTATTGCCTGACGAGGTAATGCAAAGTCGAGACCGCGCATGCGAATGATGAGTGCCAACATCGGCAATGCCAAGGCATAGCGGTAGAAGAGCACCGAGTCGGCATGTAATCCCACCTGATAGAGTGGCAGTGTAAAGAGCGGATTCATGCCATAGGTGATGGCGGCAATTGCACCACACAAGAGTCCCAACGTGCGTTTATTCATAGACCGTTTCGTTTCGAGCAGGCAAATATAGCGCAAAAGGAGTCTCCTTGTCTCGAAAAATGAAGATTCGACCAACGCACAGTTGAAAATTGACAAGCGAGCCATCGAAGAGCATCAACAAAATCACGCTACAATATGGCTGTTAAAATTTCAGGACGAAAGACAAGTAGCAATCACATCTTTTTTAGGGGTCAGTAGCTATTGAGGGAGGAGGAATAGAAGAAGGTCTAAGCGAGAAATAGTACCTTTGCCAATTATGTACTTTTGTAACGAAGGCGATTCGATGCGTCGGGTCTCGGCCGTTGTGGATAATCATCCCACACTAAGACAATGTTAGTTAAGAAAATCAAGAAATCGAGAAGATACGTCCAAAAAATATCACCGTAAGATGCCATTTAATCGTTACCTTTGTGACGCACAAGGGCGACGCTTGCACGCGACCGTCGCCCCTCGGCACTACTGTTGCAGTGCCGGTGCATAGAGAGACGTTTCACCCAAAACATGTAGATGATGCATGGCACAAACATCCGCCACAGAACATACCTCAACCACCGACCACGCCTCGTCGTGGATTGTCGACCGTTTCGACGACATCAAGGTGTTGCGCTACGAAGTCCCCGGCTTCGAGCAGTTGTCCCTCACACAGAAGAAGTTGGTTTACTACCTCGCCGAAGCGGCCAAATGCGGGCGCGACATCCTCTTCGACCAAAATTGCGCCGTCAACTTGGCATTGCGTCGCCTATTGGAGCACATCTACACCCACTATACCGGCAATCGTGCGGAGCGCGAATGGTTGGCATTGGAGAAGTATCTCAAGAAGATGTGGTTTGCCAACGGCATACACCACCACTATTCGAACGATAAGTTTCAACCCGAATTCAGCGAGGCCTACCTGCGCAAGGTAGTGGCATCGCTTGGTGACGAACAGCTCCCTGCCGACTTCGAGGCACTATGTCGGGTGTTGTTCGACCCCACAATATACCCTTCACGACTCAACCAATCGGCATCGGTCGACATGTTGTGCGCATCGGCAAGCAACTACTACGCCCACGTCACTCAGGCGGAGGCCGAGCAGTTCTATGCCGCGAAGGTGGCACACGACCCCAACAAGCAGGCCCCACTCTCGCACGGGCTCAACTCACAGCTGACCAAAGATGCCGCAACGGGTGCCCTCTACGAACGCACTTGGCGCGTCGGAGGCATGTACTCGCCGGCCATCGAGCGCATCGTCTATTGGTTGCGACGTGCCCTCACCCTCACCACGGGCACCCAGCACGAGACCTTGGCGGCACTCATTGGCTACTACGAGACGGGCGACTTGGCGCTCTTCAACAAATACAACATCCTCTGGTTGCAAGACACCTCGTCGCACATAGATTTCATCAACGGTTTCATCGAGACCTATGGCGACCCCCTTGGCATCAAAGCTTCGTGGGAGGCCAACGTCAACTTCGTCGACACGGAGGCTTGTCGGCGCACTCAGACGATAGCCCGCCATGCACAGTGGTTCGAGGAGCACTCGCCGATAGACCCCGCCTTCAAGAAACGTCAGGTGCGCGGAGTCTCGGCCAAAGTCATCACCGTTGCAATGTTGGGAGGCGACTGCTACCCCGCCACCCCCATCGGCATCAACCTACCCAATGCCGACTGGATTCGCAAGGAGTATGGTTCGAAATCGGTGACCATCGACAACATCACCTATGCCTACGACCAAGCCGGTCGCGACAGTGGTTTCAATGAGGAGTTTATCCTCCGAGCCGAGGACCGTGCGTTGGTCGAGCGTTACGGCAAATTGGCCGACGACCTACACACCGACCTGCACGAATGTCTGGGGCACGGCTCCGGGCAGTTGGCTCCCGGTGTCACAGGCAACGAGCTTCGCAGCTATGGAGCAACTCTGGAGGAGGCTCGTGCCGACCTGTTTGGACTCTATTACATAGGTGACCCCAAGATGGTGGAGTTGGGACTCATCCCCACAACCGACGTTGCAAAGGCGCAATACACAAGCTACATACTCAAAGGGCTGATGACCCAACTGGCACGCATCGCCCCCGGGCGCAACATCGAGGAGGCACACATGCGCAACCGCCAGTTGATTGCCGCATGGTGCTACGAGCAGGGGCGTGCCGAGCGGGTGATTGACATCGAGCAGCACCACGGCAAGCACTATGTAGTAGTGAATGACTTCCAACAACTCCGCACCCTCTTCGGCAAGTTGCTTCACGAAATACAACGCATCAAGTCGGAGGGCGACTACGAGGCCGGCCAACAGTTGGTCGAGCGCTATGGCGTTCGCATCGACAAAGCCTTGCACGAGGAGGTGTTGGCACGTTACGCCGCCTTGCGAATTGAGCCTTACAGTGGCTTCGTCAATCCCGAATATACCCCCGTAGTAGCACACGGTGAAGTTGTCGACATTCGCATCAGCTACCCGCGGGATTATGTGCAACAGATGCTCAACTACTCGGAGCACTACTCCTTCCTACCCAACCGAAATTAAGTTTCGTATTTTTCTCTACTTTTCCACGGTGATGAAGCACAAAAGACTGCCACACATCGCCGTGGAAAAAATTTTTCTCTTCGGGAAAAGCGTCTCTACCCCTCTGCTTTTCCACAAAACAGGGGCTACATCGCCATCTAAAGCCCATTTTTACGATTAACGAGGTGTACGACAGGCGTTTTTGAACAGAAATGTGGCAAATGTTAAAAAAATGATAATATCTTTTTGTGACAAAAAATCGCTTTTGTATGTAGATTCTATTATATTTGTGGCGAGTTATCGTTACGAATCATAACCCAATGCGTAATAACACGCTATCATACGTCCCCACAAAATCATCAGCAAGGGAACCGGTGCGGTTTTCTCAGGGGCTTTTCACACTAAACTTTTTTATTAACCCAATAATTACTGTATGAAAAAACTTGCCTTTTTGTTTTTTTCGCTGCTCGTGTTCTGCACCGTTTCGGCGCAGGTGACTACATCGAGCATCAGTGGTAATGTGACCGATGGGGCACATGCTCCGCTGATTGGCGCAACAGTAGTGGCAACCCACGTTCCTTCGGGAACGCAGTACGGTGTAGCGGTAGATGCCAAGGGTAACTACCGAATCTACAACGTCCGTCCGGGTGGTCCCTACACCATCGTCTTTTCGATGATTGGTTATCAGACCGTTGAGAAGACAGGTATCGAGTGTCCTCTGGGTGAGACGTACATCTGCGATGCCTACCTCAACGAGGAGTCTGTCAACCTCAACACGGTGGTTGTGGCTGTCGACGCTAAGAACAGCTCGATGAACACCGAGCGTGCAGGTGCCATCACCAGCGTATCGCGCGACGGTATTGCCGGAACACCTACCATCTCGCGAAGCATGAACGACATCATGCGTATGTCGCCTCAGTCGTCGTCGACCACCAACGGTTTTGCTGTCGGTGGTGGTAACTACCGTCAGTCGTATGTGACGGTCGATGGTGCTGCGTTCAACAACGCCTTCGGTATCGGTCAGAACCTGCCTGCCGGTGGTTCGCCTATCTCGCTCGATGCATTGGAGCAGATTTCGGTGGCCGTAACCCCCTACGATGTTCGTCAGAGTGGTTTTACGGGTGGTGCCATCAACGCTGTGACCCGTTCGGGTGACAACGAGTTCCGCGGAACGGCCTACACCTTCCTCAAGAACAGCACCCTGCGTGGCGACAAGGCCGGTGACTATACCCTCAACATCGAGGATGCACACACCTACACCTATGGTGTTAGCCTCGGTGGTCCTATCGTCAAGAACAAGCTCTTCTTCTTCATCAATGGTGAGTACGAAGATGACATGACAGCCGGCCCAAGCTCTATCCCGAGTGAGGATGGCAACACTTTTGGTTCGAATGGTGTGAAGCGTCCTACGGTAGCCGATTTGGAGACCATGCGCAACTTCCTGATCAACACCTACAACTACGATCCGGGACGTTATGCAAACTACTCGATTAAGACCCCGGGTTACAAGGTTTTGGCTCGTTTGGATTGGAACATCAACGAAAATCACCACTTGAACTTCCGTTTCTCGAGAACCCACTCGAAGGACTCTTCGTCGCCTTCGTCGTCGGTATCGCCGCTCTACGCTTCGACTATCTACCCGGGTGGAAATGGCATCTCGGCAGGTCAGGGTCGTACATCGAACTACGCTATGTACTTCGAGAGCAGCCGTTACTACACCTTGCGTGACTTCACCTCGGTGGCTACTGAGTTGAACTCGCGTTGGTTTGACGGTCGTTTGACCAACACCTTGCGTTACACCTACTCCTATCAGGACGAGCCTCGTGAATACGAGGGCGGTGTATTCCCTACTGTCGATATTCTGAAGGACGGCGCTTGCTACATGTCGTTCGGTCCCGACCCCTTCACCGCAGGTAACACTCGCGAGGTTGCAACGCACGTCATCACCGACGAGTTGAACTGGAATCTCGGTATCAACAGTTTCATCTTCGGTCTGCAATACGAGCACCAGAACGCTGTCAACGGTTTCATGCAGGGCGGTAACGGTTATTACGTATTCGATTCGATGGAGGACTTCATGAGTGGCAACAAGGCTTCGGCTTTCGGTATAATGCACTCCAATGCAGCCGACCTGAAGCAGTTCCAGTCGAAGATGAACTACGAGCAGTATGCCTTCTATCTGCAGGATGAGTTGAACCTGCACAAGAACTTCAAGCTGACCGCTGGTCTGCGTTTCGAGGTGCCCAACTATCCTTCGTTGAGTGGCAACTTCAACCAAGCTTACTACGATTTGGAGTATGGTGCAACCTACACTAAAATCTACAACGACGCAGCCAAAACCTATGCTTACCAGCGCAACCCGACACACTACTCGACCGACCAAGTGCCCGACACACGTCTGACTGTGTCGCCTCGTGTAGGTTTCAACTGGGACATCACTGGCAACCGTAAGTTGATTTTGCGTGGTGGTACGGGCTACTTCGTAGGTCGTCTGCCTTTCGTATGGTTGGTATCGGCTGTGGGTAACTCCAACGTGGGTCAAACTTCGATTGAGAGCTATGCAAGCAAGGGTGGCTACATTCCTGACTTCCACACCAATGTTTCGGACATCTTGGCAGACCTCTATCCCAACGGATTCGATCCGAAGGATGTAACAGCACCTTCGTCGCCTACGATTCTGGACAAGAACCTGAAGATGCCTGCAACTTGGAAGAGCTCGTTGGCATTGGATGTAAAACTTCCGGGTGACATCGACTTCTCGGTGGAGGGTATCTACAACAAGGACTACAATCCTGCCATCATCTCGAACATGAACTACAAGCCGTCGACAGCAACGTTGACACTCGGTGGTTCGGCCGACACACGTCAGGTTGCAAACGGCACCTACACCAGCAAGAACTGCTACTACATCACCAATGGTGACGACGGTGCAAACTACTGGTCTATCACGGCACAGTTGCGCAAGCACTTCAACTTCGGTCTGAATGTATCGGCATCGTACACCC
>CAYUJP010000017.1:5900-14327 GCA_964445055.1 uncultured Alistipes sp.
GCACAGTTGCGCAAGCACTTCAACTTCGGTCTGAATGTATCGGCATCGTACACCCACTCGCGTGCACGTAGCTATGGCGATGGCATCGGTGACCAAGTTACCTCGGCTTACAAGACCAACACCTACTCGGTAGGTATGATCAACGAGCACGAGTTGGGTTATGGTACCTATGTAGCTCCCGACCGTATCTTGATTAACCTCGACTATCGTATCGAGTATGGCAAGCACTTCGCATCGCGTTTCGACTTGCTTTATGAGGGTTCGCAGTTGGGCTTCGTGGGTGGTTACTCCTACTCGCGCTACTCCTACACCTTCGACTCGTGTGTAACGGGCGATGGTGGTGCAAACAGCTTGCTCTACATCCCTGCATCGCGTGAGGCATTGGATAAGTGGAACTTCACCGATTCGGGTACCTACACCGCCGAGCAGCAGAAGGACGACTTCTGGGCATACATCGAGCAGGACTCCTACCTCTCGAGCCGCAAGGGTAAGTACACCGAGCGTGGTGGCGCTGTGATGCCTTGGCACCATCAGGTTGACTTCAAGTTCACACAGCAGTTCTTTGTCAACACACGCAGTGGCAAGCGCAATGTGATTGAGTTCGGTGTAGATATTCAGAACCTCCCGAACTTGCTGAACAAGGATTGGGGTACCTACAAGCAGGTGAACTCTACCAGCTTGCTGAAGTACACGGCAAAGACCGACTCGTTCCAGTTCAACAAGAGCAACAATCAAGTATTGACAGACACCTACAAGACCTACGAGAGTCTCTACTCGACATGGCGTGTGATGTTCTCGTTGCGCTATCGTTTCAACTAATCGGTTGAGCGCAATTCCTCTAAAGGCGGTCGGTTCACTCCGACCGCCTTTTTTTGTGCATAGCACGAATTTTGCTTCACAAGGAGTGAATCCGTTTGGCGAAGCCAACTACACACCTATAGAAGCTATGAAGCTGACAACCGACAACTTTCTACTCATTGGCGCCCTGCTGTTGCTCATCTCGGTCTTTGCCGGAAAGGTTGCCTACCGCTTTGGCGCCCCTGCCCTGCTACTCTTTTTGGGGGTGGGGATGCTCTTTGGAGTGCAGATGATTGCCTTCGACTCTGCCGTCGTTGCTCAATTTGTAGGGATGACAGCGCTCTGCATCATTCTCTTCTCCGGAGGCATGGACACACGTCTGCGGTCGATACGACCTGTCGCAACACCCGGTGTAGCACTTGCTACCGTAGGCGTTGCCCTCACGGCAGGTATTGTCGGAGGCTTCGTCTATCTGCTGTCTGAGGTGTGGGGATTGCACCTATCGCTACTCACAGCCCTGCTACTCGCTGCCACGATGTCGTCGACCGACTCGGCCTCCGTCTTCTCCATTCTGCGAAGTCGTCGCAAGGGTCTCACCGAGCATCTGCAACCGCTATTGGAGCTGGAGAGTGGGAGCAACGACCCCATGGCCTATATGCTAACGTTATTCTGCATCGGGTTGTTGAGCCCTGTTGCGACATCGTCGTTTGCCATGAGTTTGCTACGTTTTGTCGTGGGTATGGTGGTAGGCGTAGCATCGGGCTACGGTTTCGGGCGATTGTCGGTGTGGACCCTCAATCGGCTTAACATCACCAACTCCTCGCTCTATGCCGTATTGTTGTTGGCATTCATCTACCTCACCTTCTCCATAAGCGGGGTGTTGCAAGGCAATGGCTACTTGGCGGTCTATGTAGCAGGACTCATCGTCGGCAATCGACCCCTTGTACACAAACGGATGTTGGGCAACTTCTTCGAGGGTCTCACCTGGCTGTTTCAGGTGATTCTCTTTGTCACCTTAGGGTTGCTGGTCGATATTCACGACCTACTGGAACCTACCACACTCGTTGTAGGCATCGTCACAGGGCTCTTTCTGATGTTCGTAGCACGTCCCATAGCAGTCTTCATCACGTTGCTTCCCTTTCGGCAATTGTCGCGCAAAGCACGGCTCTACATCTCGTGGGTGGGGTTGCGCGGTGCTGTGCCCATCATCTTTGCCACCTATCCCATCGTAGCCGACATCGAAGGTGCTACGTGGATTTTCAATGTTGTGTTCATCGTGACCCTGCTCTCATTGGCGGTGCAAGGTACCACGGTGAGTCTGATGGCCGAATGGTTGGGGTTGGCACGTCCCGAAGAGGAACGCACCTTCAACGAGGAGGTGCTTGACTACATGTTGGATAACTCCATCACCGAAATCAGCGTCAGCGAGGAGATGTTGGCACAAGGAGGATTGCTGAGCAACATTCCCCTCCCATCGGCCACACTGGTCATGATGGTGGCTCGCGATGGCCATTTCTTTGTACCGCAAGGTGACTCCCGACTACAAGCAGGCGACAAGTTGCTCATCATCTCCGACGACCATACGCGTATGTCTACGCAACCACAGACCATCTCGGACTAAAAGCAGGGGAGCAGACTTCAACAGTCTGCTCCCCCTTCGCTATACAATCAGTTTGTATGCGCTACTCTATCGTCCATGTCTCACCCGAAGAGAGCAGGTCGTCCATGCAATGTATCGGACTCGAAGCGGCCACTTCGTCGACTTGCTCCTTTACCTTGCGGTCGTAAACTTGTGGGTCACGCACATCGCGGATGACACCCACAGCCACAGGATAGTCGGGATATTTCATTGCAGCCAGCATCAGATGAAGCGATGTATCCTGCTCGTGTGCATCGTGCACCAAAATACGGTCGAGACTATAGCCATCGACACCCACCGTCACCACCTTCAGCTTGCCATTTTCGCGTACAAGGCCCTTCTCGTTGTTGGCACCAAAGAGCATCTTCTCGCCGTGGCGCAACACGATGGTACGCTCGGCACGCACCGCCTTGTCTGCGGCGAAATCGGCATGAGTGCGGTTGTTGAATATCATGCAATTGACCAAACACTCCACCACCGACATGCCTTGGTGGCGTGCGGCAGCAACCAACACCGAGCGCGTCATATCGACATCGGCATCGATGGAGCGAGCATAGAAAGTGCCCTTGGCTCCAATGACCAACTCCCCCGGGTTGAACGGCTTCTCCACCGTTCCGTAGGGCGAGGTCTTTGTAATCTTGCCCAACTTGGTCGTAGGCGAGTATTGCCCCTTGGTCAAGCCGTAAATCTCGTTGTTAAAGAGGATGCAGTTCAAATCGACATTGCGACGGATAGCGTGAATGAAGTGGTTGCCACCAATTGCCAACGAGTCGCCATCGCCGGTACATACCCACACGCTCAAGTCAGGGTTTGCCACCTTCACGCCTGTAGCCACGGCATTTGCACGACCGTGAATGGTATGGAAACCGAAGGTCTTCATGTAGTAGATAAATCGCGACGAGCAGCCGATACCTGAGATAAAGACAAAACGGTTGTGAGGTGTGTCGAGTTCGTCGGCCACCTCCGGCATGGCACGTTGCACAGCATTGAGCACAGCGTGATCGCCACACCCCGGGCACCATTTTACCTCTTGGTCGGACTTGAAATCTGCTGGTTTATAGTTGTATGTAGCCATGATTACTTTTCATTTAAGATACGGTTAAACTCTTTTTTCAGCTCCACGACAGTGAAAGGCAATCCTTCGCACTTGTTGTATTGTTCGAAATAGAACTCTTGGAAGTTCTGACGCAGATAGGCGGCAAATTGACCTTCGTTCAACTCGCACACCACAATACGGCGGAAGCTACTTAGAATCTCGCGCACACCGTGAGGTAGCGGGTAGATGTAGTTGAAGTGGCACAGCGAGATGTGCTTTCCCTCCTCCTGCAACTGTTCCACCGCACCTTGCAGATTGCCTCGTGTACCGCCCCAGCCGACAACCAGCAGGTCACCTGTCGGGTCGCCAATCACCTCTTGTTGTGGCAACACGTCTGCCACAGCAGCGACCTTGGCAGCACGGGTCTGCACCATGAGTTGGTGGTTGGCCGGATCGTAAGAGATGCTTCCTTTGAGGGCATGCTTCTCCAATCCACCGATACGATGTTCCAATCCCACCTTTCCGGGGAATGCCCAACCGCGCACATGACGCGCATCGCGCGCGTAGGGCATGAAGGGTTCGCCTGTTTCACGCGCCTCCACTATAGGCGGTGTGATGGTCGGGAAATCGCTCATCTTGGGGATACGCCACGGTTGCGAGCCGTTGGCAATAAATCCATCGGAGAGCAGAATCACCGGAGTCATATGCTCCATAGCAATCTTACCTGCCTCGAACGCGAAACGGAAGCAGTCGCCCGGCGTAGAGGCGGCAATCACCACCACGGGACACTCGCCATTACGACCATAGAGGGCTTGTTGCAAGTCGCTCTGCTCGGTCTTGGTGGGCAGACCTGTTGAGGGGCCTCCTCGTTGCACATCCACCACAACGAGTGGCAACTCTGCCATCACCGCCAGACCCAATGCCTCGCTCTTGAGCGAGAGTCCCGGTCCCGATGTAGTTGTCACTGCAAAATCTCCGGCGAAGGAGGCACCTATAGCGGTGCAGATACCGGCAATCTCGTCCTCGGCTTGCACGGTCTTTACCCCCAACTCCTTATGTTTTGCCAGCTCTTCAAGAATCACCGTGGCGGGAGTGATGGGATACGAGCCACAGAAGAGCGGCAACCCCGACTTCTCGGCAGCAGCCATCAGACCCCATGCGGTAGCTATGTTACCGTTGATGGAGCGGTAGAGGCCCTTCTCCAGAGGGGCAGCCTCCACACGATAGGTATTGGCAAACTGATGGGTATTGGCAGCATAGTTATAACCTGCATCTATCGCAAGTTTATTGGCCTCGGCTACAAGTGGATTCTTCTTTGCAAACTTAGAGTCGAGGTATTTCTTTGCATGGTCCTCAGGACGCTGGAAGAGATAGAAACAGATGCCCAAGGCAAACATATTCTTGCACTTCACCACCGATTTATTGTCTAACTCCAGCCCCTTGAGTGCCTCCTTTGTCATCGTGGTGATGTCGGGCACGACCAAGTTGAACGATTCAAGTTTCAGTTCCGAGACAAGGTCATCGCTCTCAAACCCCGCCTTCTTGAGATTTGCCTCCGTAAGGGAGTCTCCATCGAGAATCACCGTAGCCCCCGCCTTTAGCCAACGTCTATTGGCCTTCAGCGCTGCAGGATTCATCGCAACCAGCACATCGCAATAATCGCCCGGATTGAGAATCTTACGCGCTCCAAAGTGAACTTGGAAGCCCGATACACCCGCAACAGTACCTTGTGGGGCACGAATCTCCGCCGGATAGTCGGGAAATGTAGAGATACCATTTCCAATGAGTGCCGAAGTGTCGGAAAAGAGCGTACCTGTCAATTGCATTCCATCTCCCGAATCGCCGGAGAAGCGGATTACAACATCTTGGAGCTCCTGTACTTGATCTTGTTTCATATATAGAGATTTGCAAAGTTTATCAACTCTTCGTGTTCGCTGTCGACCAACCGATGCCACCGACATGCGACCTGATAGAATTTACCTCTAAGGAACTTAGGCAAAGTTAGCGTTTTTCCATTAGGTTTGTTCCTCCTTTTCTGAATAAATTGCAAAAGTCCACAAACAAACGTTCAATCTACAAACGACACAACGGCCTCACCCTTGGGGCAAGACCGTTGCGATAGTTTTGTTTGTGTAGCCGATTAGAAGTAACGTCCGCTCTGGTCCTTGATGTTGGACATCTGTTGAAGAGCTGCGAGTACACGCTGTTGCATCATGCCCTCGGCCATGGCCTCAGCACGCACCTTCTCATCTTCGGCGGTCTGCTGTTGCTCGGCATCCGAGACAGCATCAACCGTAACCAGATAGACACCATTCATACCCTTGATAGGAGCTGTCGTCACACCGGCCTGTGTTGCAGAGGTAACTGCGCCCACAAATGCCGGCTCAACACCAACACCGTCGATATAGTAGGCACCGAAAGCCACATCTTCAAACGGAGTCACCTCGCTACCCCACGCCTTGGAGGCATCCTCCAGTGTTGGGTTTGCACCGAGTTCCTTTGTGATGTATTCGTACTTCTTGTCACGCAAGAGGCGGCTCTTGATTTGTGCCGACACTTTGTTGAGCGGTGTGTACTCGGCATTGTCAACCTCGGTGAGCATAGCCACTACATAATCCTTTCCTACGCGGAAGATCTCCGAGAGGTCCTTCACGTCGGCACCGTAAGCCCAACGTGCCACCTCACGCGAGTGTTCCATACCTCGAATCGAGCGGTCGCCCATGTTGAGCGTTGCGACACGGGGAGTCACAGTAGCCTTGGCAGCTGCTTCGTTGAATGCATCGACCGAGCCCTTTGCATCTACAGCAAAGATACTTGCCTGATTGTGCAACTCGCGGTTTGTCGCTGCCGAAGCCTCCACCGGATAGTTCAAGGTTGCTACTTTGTAGTGCATCGAAGCATTGTCTGCACGGTAGACCTGAATCAATTGGATGGCATCGCCATTGAGCACCTTCACGATATCACCCTTCTTGGCTCCGGCCAACGATTCGGCCATCACCGAGTTGAATGCCGAGAAAGGATAGACACCTACCTCACCACCTGCTGCGGCCAAATCCTCGTTGGCCGAGTAACGAGCGGAGAGCTCGGCAAAGTTTTCACCGGTGGCAACCGTCTTCAGACTGTCGGCCAACTTCTCCTCGGTGTAGGGAAGTACTATCATCTTCAGTCCCAATGTATCGGGAGCCAAGCGACTCTCGACAACACGAGCAAGGGTCCAATTGTCGTTCTTCAACTCGGGACCATACATAGCACCCGCTGTCAGAGCAGTAGCCTCATCGCCAAGCTGGGCAGCCGACACATAGCGGTCGGCAACATCGCCATGACGGTCGGCACGAACATAAGCCTTCACATCCGAAGCTGCGGCAAACTCCTCAGCTACGCGATTCACCTCGTTCTCGATAGCAAGTTTATCGTCAGCGGTTGCATTCACCTCAAACACCACATACGAGAGTGTGCGCGAAGGCGACTGCTTGAACATATCCTTGTGTGCATTGTAGTAGGAGCGAATCTCACTCGACGATACCGAGAGTAACGAATCGGGAACCGTAGTGTAGCGTTTTGCCACATAACGACCCCCATAGATTTTGTTTGCTGCAGCTACACCCTGCTCGACATCGAGCTTATTGGCATAAACGCCCTTGCTAATCAAGGTTGCATACTTCTGTGCTGTGCGCTCCAACTTGGCTTGCTCGTTAAGGTCGTTCCACGCCTGCTGAGCACGCGCATCTGCGCCAGATTGCGAGAGGAACTGTTGCACGGCTGCAACATTGTATGCACCGGTACGAGGGTCACCAAATGCGGAGAAGAAAGCCTGCGATGGAACTTTGCCACTAACCATATCCATACGCTCCGACTCCGACACGACAATACCCAACTGCTCAAAGCCGGGAACCAACACATGGTCGGCAAACAGTGCCTGCCATGTAGCAGCGGCCAACTGGTCGGCCTGCTCATCGGTAGCAGCCTCTGCTCCACCGTTGCGGCTCTTCACAGCATCATATTGGTCCATGTACTCCGAATAACGAATTTTGTCGCCGTCGATGGAACCTACTTTCGGATCATTGTCCGAGAAGCCCATATCTGTTTTCAGCGAGAGGATGAATGCCAACAGTGCAAGTGCAATAATGATAGAGAGCACCGCACCGAATTTCGTCCTTAAAGTGTTCAAACTTGCCATACAACTTATTTTGTTTTATTATAATCCAAAATTCAAGAGTCCAAAGATAGTAATTTATTCGGAATATACTCGATTCAAGGCGAAAAAATATCACAATCGTTTCACACGGGCCAACTCAATACGCGAACGAGTGGCACGCACGATGTGTATCTCCAGACCATCGATTGTAAGCACCTGCCCCGGCGAGGGAATATCGCCCAAGTGTGAGATGATGTAGCCTGCAAGTGTGTCGTAGTCACGACTCTCCTCGATAGCTAAGTGGTAGTGTTCATTGAGGTATTTAATCTCCACTCGGCAAGAGAAGAGATATTCGTTTTCGCCCACTCGTTTCTCCACCATATCGTGTTCGTCGTGCTCATCTTCAATCTCACCGAAAATCTGCTCCAAGACATCTTCCAACGAGATGATGCCGGCCGTACCTCCGAACTCATCGACCACCACGGCAATAGAGCAACGATGCTTGATGAAGTACTCCAGCAATGTCTGCATCGGCAATGTCTCCGCAACAAAATGGACCTTCATCAACACCGAACGCAGGGTTTTGGGCTGACGAAAGAGACTCTTGGAGTTGACATATCCCACGATGTTGTCGATAGAGCCCTCCCAAACAAATATGCGCGAATATTTGCTCTCGACAAAGCGTTCGGTGAGTTGCTCCACACTCGACGAAAGTTCCACCCCCTCGACATCTACACGAGGGACCATGCAGTCACGCACCCGCAAATCGGCAAACTCCAAAGCATTCTGAAAGAGCTTCAACTCCGAATCCTCCTGGTC
>CAYUJP010000017.1:14427-17350 GCA_964445055.1 uncultured Alistipes sp.
GCCGAAAGGAGCAGTGTCACAACGATGATGAGAATCGACTGTGTCATAGCGGTACACTACTCTGAATCTTCGGCATCGGACTCCTCGTCCGACGTATCTTCGTCAGCATCCTCCTGGCTGACATCGACATCCATCTTGCCGGTGAAACGACGGAAACGCCACTCTTTGAAAGACTCATCCGACTCGAAACCCTCACCCTGGAAGACATTACCCCCTTCACCCTGCACAATACGCGTATCGACATTGGAGTAGATGCGTTTGGATTTTGCATTCCAGAAGAGTTGCTGTGTGTAGAGGGTCTTCCCATCAGATTTCACAACCACCACATCGCCTTTTGCCTCCCACAACTTCTTGTTCTCGTAGTAGATAGCATAGTTGGCCGTCAATACTACATCGACCGACGTAAGCGAATTGTCTTGGTAGGTCGTAATCTCGATACCTTGACGAAACTCGCGATAAGGCTCCTTTGCCAAGGTGTACCCCTCAAGCAATGGGGTGCGAAACAGATAGGAACGACGTCCGTTTTCCGACATGATTACACTGAGGTTATCACTATACTCGGTCATAACGGCCTCCTCTTTCGGTGTCGACTCGATTGTAGCCTTGTTGCAAGCGTATAGCAAGATAGCACTTCCCACAAGAGGAAGTGCTATCCGTAGATATCGACTGTGACGGTGAATCATCAGCAAAGGCTTTGACTATTTGTCGCAACGCACCGTCGTAGCAATGCCGTTGACAACGAAACGCTGTCCCACAGAAATCTCGTTGAAGAAGCACTCCTCCTTAGAGGGCCATGCACTGCGGTAAGCGCCCTTCATGCGATTTGCCTGAGCCTTGATGTCGGCATCGGTAAGTAACGACGAAGCCTTGTCCATCGTATCGTAAGCAACCCAATACATTGCCTGAGTCTGAATCGTCGATGACGAAGCCTGCGATGCATAGCACTGAGCCAACACGAAGTAGGTCATACCATCCTCGGCGTTGATAGCTTGTGCAGCCAAAGCCGCCTCACGAGCCTTGGAGTAGTTCTTCAAAGCGAGTTGAACCACACCGATGCGCACCAGCAACTTCTCCTTCTCAGCACTATCCGACTCCACCGATAACGCCTCATTCAGATATTTGATTGCCTTCTCGTACTGTTGCTTGTTCTGGAATGCTTGCGCCAAGAAGAGTGCCGTCTCCGACGAAGGCTTCACCTCGTAATATTTCTCGGCAGTAGCCAAGTAGAACTCACTGTCGCAATGTGCGCGTGTCATCATACCTACAGCCTGAGACAGCACCGCAGCATCGTAGTTGCTTGCAGGAATCTTCTCCGAGAACATCTCCTCCAGATTCTCGCAACTGGCCACGCCCGATGTCCCGAAGCAACTGTCGAACAAACTCTTGTAGTCTGCATCTTGGCCTTCAGCGCCCTCGAACACAGGAGCAAGACGGTCGTACTCAGCGATAATCTCCTCGGGCGAACCCTCGCCATCCTCCTTGTAGTAGTCGACCAACTGCTTGTAGTAAATAGCGACCAACTCGGGAGTAGCCTCCTCGTCGATGGCTTCGCGGAAATTTGTCAACACACCTTCGTGGTCCGAAGGGTTGTAGCTAAAGTAGTCACGTGCCTTGCGGTCGAGGATATAGGCCTTACCACGTGTCGGGTGATTGCCGAAATAGACAACACGCATATCGTAGAGCAACATCAGCGAATCGACGTAGACTTTCTTTTCCGATACACTCTTTGCACGGGCAATCTTATTCTTCATCACGGTCGAGCCCTTCGCGTAGATATTCTCCGAAGCTCCCGGGCACTTATCCAGCAACTGCTTGAGGTAGCCCGATGCGGTCTGGTAGTCTTGATTACCAACTGCCTCATTGAAAAAGTTTACCAGATAGATGTTCTCCTTACGCTCCTCGGCGGTAGCTCCGTATTTACCATACTTTGCATCGTCGCTGAAATCCTGAGCAAATGACATACCTCCCAACGCTGCTAATGCGACAGAGAGAAGAATCTTGACACTTTTCATATTTCTACTTCAAAAATTTAAATTAAGCTTACGTTAGTCATACTTGTAACGGACAAACCACGAATCCTCGCCAAAGAGGCTCAAGCCCAATGAGAACTTTACGTAGCACTGCCGCACAAGCCCCAATTGTTTGCCATCAACAGTGATGGACGAAGTGTTTCCCCGCTTTCCGACTTCGATACCTACATCGATACTCGAACGACCTAAGAAACGCACGGGAACACCGACACCAGCTGTAACAGCATATTGATAGAGGGTCTTTCCTTCGAACGATTGATAATAGTTGCCATAGCGGAAGCCTGCTCGATAGGCCCAACGATTCAAATAGTGACGTATATCCATACGGTTGGGGGTGTACTCAATGCCCAACTTGATGGTGCTGGTGTTTTTATATGCCACAGTTGCCGCGCCTTCCACTTTATCGTAGGCTTCGTTGCTCTCCCAGTTTTGGTAGATATAATCTACACCTGCCGACACCTTTGCATCTTGGTAGTAGAAACCTACACCCACCTGCTTAGGCAACTTCACCGTCATTGCGGTAGTATCGCTACGAACCGTTGTGCTGTAGATATCGCCAATGGTCACTGTTCGCTCAACGTTGGGTGAGAGATTACCTCCCAAATCGTAGGTTGCACCCAATGTCAAAATACGTTGATTGTTCTGTATCAGGTTGGCCTGAAGTCCCAACTGCATCTTTATACGCGAAATCTCGTAGGAGTCGGTACCCGTAGTTGTGTTGATGGTACTTCCATTTACGATGTTGTTGGTCACCGTCGTTTGGTAGGTACGATCGATATCGCCCCAGTAGTATTGCGCCGCAATGCCGATAGAGAAACGTTTGAACGGTTGCCAACCGAGTCCTACCTTCACCTCGGTCAAGTCGCCTTCGCCCGAATAGACATACTGCACGC
>CAYUJP010000018.1:0-16175 GCA_964445055.1 uncultured Alistipes sp.
AGCTTAGTATTCCTCCTCGTTGAAAAAGAAATCGTCTTTCGACGGGTAATCCGGCCAAATATCCTCTATCGACTCATAAATTTCGCCTTCGTCCTCAATCTCTTGAAGGTTTTCCAGCACCTCCAACGGCGCTCCCGAACGAACGGCATAATCAATCAACTCATCTTTGGTTGCAGGCCATGGCGCATCTTCAAGTTTCGATGCAAGTTCGAGTGTCCAATACATAGTTTTACTTGTTTTTTAAAGTTCCCGACGGAGTGCCAACCTTTAGCACGCCATCGTTAGGAGATGCAAAAGTATAAATTTTTTCGGATGTACAACTATTTTCAAGAGAAATATTGACTTTATTTCAAAAAATAATCCTAAAAGTCATATACACATCCTGCTTTTAGACGCAAATCTCCAATATCACACCGATTTACGCCACTTTCCAAATTAGATAACTATGGAATCCACAACGTCTCCTCCACATGGAAGTGAAGCGTCATAACACGAGATAGGAGATAGAAATAATCCGACAATCGATTGAGGTAAATACGCGCCGATAGAGAAATCTCTTCATGTATCGCAACTGCACGTAACGTCGCACGTTCAGCGCGGCGACACACCGTACGGCAGATATGACAAAGCGAAACCACAGGATGTCCACCCGGAATTGTAAACTTATCAATAGGTGGAACCAACGCCTGCATGGAGTCTATACGTTGTTCTATCCACCGAATAGACTCTTGTTGAATATCCGGCAACTTACCTTCACCACCCTTTCCTACGGCCAACAATGCAGCAACGGTCATCAACTGAGAAGCAATGCGATTCAAGTCATCAAGATAAGATTGCAAGGTTTCATCCCCCCGCAAATGGTCACTCAAATAAGCGACAAAACTACTTAACTCATCTACTGTACCATACGCCTCCACACGTTCATCGAACTTTGCAACACGTTCACCTCCGATAAGCGAGGTTGTTCCTTTATCCCCACTTTTTGTATAAACCTTCGTCATATCTTGAAATGTTGTTTAGGTAGTTCACCATGGAAGAAAAGCAAATAGGCTCGATTATCAATCGAGGTAGAGCGATGAGTCGCTACCAATTGTAAACAACAATCGCGCCGTGCAACACTTTCGTAGGGATCAAGGATGCAGAGTGTCGACTGACGTTCACATGCAACTCGTAACCACGTGTGCAAATCGCCCACCGGAATGCTAACCGTAGCAATCATCAAGTCAGCAGGAGTGGTTACATCGAAGGCGAAAGTAGCATAGCCACAATGAGTAAATAGATTTTGTAATTGTGCAGCGCGCATCTTGTGAACACCCAACTTACAGAGAGCCCCATATAGCGCAATATCGTTGCTCTGTATTCGCCTTTTCTTCATAAACACTTCGCGCACAATATCATATACAAATGGAGAATGTACACCGTGTCCTCGAAAATAACGCGCTCGAGCGATGTGGCTACGCAATCGCTCTACATTGCGCCTGCGTTGGATATGCAGATGTTGTGGCAGTTTCATTGTTTCAGCATACCAGCCAAGCGACCTGTCGAGAAGGCTATCTGAAGGTTGTATCCTCCGGTGTTAGCATCAATATCGAGCACCTCTCCGGCAAAGTACAAACCTTTGACTTTGAGCGATTCCATCGTATAACGATTCACCTCATCACAGGCGATTCCCCCTGCCGTAACCACGGCATATTCAAAGGGAGCATAATCCGATATGGGCAGCACAAAGCCTTTGAGCAGATGGATAAGCCTATTAATCTCTACATCGGTGATTTTTTTCAAATAGGTCTTCGATTGGATATCGAGTTCCTTACACACTGGCATCACCAACGGTTTTGGCAATAGTTTTCGTAATAACTCTGCAAAGAACTCCTCTTCGGGCATCTCCGCCATCTCACGATGGATACGTTCTGTTAGTACCTCTGGAGTAAGAGCAGGCTTCAAGTCAAGCGTAAGTTTCACTCGACGTCCGTCGATAAGCGCATCAACCGCCTCACGACTCATACGCAATGCCACAGCCCCCTCAATACCTCGCTCTGAAAAGCCAATTTCGCCAAACTCCTCGCGCACCACTTCGCCATCAATGGAGAGCGTCGCACGGATGTTGCGTAATAGCAGACCATGTAGCGACTTAAGTTGAGGATGAGGTGAAACAAGTGGTGTGAGCGATGGACGCAAGGGTTCGATACGGTGCCCCAAATCACTCGCAAAGGTATAGCCATCACCTGTTGAGCCTGTAGCGGGATAGGAAACACCTCCTGTAGCTATAATCACCTTCGGAGCCTCCTCCTTTCGTTCAAAGCCACGACGATTGCGATACTGTACACCGTAAACTCGTCCTTCTAATGTCAGAATGCTTGTTACCGACGTATTGAACCAGAAATCGACCTCTGCATCTCGACACCACTCTTCCAAGGCATTGGCTATATCCCAAGCCTTGCCACTACGTGGGAAGACTCGTTCGCCACGTTCAATATCGAGCTTTACACCATTGCGTTCAAAAAAGCGAATCGTTGCACGATTGTTAAACTCAGCAAAGGCAATAGAAAAAAAGTCGCTATTCGTACGTACTTGTTCAGCAAACTGTTCAGGAGGTCGTGCATTGGTGAGATTACATCGTCCTTTGCCGGTAATGCGAATCTTACGCCCAGCCTTCTCCATCTTTTCAATAACAAGTACCTTCAGCCCATTATGTGCAGCTGTTCCTGCAGCCATAAGTCCTGCAGCTCCTGCTCCTATGATGATTACGTCGTACACTATAATAAAGTCGTTAGTACAAAAATACAAGGGCAAAGGTACGACTTTCTGTGTAAGAAAACCAATTTTTACGCATCATATATTCGTCCCGAGTAACGTGAATTCATTTGGAATCAGCCATTCTGCATTACAACCCGATTAATATCCACCACTCGCACCTTTCAATTTGACATAAAGCAGGTAAAACCGTCTTTATTTTCGGCACAAAGATTTGGTTATTCAGACTAAAAAATATACTTTTGGGACGCATAAATAACCTGAAGAATGAAACTATCACGTCTATTTGTTCGATTGTTGACATTTGCTGTCATCGTTATACTGAGTGCCTGCGGAAGTGACTCATCCGAGGACCCTACACCTGACCCCGATTCTGGTTCCGACACCGAAACACCGACAGCCGTTGTACAAAAAGTATGGTTCGACAAAGAGGATTCCACATCATTCGATGTAAACGACAACGATGAGCAAATTGCCATTACCCTCTATCGCGACAATGATGCTGAGCGGCTCTCTATAAAGCTCTACTCGGAAATAGACGCCAATTATGCCTATATTTTCAACATTCCAACTTATGCCACCTTTGCACAAGGTTCTACAACCGCTACGATTACCGTAACACTCAAGCCCTCGTTGTTGGAGGAAAACGAGCCTTACGAGTTTAAGTTATCGTTTGAACCTACCAGCGATATTGCCGTACCGGACGAACAGACTAACGCTGTAGAGATTGCCGTAACACGCACTCTATGGAGCTATGTCGGGGTATGTCGTTTCCGTGGAGGTGATGTTTATACATCCATGTGGGGCGAAACCAGCGAGAGTATTGCCAATACAGAGACTGAAGTCGAAGTCTATGAGAATAAATCAAAGCCCGGCCTCTACAAATTCATCAAGCCTTGGCCCGAATTACTTGTTAAGGCTCTTGGATTCGGTTCCATTGAAGCAGCAGAAAACAAGGGATTTGTTTTCTCGGATGAGGATTTCATTTTGGACTGCTCTTCACCATCAGAGTGCTATGCTGAGATGCAATCAATGGGAATAGATGACCAGTTCTACAATGACGGTCCCTACTACATTCGTTCGCGTTACCAACCCTCTGAGGCTGCTTTTCGCGACTATGAGCCAGGCAAGTTGATTAATGGGGTTATCACTTTCCCTGCTCAGGGTTTGGTCGTATGGTTGCCCAACGTGGCACAAAACACATTGTGGCTCACCGCTTTGCTTGGCAAGTTTCGCATTCAGTTGCCTAACTCCATATGCGCATTAAGTGTTGATTATGGCGGTGCGAATATTGACAGCACGACTCCAAAGGTTCTTCTCAATGTTGATTATGGGCAAGATACCGAATCGCTCTATTACACTGTGGTATCGGGCGATGCTTCGTCTACGGCTGCATCTGTTGCTGAAAAGATTGCGAATGGCACACAATCGACAATACTCTCTACTGCCGTCGATGGTTCGGGAACAGCCAATATTCCCGTATCGCTCGGAACAAAGGGACAATATACATTTGTTGTCGTTCCCAAAAACAAGCAAGGACAAATGCTGAGTTCGCTCTATGCCAGCTACACATTCTATTACTCCGGTGTAACCTCGTCGACCAAGGAGTGTCAATGTGCACTTTATGTCGGATTGGTAAGTGAGTTAGCGCCCAGCTATTCATCAAAATATAGCGACTCAACTTCGTTTGCAGTATATATCACCGGTACCGATATCATTGACCTGAAACGTTACTCAAAAGATACTTATATCGTGAATAACTATACTGCGACGGGAAAACCTCTTTCGCAATTGGTTGAAGAGGCCGGATCGGCAGTTGATATCAGCACACTTGCTTCGCTCAACAGCAATGGCTACTTCAGTTTCTTCAAGACCAATCTTAGCCCTTCGACAAGTTACACCGTAGCGATAAATGCGACCAATGTCTTCGGAAACTCGGTATGTCTCTCTGCTACGATTGTCACTGCAGCATCTACGGGGACATCTGCTAAACGGAGTAAGCCGGAGGTATTCTATAAAATTGAAGAGTAAACGCTATTGTAAATGCTATATCAAGGAAGGAGAGGTGCAAACTTCTCCTTCTTTGGCGTAATTTCAAGGGGTACATTGTGCATCTCACATTCAGGAAAAGCAACTATTGAGTCTAAATAATTGTTATCTTTGCTTGTGGCATTTGAAGCATTATGGCAGGTCTATACTTTCACATACCCTTTTGTAAACGTATCTGTGCCTATTGCGACTTCTTTCACTCGGCTGACCTACGATCAATGGAGCGTGTAATCTCGGCAATGCACGAGGAGATGGAGTTAGAGGCGTCATTTCTTAATGAACGGGCACTGCGCAGTATCTACTTTGGGGGAGGTACACCTTCATTACTCACGGCAGAACAGATAACCGCATTCATTGACCATGCAACCACACTATTCGACTGTTCGAAATTAGAAGAATGTACCTTAGAGGCCAATCCCGATGACTTAACTCCCGTCTATCTCCAGCAAATTTCCGCTACTCGCATCAACCGACTCTCCGTTGGCATACAATCATTCGATGATGATGAACTGCGCCTAATGAACCGACGTCATACCGCACAAGTAGCACGCGATGCGATACATTATGCCCAGCAGATAGGATTTGAAAATATCTCCATCGATCTGATATTTGGTGTACCCGGTTTTGGAATTGAGACTCTACGGCATTCACTTCATGAAGCATTGCAACTCAATGTTCAACACATCTCCGCTTACCACCTAACCGTTGAGCCGGAAACTGCATTTGGGCGACAATTAGCGCGTGGCAAGTTTCATCCAATAGCCGAGGAACAGAGCGAGCGTGAATTTCAGTTGGTACACCACACGCTCACCGAAGCCGGTTATAACCACTACGAGGTATCAAATTTTGCACAGCCTCAACGACGTGCCATACACAATAGTGCCTATTGGCACAACGAGCCATACTTGGGTATCGGTCCTGCGGCACACTCCTACAACGGCAAAAATCGACGGCGTTGGTCTGTGGCAAGTATCTCCAACTACCTCAACCTCACAACGCGCTACGAAGAGGAGTATCTCACCCCTACAGATCGAGTCAATGAGCGGTTGTTGACCGGATTGCGTACCACTGAAGGAGTGGAATTACACTCCTTGCAAGCGGATTTTGGGAAGACTGTAGTTGCACAAATCATCACTGCAGCACAACCATGGCTCTCAACAGGGCAACTGCAATGGGCACAAGATCGACTATTTATCCCTGCCGAGCACTTTTTGTTATCCGATGCTATCATTACGGCGCTGTTTTTGACGGATGATGTATAAATTCATATAGAGAAGATATTTTTTGAAAATTTGATACAGAAGTAGACATTAGATATTAACTTTGACTGCCAAACAAAAGGTTGCGTAGCGTACACATCGCAAACGTAGCCCGAAGTGTCGAACAAACGTACATCGATATGAACGAGAACAAAATGTTGCAACCGGACTACCTTTTTGAGGTCAGTTGGGAAGTTTGCAACAAAATTGGAGGCATTCACACTGTAGTCTCCACCAAAGCACGCACAGTCGAGAGTCGACTGGGAGACCACTATATTCTCATTGGTCCGGATGTCTCTCGCGAAGGAAGCAATCCTGAATTTGAAGAGGATGACACATTGTTACACGCATGGCGACAGAGCGTCTATAACAAAGGAATTCGCATCCGCATCGGACGATGGAAAGTAGCAGGACAACCGTTGGTTGTATTGGTCGACTACACCTCTCTCTTTTCGCGCAAAGATGATATTCTCAAATTCCTTTGGGAGAGCTATCACGTAGACTCCATATCCGGACAATGGGACTACATTGAGCCCGTGTTGTTTGGTTATGCTTCGGGACAGGTCATTGCCTCCTATGTAGAGACCTTTTGTGCCTCTACAGACAAGGTGATTGCGCACTTTCATGAATGGATGACTGCAGCCGGAGGCCTCTATCTACGCAAATTTTCTCCTTATGTCGCCACCGTATTCACCACACATGCCACTGTCACAGGACGTTGCATTGCGGGCAATGGGTTATCGCTCTATAAGGATCGTAAACTCATTAACGCTGACGAACTGGCTCGTCAATTTAATGTTGTGGCAAAACACTCTATCGAAAAGATTGCAGCACAGCAACACGATGCCTTCTGTACAGTGAGTGAGATTACTGCACACGAATGTGAAGATTTACTCGATGCAGAGGTAGATGTGATTACCCCCAACGGTTTCGAAGACGACTTTGTGTGGAGTGGTGATATCTTTGAGCAAAAGCGCGACGAGGCTCGTCGTTCCATGATACGTGTCGCTGAGGCAATACATAGTTGCACCTTTGACCAGGAGCCTCTCATCATCGGTACCAGTGGCCGCTACGAATTTCACAACAAGGGTCTCGATCTCTTTCTTGATGCATTGAAGCGACTTGCAGAATCTGAGACTCTCCATCGAGATATAGTAGCATATATTACCGTACCTACTGCTACGGTAGGTGCACGCACTGATTTGCAAGCACACCTTGCCGATGCCAATGCACTCATCGATGTTTCACAATGTCGTTTCTGCACACATCTATTGGAACATCCTGAATGGGATCAAATTCTTGCCTCCATTCGGGGTAGTGTATTAGACAATCCTACATCGAGAGTGAAAGTAGTTTTTGTCCCCACTTATCTCAATGGGCAAGATGGTATTTTCAATAAGAGCTACTACGAATTGCTTGTAGGCATGGATCTGACGGCCTTCCCCTCCTACTACGAACCATGGGGATACACTCCTCTCGAATCCATCGCCTTCTCCGTACCTACCATCACTACAACGCTCGCCGGGTTTGGTCTGTGGGTTGGTGCACACGACGACCATGAGGGGGTACACATCGTGGCTCGCAACGATGAGAATTACGACGATGCCGTACGAGAAACCGCTTCAGTAATGTTACGTTTCACCCACTTCGCATCCCATGAGATTGACATTGCACGACGCAACGCACGCGAGATAGCTCGCACGGCCTTATGGAGTGAACTCTACAACGCCTACGACCGAGCCTATAACGAAGCTATTCAGCACTCCATCAATCGCACAAACCGAGCTATACACAACGAAGGTGGCATGGCCAATGAGCAGATTAACTTTGTACGCCAACAATTGGTGGCAGAGAAACCTCGTTGGAATCGCATGATGGTCGAAAAGGTACTTCCGGCACGTTTACACGCATTAGAGGTTCTTTCTCGTAATTTATGGTGGTGTTGGAACAGTGAGTCGCGCGATTTATTTGAGTATATCGACCGACCATTGTGGGTTGAATGCGAGAAAAACCCCATTATCTTCCTTGATCGGCTTTCCGTAGACCGATTGCACGAGTTGGAGCATGATGCTACATTCTTGGGTATGCTCGACCATGTTTATGCTCTTTACAACAGCTACATGGAGGAAAAGCCCGACCCAACAGCTCCCACTATTGCCTACTTTTCCATGGAGTATGGCCTCCATTCTTCATTAAAGATCTACTCCGGAGGTTTAGGTATTCTTGCCGGTGATTACCTTAAAGAGGCATCCGATAAGAATGTACCAATGGTCGCCGTTGGACTACTCTACCGATATGGGTACTTCACCCAACGGCTCTCTGCGCAGGGTTCACAAGAGGCGACTTACGAGGCTCAGAACTTTTCGAAGTTGCCCATCTCGCCCGTGCGTGACGAATTGGGGAACTGGAAAATCGTGCAGATTGCACTACCCGGACGTACTTTGTCTGCGCGTATTTGGCAGTGCGCCGTAGGACGCATCAACCTCTATCTCCTGGACACAGACTTCGAAGCCAATCTTGACGAGGATCGACAGATTACCCACTACCTCTACGGTGGTGATTGGGAGAATCGTCTCAAGCAAGAGTTGCTGCTCGGCTTGGGCGGTATCCGTGCTCTGCGTGCCATGAACATCAAGCAAGAGGTCTATCACTGCAACGAAGGTCATGCTGCTTTCATCGGTATCGAACGCATCCGTGACCTCATACGACGCAAACAGCTCTCCTTCTCAGAGGCATTGGAGGTGATACGTTCTTCGTCTCTTTTCACTACACACACGCCCGTACCTGCAGGTCACGATGCCTTTCCTGAATCGATGATTCGCCAATATCTTGCCCATTATCCCGATGTACTCGGCATCACATGGGAACAGTTCATTAACCTTGGAAAAACCAATCCCAACGACCCGGAAGAGCGTTTCTCTATGTCTGTACTCGCCTGCAACCTTTCTCAAGAGGTTAACGGTGTATCGTGGCTTCATGGTGAGGTTTCCAAAGATATTTTAGGCAATATGTGGCCCGGCTACTTCAAGAATGAGCTTCACATTGGCTATGTAACCAACGGTGTACACTTTCCCACTTGGTGTGCCTCATCGTTACGCAGACTCTATGCCACCTACTTTGCCGAAGGATTTTCAGGGCACAACTACGACATTCCCGCATGGCAAAAGGTTCACAACATTCCCGCCGAATTGTTATGGAAAGAGCGTATCGAGCTAAAGAAGAAGCTTGTCAACCATATTCGCAAACGCTATAGTGATCCTACACAAGTACGTATTGAATCACCTCGTCAGATGGTGCAGATTATCGAAGGTATCAAGCCCGATATTCTAACCATTGGCTTTGCCCGACGCTTTGCCACCTACAAACGAGCCTACTTGCTCTTCACCAACCTGGACCGATTAGATGCCATTGTCAACAACAAAGAGCGGCCCGTGCAGTTCATCTTTGCCGGCAAAGCACACCCCAACGATAAGCCGGGACAGGATCTCATCAAACGCATCGTTGAAGTGGCAGCCATGCCTCAATTTATAGGGAAAATCCTTTTCCTGCAAAACTATGATATGGAGCTCGCTCGCAAGATGGTTCAAGGTGTCGATGTTTGGTTAAACACCCCCACTCGTCCTCTGGAAGCATCGGGCACATCGGGCGAGAAATGTGTCATGAATGGTGTATTACAATTCTCCGTACTTGATGGATGGTGGGTCGAAGGCTACAAGCCCGGTGCCGGGTGGGCATTGCCCATGGAGAGCACCTATGCTGACCAGAAGTTCCAGGACGAGCTTGATGCTGAGATGATCTACTCCACCATTGAAGAACAGATAGCTCCGCTCTACTACAAACGCGATGCAAATAACATTCCTGAGGAGTGGGTAGAAGCCATCAAACATTGCATTGCCGATGTAGCATCGAACTTCACCACCAACCGCATGATGCGCGACTATGAGGAACGTTTCTACAATAAGCTATCCGCACGTCGTCGTGAGATTGTTGCCGATAACTACCTACTTGCACGCAATATCGCCGCATGGAAACGTAAGATATCCGCAGCATGGGACAAAGTACGCGTTGTTGATGTGAAACAAGAGAAGCTCGACGAGAAGGCGATGTATGTCGGTGAAAACTACCATTTCGAAATAAACATTGATATAGCCAATCTACAGCCCGAAGATATCGGAGCAGAGTTGGTTGTTGCCAAGCCTATCGAATATGGACAACCTGTCAATGTCATCGAGACCATCGCTCTCAAGCAGGTATCATCAGAAGGGTCGGTAGTATGTTACGCACTCGACTATCAGTCAAAACACTCCGGTACGTTTGACGTGGCACTACGCATCTATCCCTCCAACCCAAAGCTTCCGCACCGCATGGACTTTGCCTTGGTTAAATGGGCATAGACTCTCTAAAAGAGATACTTCAACAGAGCATAGGGGACACGTTGAGTTGTTCCCTATGTTTTTTTACAGCGGTAGCCTCTTACAAAAGTATCGTTTTATCTTCTTTTTTTTATTCAACAATCGATTTACGTATGATATTTGTTACAACTCCATACATAGCAACATAAAACCGTATGGTTTATTTTGTGGGCTCATTTTTATTCTCTAACTTTATGCGAGAAACAGTAATCATGTTCAACACATAACCCTATGTCTGCTCTAACCTTTGACAAAGCCGAGTTAGGCAATTTGGAGTATTCGTTACAACGCGAGGTACTCTCCACCGACCGTCGGGGCGGTTACATGAGCACTACCATTGTCTGTTGCAACACTCGGCGCTACCACGGACTTATCGTTGCTCCCTTCGGTAACACTGACCAAACTTACGTGTTACTCTCCTCACTCGACGAGACCATTATACAACAAGGTCAAGCATTTAACCTTGCCATTCATCGTTTCAAAGGCGTCTACGAACCCCGTGGGCACAAATATATCACCGACTTCGCCTATACTCCAACACCTACCATCACCTATCGTGTAGGAGGTGTTATTCTTCGGAAAGAACTTCTGTGGATTCATAAGCGCACACAACTCATGATTCGCTACACTGTAGTAGAGAGTCCTGAACAAATACAACTACGACTACGCCCCTTCCTTGCCTATCGCGAGAAAGAGGCTCTAACTCATGCCAACATGGAGGCAAACGGTCACTCCTATAAGGTCTTTAACGGGGTGAAGAATCGGCTCTACGAAGGTTATCCTTACCTCTATCTGCAAACCAACCGCACCGATGCAGAGTTTGTTGCCGCCCCCGATTGGTACTATCGTTTTGAGTATCCACAGGAATTGGAGCGCGGTTACGATGGTTACGAAGATTTGCTCACCACAGGCTATTTTGAATTATCGTTACAACGTGGTGAGAGTGTCATCTTCTCCGCCTCTGTCGAGGAGATGACCTCTGCGCAAGAAATTGAAGAGACTTTCGAACGATCGTTGGCTCGTCGCACCCACAAAATTGATTTTCACAGTCTACTACAACACTCGGCACGGCAATTTGTCATTCGTCGTCCCGACGGACGCACTGAAGTGATGGCAGGATACCCCTGGCTCACTGCACAGATTGCTCGCGAAGCCTTCGTCTCACTTCCAGGGATTACATTGGAACAGTGTCACAAAGAGGATTGTTTAGACGTACTCGATAGTATCTGCCACACATTGCATGACGGTGATTTTGGTGGCTCAGCCTCTGCCAAGCAGGAGGCTGATGCTCCGTTGTGGTTTTTCTACACGTTACAAGAGTTGGAGCGACAAGTAGGAAGCACAGAGATATGGCATCGTTATGGCAATGTCATGAAGAGTATTCTTGAATCTTACCGCTATGGATGGCATCCTCAGGTTGCCATGCGCGACAATGCCCTCATTTGGGCCGCAGACGAACAGATTGCCCTCACTTGGATGAACTCTTATGTAGACGGACATCCTGTCACTCCTCGCAATGGATATCAAGTGGAGGTAAATGCACTGTGGTACAATGCGGTATGTTACACACTTGATAAAGCTCGCGAAGCGAAAGACAGTGCATTCGTGGAGACATGGGAGATGTTGCCCGAACAGATCCGCTCTGCATTTAGCACTACCTTTTGGTTACCTACTTTGGGCTATTTGGCCGACTATGCAAATGACACCGAAACGAATGACTTTATTCGTCCCAATATGCTCATTGCTTGCGGACTTGACTACACACCACTCGATGAAGAACAGCGCATTGCTATTCTGCGCGTAGTGCGACAGCACCTACTTACTCCCAAAGGGTTACGTTCGCTGTCACCACAAAATCACCTCTACAGTGGCACCTACACCGGAAACGACCACGCTCGTTCGTATGCCGCCATGAACGGCACAGTGTGGGTGTGGGCTCTACCTTTCTACGTCAAAGCATGGTATGCGCTCGTGGGTGCAAGTTTTACCCCAACGGTACAACAGATTTTAGCCGGATTCGACGAAGAGATACAGTGTCACGGTATTGGTTCCATCTCCAAGATGTATGATGCAGACCCTCCTTTTGCCCCCAAAAGTGCCATCTCCTATGCTTGGAGTGTGGGAGCACTATTGCAACTCTATCGGCTCATCGAACAATACGATAGTTCTGCATCCACGGTGACAACACATTTGCTTGAGAATAAGTTGTCCACAGGGATAACCAATGCCTCTGTGAAACGTCGCAGTAAACGAAAATAAGGAATCTCCAAATGTATTATAATAGGCTGTTATGAGAGTTTTAATGTTTGGATGGGAGTTTCCCCCTCACATTGCCGGAGGTCTAGGTACAGCATGCTACGGCATGACACGGGGCTTGGCGCGCAACGATGTTGAGGTCATCTTTGTCATGCCCCGAGCTTATGGCGACGAAGATCAGCGTTTCGCTCGTGTGGTCAATGCCAGTGATGTAGAGGCCTTATACACCGACACGACACAGGGAACAGAGGAATTTTGGAGCAAGCTCTCCTTCATTCACATTGATTCGAATATGCTTCCCTACATCTCGCCCGAAGAGTACAAGAGTTATCACGACCGTTACGTACAAACAGGGTGTAAAGTGTGGGAGTGTAGCGATGTTTGGAAGCAACGCTATACCTTCTCGGGAAAATATGGAGCGAATCTCATGGAGGAGGTGGCGCGCTATGCAGTTATCGCAGCACAGGTAGCGCGCAACTTGGCAGGACAATTTGATGTCATACATGCACACGATTGGCTTACTTATTACGCCGGCATCGCAGCCAAGCGTGTCTCCGGCAAGCCATTGGTAGTTCACATGCACGCCACAGAGTTTGACCGTAGTGGCGAACACATCAACACACAAACCTATGCCATCGAACGTGCTGGCATGGAGGCTGCCGACCGGGTCATTGCTGTGTCAAACCTCACACGTAATATCGTCATCAACCGCTACGGCATTCCTGCCGACAAGGTGGTGACCGTACATAACGCTGTACGCTTTGCTGAAACGCAACAGGAGGCTCCGAAACGTGGCGTATCTGACAAGATTGTCACTTTTTTAGGGCGTATCACCTATCAAAAGGGGCCCGACTATTTTGTCGAAGCCGCCGCAAAAGTACTGAAACGAGTACCTAATGTGCGCTTTGTCATGGCAGGGTCAGGCGACATGATGAACCATGTCATTCGTCGTGTTGCACGGCTGGGAATTGCCGACCGTTTTCACTTTACGGGTTTCCTACGGGGCGAGGATGTACACCGCATGTTCCAACTCTCCGATGTTTATGTAATGCCATCTGTCTCCGAGCCATTCGGCATCTCCCCCCTTGAAGCTATGCGCTCGAATGTACCTGTCATTATCTCGAAACAGAGTGGTGTAGCTGAAGTGCTGAAATATGCCGTCAAAGTTGACTATTGGGATGTTGATGCGCTGTCAGATGCAATCTATGGATTGGTTACCTATCCTGCGCTCTCAAAGATGTTTGCAGAGAAAGGGTTACATGAAGTGACAGCACTCAAGTGGGACAATGCGGCAGCTAAGATAAAAGCAGTCTACGAGAGTGCCATCCAAGCGACACATTTCTCGGCCCCTTTCCATACCACACCAAACAAATAACAAAACGAATCAATCACCAACATGAAAACGATTTGCTTCTATTTCCAAGTTCACCAGCCGTGGCGTCTCAAGAGCTACCGCTTCTTTAATATGGGTGTGGACCACAATTATCTCGATGATTTAAGCAACAACTCCATCTTACAAAAAGTAGCACGTCAATGCTATCTACCGATGAACGCATTATTGCTTCATCTTATCAAAGAGTACAAAGGAGCATTTCGTTGCTCTTTCTCCATCACGGGTACCGCTGTCGAACAATTCCATGCCTATGCCCCTGCTGTGCTCGACTCTTTCCGCGAGTTAGCAGCTACAGGATGTGTGGAATTTCTTGCTGAGACTTATTCGCACTCATTGGCATCGCTGGCATCGTATGACGATTTCGAAGAGCAGGTGAAACAACATGCCGAAATGGTGCAACGAGAGTTTGGGGTAACACCAACCGCTTTCCGCAACACCGAACTTATCTACTCCGATAGCATCGGCGAATGGGTTTCACGTTTGGGCTATGGGACGATTCTTGCCGAAGGGGCAAAACATGTATTGGGGTGGAAATCTCCTAATTACGTATATGCCAATGCTCTTGATCAACGGTTGCACGTCCTATTGCGCAACTATAAATTTTCCGATGACATTGCCTTTCGTTTCTCCAACCGAGGGTGGGAGGAGTGGCCATTGACTGCCGATAAGTTTGCTTCGTGGCTCACCGACGATGCCTCTGTCGGCGAGGTTATCAATCTCTTCATGGACTACGAGACGTTTGGAGAACATCAGAAGGCCAATACCGGTATCTTCGACTTTATGAAGGCGTTGCCGGGAACTCTCCTTGCCTCAGGCAAAGCGTCCTTTGCCACTGTAAGTGAAGCATCGAAGCGTCATCAGCCCATTGCTGTGCTCCACTGCCCCCACACTATGTCGTGGGCAGACGAAGAGCGAGACATCACTGCTTGGCTGGGTAATGAGTTGCAGAATGAGGCCTTCACCAAGCTCTATGCCCTCCGAGACAAGTTGAAGGCAATCGACAATGAGGGGTTGCATCATGTGTGGAATTTCATGCAGACATCCGACCACTTCTACTATATGGCCACCAAGTGGCTCTCCGATGGCGATGTACATGCCTACTTTAACCCTTATGGTTCCTCCTACGAGGCCTTTATCAACTACATGAACGTTCTCTCCGACTTTGAGATAGAGGTAAACAAGGCCTATGCTACACTTTCGACAAACGCGAGTATCAAATAGACACAAGACTCATCAATAGCAAAAAGGTTGCCCAACTTTTGATGGTTAGGCAATCTTTTTTGCTCTCTTCTATCTCTGCAACAGTATTTGAACAATTTATTCACAACCTTCATCTTCACTGTTGATAACTTTTTCAAAGCAGCGATATCGTAATTCCTCTGTATGCTATCAAATAGTGCTCCAATTCGGACAATCGCATGATATCACGCAGTTTATATATCCACATTTCATCCTTGCAGATTATATCTTCTTTTGTTAATAACTCTTCCATAGGCTGTCGATAATAAGATTGATTGCTTACATCTACTCAAGTGCCACTCACCTTAAAGACTTCAAGGCTTTGCATTCTGAATCTGGCAAAGCAATAAGACTTCTCGTATATTTCACTAAAATCGAAGCATCGGTTGTAACCTTAACTAATCCGGTTCATTTATAAAATCTGCCACATTTGAAGATACCAGACCAATCAACATATGATTTGGCCCCGATATATAGATGCCTCTTTTTGCATTATCGTAGCACGCTCCAAACTCTACACCATCTCTCTCGTTTCATATTCAGTGTAAGTCTCCGGCGATATAGTAAAAGTATCATTAGCCTAACGATTGAATGAGTCTATCTCATCACCATTAGCCGTACCGATATCATGAAATTTTTTCGTAGAAGCGACCCTACTTTGGTCAGGAACTCGATGGCGTGTTGTTTTCTGATTTAGGTACTCGTCTTGTGCTTCTCGGTGCGAAAAAACACAAAATCGCGTAGCAGAATTTTTTCAAGATATTAGAAACCTTCTGTCCAGTTCCCATTTACATTCTGAATACGTTCCTTTTG
>CAYUJP010000019.1:0-15157 GCA_964445055.1 uncultured Alistipes sp.
CACTCAAATCGCGTATCTGCCTCTATGAGGGTACCTACCGCAAGTATCACAAGGTGAATCCTTCGACCAATGTTGCTTGGAACAACCAATACGAGACCTCTACCGACCTCTTGAATGCAGCTGCTGATGCTGCAGAGCAACTGATGGATGCAGGTCAGTATTCGCTCTATACAACCGGTGGTCCTTCGAAGGCATTCCGTACCATGTTCACTACGACGAGTCCTACGATTACCAACGAGGTAATTTGGGCACGCGAGATGGCTGACGATCCGCTGAACGTATTCAACGAGTTGACTTGGAAGGTGAACTCCGATACCTATGGTCAGCAGTACTCGCCGACGAAGGACTTGGTCGACATGTTCCTGACGTTGGATGGTACGCCGATTGCAAGCGACCAGATATCGCTTACCAAAGAGTTCGACAACCGTGACTATCGTCTGATTCAGACCATCCACGGACCCGGCCACACCTACGAGACCGCTGCGGGTGCCACCGAGTTGAAGCCTATCAACTGGACCGCTACATCGACCGGTTACGCTTTCATCAAGTGGAGCGTCGAGGTGGAGAAGAACTACTCGTCGGGTCGTGCCAACAACTCGTTGCCTATCCTGCGCTATGCCGAGGTACTGTTGAACTACGCCGAGGCAAAGGCTGAGTTGGGTCAGATGACCGAGGCTATCTGGAACAAGACCGTTGGTGCATTGCGTGAGCGTGCCGGTGTGAAGAATATCTACCCGGGTGGTGCCGGCTACACCGAGGATGAGTTCCTGAAGAACTACTACGCAAGTTCGCCCATCAGCTTGTCGAATACGATTCTTGAGATTCGTCGTGAGCGTGCCACCGAGTTGATTATGGAGGATGGCCTGCGTGTAGACGATGTCTATCGTTGGGGTGTTGCCAATCTGATTGTAGACCGCTACAACAACAACCAGGGTTGGAGAGGTATCTACGTATCCGAGGATGAGTACAAGAATGGTTTCGACTTCAACGGTACGCACTATACGTTTGGTTCAAGCCGTTCGAAGACCAGCTACAAGGTGGGTACTTCGACAGCTGACCAGAACTTCTCGTTGAGCGAAGGTACGAAGGGTTACCTCATCTACAACTACAAACTCGAGTGGGATGACAAGCGCTACCTGCGCCCGATTCCTTCGACAGCTACGACGTTGAACCCCGCGTTGGGTCAGAACCCCGGTTGGGAGGATTAATCTCTTCCGCACAAGCGGTCGGTGACGACTGCGAAAAAAAAGATAAACAATCTTTGGCGTTTTGCCGAAGATTGTTTATCTTTATATCGTAGTTTGTTGTCAAATGCAAAAATTTGTAACGAAACGTTCACGTCTAATAATAACACAACATGTTGAAGAAATTCTATTTTCTGTTTCTGGTAGCAGCGTTGCTCGGCGGTGCTTGCTCCAGCTCCAGCACCGAGGATGAGGGTGGAAACACCAACACCGGTTCGAATACGGGAGGTTCGACAGGTGGAGGTACGACAACCGGGTCGACAACCGAAATCAACGGTACCACCATCCAAGAGGGCAACAACTTGGTGGGTCTGATTACCGATTCGACCACGGGCAAGGGTATTGCCGGTGTGCCGGTGTCGGATGGCTACACGATTGTGGTGACCGATGCCAACGGTGTCTATCAGATGAAGGCGAGCCGCCTCTGCCGCTCGGTCTACTACACGACACCTGCCAACTACAAAGTGGCACTCGACCCATCGACCGGAGTGCCCCTCTTCTACTCGAACGACATCTCGTCGAGTCTGAAGTTGACCTCTTCGAAGGTGGTCGACCGTCACGACTTTACACTGGAACCTATGGAGGTTGAGGAGAACTTTACCCTCCTTGCGATCGGTGACCCGCAGTGCAAAACCGATTCGGATGTGGCTCGTTACAACAACGAGACGATTCCCGATATCAAATATACGCTCAACGCAGCACAGGCTTCGGGCCGTTGGACCAATGCCTACGCAGTGACATTGGGTGATATCACCTTCGATAATACGGTGCAGTGGGACCCGATGAAGAAGAGTATGTCGAATGTGCAACTCAACTCGGGCTATCTGCCCATCTTCCAGTGCATGGGTAACCACGACCACGATGCCGGACAGACCAGCACCTACACCGCACAGGCAAACTTCATCGAGCGTTTCGGCCCTGTCGATTACTCATTCAACCGCGGTAAGGCGCACATCGTAGTAATGGATGATGTGGTTTGTACAACGACGAGTGGTAAGACATGGACCTACGGTGCCGGTTTCTCAGATGCACAGTACAGTTGGCTACAGCAGGATTTGGCCTTGGTGGAGAACAAGTCCGACAAGGTTGTCTTCTTCTGCGCTCACATTCCGTTCCGTGGGGGTGGTACCAACGACTCGGGTGCGAATGTCAATACCGACAAATACTACAAAGAGGTGCTGACACTGCTCAAGCAGTTCAAGGAGGCGCACATCATGATTGGCCACACACACTATCCGCAAAACTACATCCACACAAGTTACAAGTGCGCCGGAGGTCTGCCCATCTACGAGCACGTACACGGAGCAGCCTGCGGTGGCTGGTGGTCGAGCAACCTCAATGTCGATGGTGCCCCCAACGGTTACAGCATCTACGAAATCGAGGGCTCGACGGTGAAGAACTGGGTAGCTAAGTCGACCAACCAACCCGAAGATTACCAGATTCGTGTCTACGACGGTAACGCCGTTTACACCGGTACAAAGGGGTATGCATACACATGGTCTGCCGGTGGTACGGGCGGTACGGCAAGCATCAAGACTTCGGGTAACTCGGCATTGGCGGGTCAGTTTATCGCCGATATTTGGGATGACGATGCTACGAACTGGAAGGTAGAGTTCATCCAGAACGGTGTCACCACCCCCATGACTCGTATCACCTTCAACATCGCAGATATGTGTGCTACTTCGTTCTTCTTCAACGAACTGGGTAAGAATACCACCTCGTGGAACAAGGCGTTGATGCACTACTGGGTCTACAAGCCGGCAAGTGGCAAACCTGCTTCAGAGACAGGTTGGGTAATCCGCGCTACGCAGACCATCCCTGCCAGTGGCAAGGTCAATGTCTACGAGACAAGTTCGATGCAGACCGACTTCTCGGGATTTGCAGCCGAATAAGGAGTCCGACTTACATTCATAAAGAGAGCACCTTTTCCTGTTGGGGAAGAGGTGCTCTCTTTGTTGGGTAGTATCGTGTAGGATTGACCCTACTAAAGAAAAGTCGCTTAACGTCGATGCGTTAAGCGACTTTTGGTTAGCTGATTGCGTTGCAGGTGCAACGGCATCAACTCGGCTATTCGTTGACAAACATCACCTTGTTGAAGAACTCCTTGCGCTCGCGCATGATGCCGAAAGCCTTTGCGCCTTCGCTCAGCGGGAAGCGGTGCGAGATGAGCGGACGTACATCGATACGATGTGAGGAGATGGCCTCGAGTGCAATCTTCCACTCGTTGCGCGCATCGTTGTAGTTGCTGTTCCATGTTCCCTTGAGGGTGAGCTGCTTGCGCAGAATCTCCCAATAACCCTTCTGACTGAGGGTCATATCACCGGCAGGGTTACCCATCGACACCACCGTGCCGAAACTTTTGACCGACTTGAGTCCCTGCTCCCAAGTTTGTGCTACGCCGGCGCCCTCGATGCAGGCATCGGCTCCCTGACCGTTGGTCTTGCTGTGGATATACTCCACAGGGTCGCACTCGCGCGAGTTGATGGCATCGAATCCCAACGAGCGGGCAAAGGCCACCTTCGTGGGGTCGATGTCGCACAGAATCACTTGGAAAGCTCCGGCCGCTTTCGCCCAAAGCGCCAACATGATGCCGATGGGACCGGCACCGAAGATGGCGGCCGTGTCGCCGATGCTCACACCCGATTGGTGAATGGCGTGCAGGGCTACGGCTGCAGGTTCGCACATGGCAGCCTCCTCGTAGGAGAGCGTGTCGTCGAAGAGAATGAGGTTCCACTCCTTGACGGCAATGTACTCGGCAAATGCACCGTCGCGACGTGACCCGTAGTAGTCGTAATCGCTACACTGTGCATACTCACCCACCTGGCAAGCCTTGCACTTGCGGCAGGGTAGCAACGGGAATACTGCAGCACGACGACCGATGAGCGAAGCATCGTCGGCATCGATAATCTCACCGGAGAACTCGTGACCGGGGATGGTGGGGAAGTGGTAGGTACCTTTGGTGAAGACACGGGGCAGATCGCTACCACAGATGCCACACGCTTTGACTTTGAGCATCACCTCACCCGGCTGACGCACAGGCATAGGCACCTCTTCGTAACGGAGGTCGCCTACGGCATGTAAATTAAGAGCTTTCATCTTCTTTTGTACTTTTCAATGATGGGAAGGTCGCACGACCTCCGCGTTATAACGTTATAATCTTTGTCGGGTGTAAAAACACCCTTTGCTTTCGTACTACAAATGTAACCCCTTTTGGCCGGAAATGCAAATGGTTTGAACTCGAAAGCAATGTGCAAAAAAGATAGGCTGAATCGGTCGAGAAAGGGGGTGATTGTCGTGAGATTGTGAAAAACGACGAGAAAATAGTTGAAAATCCCTCCTATTTTTGTAATTTTGTTCTTTCGAAAGAAAAGTTGGGTGGGGCTTCGTAAGGAGTAACTCCCCACACCTTATAAAAACCGATACTATGAGTAGTCAACAGAGAATCGCAAAGGCACTGAGCATCGCCACCTATACGAAGGCATTCGAACTGGGTGCAGGGACGTTGCGTGAGGTACCCGCCCTCTTTCGGGAACACTTTCCCGAGCGTCGTGCCGTGGTAGTGGCCGACTTGAACACGTGGCGTGCTGCCGGTGAGGCCGTCTACACCTACCTGCAAGAGGCAGGCATCGAGTGCGAACGCTTCCTCTTTGAAGAGGAGGAGTTTCATGCCGATTGGAGTCATGCCGAGCAGGTGGATGCCGTGTTGGACCGGACGGGGGCCATCGCCGTGGCTGTGGGTTCGGGTGTAATCAACGACCTCTGCAAGTTGGCTTCGTTTCATCACGAGCAGTCATACCTCTGTGTGGCGACAGCGGCATCGGTCGACGGCTACTCTTCATCGGGGTCGGTGGTGACACGCGATGGTGCAAAACTCAACATCGAGACGCGGGCACCACGCGTGGTGGTGGCAGATGTCGATGTGTTGGCTGCGGCTCCCAAGGAGATGACGGCAGCCGGATATGGTGACCTCGCCTCCAAGATTCCGGCAGGTGCCGAGTGGATGATTGCCGACCTCTTCGGCACGGAGCCGATTGTTCCCGAAGCATGGCATGTGTTGCAAGATGTGTTGAACGAGATGCTTGCCAATCCCGAAGGAATCGCAGCCGGCGACAAGCATGCCACAGGACTACTCTTCGAAGGGTTGGCACTCAGCGGCATCGCCATGCAGGCAGCACGGTCGAGCCGTCCTGCATCGTGCTCGGACCACCTCTTCAGCCACATACTGGACATGGAGGAACATCGCTATCGGGGCAAGTTCCAATCGCATGGCTTTCAGGTGGCTGTCGGTACAGCGACCATGTGCGCCTTCTTTGATGCCTTCTTTACCTTCGACCTCTCGACGCTCGATGTCGAGCAGTGTGTGGCGGCATGGCCTACGTTGGAGCAGGAGCAGCAACGTGCGTTGGCACTGTTCAAGGATTTCCCCGTGCCGATGTTGGGCTACACGGAGATTACCAAAAAGTACAACGATGCGGCAATGGTACGAGAGCAGTTGTCGCGTGTAAAGAACAATTGGCCCGACCTGAAGGCACGGTTGCAGCAGCAGTGCTACACCTTTGCCAAGATGCAGCAACTATTGGCGGCTGCGGGTGCTCCGACAGACCCCTCGCAGATTGGCGTGACACGCGAACGTTGGCGCGAGATGGTCGACCTTGTACAACTGATGCGTTGGCGCATCAACCTCTTCGACCTGGCAAAACGTGCTCGCATCTACGATGCACTGGTGGCAAAGGTCTTCGGCAAGGGAGGCGCCTTGGAGCTTGCCTAACAAAAAAGCAACAAGTACATAATATCAGATATGACACCTGAACAGACAAAAAAATTCCACTATTGGCAGTGGCGTACCATCATCGGTACGATGATTGGCTATGCCATCTTCTACTTCGTTCGTAAGAACTTCTCCTACGCCATACCGGGCTTGACGGCAGAGTATGGAATATCGAACACCACTTTCGGTATCATCATGACCCTTGTGGGGTTGATTTACGGTATCTCTAAGTTTGTCAACGGTGTGTTGGCCGACCGTACCAACGGTCGTTGGCACATGGTGACAGGCCTCTCGGTCTGTACCCTGACCAGTTTGATTTTCGGTTGCGGTACACTGCTTGCCGAGTGGATTACGGGTCAGAGCTACGGCTCGACCTTCATCAACACATTGGTCGTCATCTTCGCCGTATTGCTCGTTGTCAACAACCTCTTTCAAGGGTGTGGATTCCCTCCGTGCAACCGCCTGATTACCCACTGGGTACCCCCCACGGAGCTTTCGACAAAGATGTCAATCTGGAACACTTCGCACTCCATCGGTGCCGGCATCTTGGCTGTCATCTGCGGTCTGATTATGGGTCACATGGGTAGCGATATGAGCGGCGATGCCGAGATGCGAGCTCGTGTGGTTGAGAATACGGCAAACATTACCAAGAGCATGACACCCGATGCGGCAGATGCCTATGTTACCCATGCACTCGAGCATGTGGGCGCTTGGCAGTGGGCCTTCTGGATTCCCGCTTTCATCGCCATCGGTGGTATCATCTTCATCATTGTCACACTGCGTGACACACCAAAATCAGTAGGCCTGCCCGAGTTGAAGGGTTCGGTCGTGGAGGCATCGGATGCCAAGAAAGATAGCAAGGAGTCATCGGCAGAGTTCAAGGAGTTTTTGCGTCGCAAGGTCTTCTTCAACCCTGTAATTTGGGCATTGGCATTGGCCGACTTCTTTGTCTACATCATTCGTTTTGCGGTGCTCGACTGGGGTCCCACCTTCCTGCGTGCTTCGCGTGGATTGTCTGCCGACATGGCAGGGTGGACGGTAGCCATCTTCGAACTCTTCGGTTGCGCCGGAATGTTGCTGGCAGGTTGGTTCACCGACCGCTATATGGGAGGCCGTGCACAACGCACCTGCGTACTCTGTATGATTGGAGCCATCCTCTTCATCACAGCATTCTGCACCCTGCCTGCAACTACCAGCCCGATTGTGCTGTTGTTGATTTTGGCATGTGCCGGATTCTTCATCTACGGTCCGCAAGCCCTCATCGGTGTGGTTGCTTCGAACCACGCTACCCGCCGTGCGGCATCGACCGCCAATGGTGTAATCGGCATGGTGAGCTATGTCAGCGTAGCGGTGTCGGGTGTGGGCTTCGGTTACCTGTCGGACCACGCCGGATGGCAGTGGGTATTTGTGGTGATGGTAGCGATGGCTATCATTGGCCTGATGACCTTGCTCCCGATGTGGAACATGAAGCGTGACGCTTACGACGAGGAGACACAGGCGTAAGCAATCCTTGTTAGATACAAAGAGGGGTGGTGAAAATCGATTCGCCACCCCTCTTCTTACTCTTTAGCGAGAGAGTCGGGTCACACTTGGTCGTTGATGAGTAGCGACGAGTCGCCGTAACTCAGAAACCGAAAGTCGTGACTCAGCGCATAGTCGTAGATGTCGCGCCATGTGTCGCCTACATAGGCAGAGACGAGCAACAGCAGGGTCGATTTGGGCTGATGGAAATTGGTAATGATGGCATGCACGATACGCCACCGATACCCCAATGGAGCAATCATGATTTGCGTGGCGGCCTTCAGTGAGGTGAGGTTGTGCTGAAGCAGGTAGTCATGCAGCGTGTGCAACGCCTCCAACCCCGTGAAGGAGTCGGGCAAGTCGTAAAGTTCCCACTGCCCCACAGGTTGCTCCTCGTGTGGTGTATGGCTGTTGCGAATGCGCCATGCAAGGGCGGCAAGCGATTCGAGTGTACGCACGGAGGTGGTGCCGACCGCTACGATGTGACCATATCCCGCGATGAGTTGTTCGAGGGTGGAACGACGAATCTCAAAATGTTCGGTGTGCATGGCATGTAGGCAGGCATCGCGGTCCTTGACAGGCAGAAAGGTGCCGGCACCGACATGCAAGGTAACCTCCTCGAAACGGATGCCCTGTCCCTTGAGCCGTTCGATAAGTTCCGGTGTGAAGTGTAATCCTGCGGTGGGAGCTGCCACCGACCCTTCGAATTTCGAGTAGACGGTCTGGTAGCGTGTGTAGTCAATCTGCTGACTGTCGCGATTGAGGTAGGGGGGAATCGGTATCTTCCCCAATTGTTCGAGCAACTGCCCGAAGGTGAGGTCGGCATCCCACTCAAAGCGCACCAACTGTTCGCGTCCCGCCTCGCTAAGTCGATAAGCACGCAGGTGACACGGCTGTTCGTGCAACACGAAATCGATGCCGATAGCTCCCTCTTTCCATTTTTTGAGGTTGCCGATGATGCAACTCCACGTGCAACTCCCTTTGACCGAGAAGGCACGCTCGTAGTCGGCAGGGTCGTGAGGCTCCAAGCAGAATACCTCGATGCGTGCTCCCGAAGGTTTGTGCATGATGATGCGGGCGCGAATGACCTTGGTGTTGTTGAAGACCAACAAGGCTTGTGGTGGAAGCATCTCTCCCAAATCGGTGAAGTGACGCTCGGTGATGACACCGTTGTGCCAGACCAATAGCTTCGAGGCACTCCGCTCGGCAAGCGGATATTTGGCAATGCGCTCGTCGGGTAGCGGATAGTCGTAGGTGTCGATGTCGATATGCCGTTCCATGAATCTTCGATTTTGTCTGCAAAGGTAGGATAAATATCGATAGGAGTGTGCGCTATCTCCCTTTTTTCGTTGTAACACAGTGTGTGGCTTTGTGGTGGCTTTTTGGGTGATGTGTGTGGGAATTCGTGGAAAATCGCTAATTTTGCAACGCTAAATTTTTGAAGATATGCAAACCGATTTCTTGGTGATAGGCTCCGGTGCCGCAGGACTCTCCTTCGCATTGAAGGTTGCGGAGTATGGCCATGTCACCATCGTTACGAAGGGCGAGTTGAACGAGTGTAACACGAACTATGCACAGGGGGGTATCTGCTCGGTGACCTATGCACCCGACACCTTCGAGAAACATATTCACGACACGTTGGTGTGTGGTGCAGGCAAATGCGATGAGGCTGCCGTAGAGCTGGTGGTACGTCGTGCGCCTGCGATGATAGCTGACCTGATTGCGTGGGGTACCCGTTTCGATAAGACCGAAGATGGCCGTTTTGAACTCAATCGCGAGGGAGGACACTCCGAGCATCGCATCCTCCACTACGAGGATTTGACCGGTGCGGAGATTGAGCGCGCGCTGGTGGAGTCGGTGCGTCACCATGCCAACATTACGTTGCTGGAGCGCCACTATGCCATCGACCTGCTCACACAGCACCACCTGGGTGAGTTTGTGACCCGTCATACGCGAGGTGTCACCTGCTTCGGCGCTTACGTACTCGATTTGGAGACCAACGCCATAGAGACCATCAAGGCAAAATTTACGGTAGTAGCCACAGGAGGTTGTGGCAACATCTACACGACTACAACCAATCCGGTGGTGGCAACGGGCGACGGCATCGCCATGTGTCACCGTGCCAAGGCCATCACCGAGAATATGGAGTACATTCAGTTCCACCCGACTTCGCTCTACAATCCGGGCGAGCGTCCCTCGTTCCTCATTACGGAGGCGATGCGTGGTTTCGGGGGCATCCTGCGCCTGCAAAACGGAGAGGAGTTCATGGACAAATACCACCCGATGAAGTCGTTGGCACCGCGTGATGTAGTGGCACGCTCCATCTATCGCGAGATGCAGTTGCGTGGTGAGGAGTATGTCTATTTGGATGTCACCCACAAGCCTGCCGACGCCATCAAGAGCCACTTCCCCAACATCTACGAGAAGTGCCTCTCTATCGGCATCGACATCACTCGTGATTGGATTCCGGTGACACCTGCTGCGCACTACTGTTGCGGAGGTGTGAAGGTGAATACCGATGGCGAGACCTCCATCAAACACCTCTATGCTCTGGGTGAGACCTCTTGCACGGGGTTGCACGGAGCCAATCGTTTGGCATCGAACTCGCTCATCGAGGCGGTGGTCTATGCCGATCAGGCGGCACGCCATGCGGTGTCGCAACTCGATAAGGTGGGCTTCCAAGATGGAATTCCCGATTGGAATTTCGAGGGAACGGCATCGGCCGAGGAGATGTTGCTCTTGTTGCAGTCGCGTCGCGAATTGCAGCAAATCATGTCGAGCTACGTAGGCATCATCCGTTCAAACCTCTACTTGAAACGGGCAATGCGTCGTCTGGAGATTCTTTGGCACGAGACAGAGGAACTCTATGTGAAGACCACCCCATCGCGTCAGTTGTGCGAGTTGCGTAACATGATTACGGTGGCCTATCTCGTCATCAAACAGGGGCGTGAACTCAAAGAGTCGGTCGGTTGTCACTACAACATCGACTATCCCGCCGAACCACACAACTAACAGCATAAGCCGAGGCTGTGGACCTCGTTGCAAATAGCGTAAAAGAGAAGGTATGACACTACAGGAGGAGATTACAAGACGGCGAACCTTTGCCATCATATCGCACCCGGATGCCGGTAAAACGACATTGACCGAGAAGTTGCTGCTGTTTGGCGGTGCAATTCATGTTGCGGGAGCGGTGAAAAGCAACAAAATCAAGAAGGGTGCCACGTCAGACTTTATGGAGATTGAGCGCCAGCGTGGTATCTCGGTGGCGACATCGGTCATGGGTTTCGACTACAAGGGGGTGAAAATCAACATCCTCGATACCCCGGGCCATGAGGACTTTGCCGAAGATACCTACCGCACGTTGACGGCTGTCGATTCGGTGATTATTGTCATCGACGGCGCTAAGGGTGTCGAGCAGCAGACCCGTCGTCTGATGGAGGTGTGCCGCATGCGCAAGACTCCGGTGATGGTCTTCATCAACAAGTTGGACCGTCCTTGTAAAGACCCCTTCGACCTGCTCGATGAGGTGGAACGTGAGTTGCATGTGCGTGTGCGACCGCTGGCATTCCCCATCTCCAACGGTACCACCTTCAAAGGTGTCTACAATATCTACGAACAAAACCTCTCGCTCTTTACCTCAGATGAGCGACAGACGGCAACCGCCTCGACCGTCGACATCTCCGACTTGAGCTCGGCGGAGCTGGATGCTCACGTGGGGGAGCGTTATGCCCATCAGTTGCGCGAGGATGTGGCCTTGATAGAGGGCGTTTACGACCCATTCAGTCGGGAGGAGTACTTGGCAGGAAACCTTGCACCGGTCTTCTTCGGCTCGGCCATCAACAACTTCGGTGTGCGTGAGTTGCTGGAGTGCTTCATACAGATAGCCCCCTCGCCACGTCCCTCGCAGACAGAGACACGCACCATCGACCCTGCGGAGGCAAAGATGACGGGTTTCGTCTTCAAGATTCATGCCAACATGGACCCCAACCATCGCGACCGTATCGCTTTCTTGAAAATCTGTTCGGGACGTTTCGAACGCAACCGCAACTACCTGCATGTGCGCAGTGGCAAGCAGTTGAAGTTCTCGTCGCCCACAGCCTTCATGGCGGAGAAGAAATCGGTCATCGATGAGGCCTTTCCGGGCGATATCGTAGGTCTGCACGATACGGGAACCTTCAAAATCGGAGATACTTTCACCGAAGGAGAACGCCTGAAGTTCACCGGCATCCCCTCCTTTGCTCCCGAGCAGTTCCGTTACATTGAGAATGCCGACCCCCTGAAGTTCAAACAACTCTCCAAAGGTATCGACCAACTGATGGATGAGGGTGTGGCACAGCTCTTCACCTCGCAACTCAATGGTCGTAAGATCATCGGCACAGTGGGTGCGTTGCAATTTGAGGTGATACAGTATCGTTTGGAGCACGAATATGGTGCAAAATGTCGTTGGGAGCCTATCTCCATCTACAAAGCATGCTGGATAGAGAGCGACAACGAGGAGCAACTGTCCGACTTCAAACGACGCAAACACACCAACATGGCGGTCGACAAGCATGGCCGCGATGTCTTCTTGGCCGATACGAGCTACTCGTTGGCATTGGCACAGGAGAATTTCAAGGAGATACGATTTAAGTTCACCTCGGAGTTTTAGCGGGTATCATCCGCCGGAAAAAACAACCATAGGGGAGGCGTGTATGCCACGCTTTTCCTTTTTTATTGGCTTATTCGGCCAAAGTTTCGGCAAAAACAGACAATTGCAGGGTGTAGTTTGGAAAAAAGGCTACCTTTGTACCCTAAAAGTAAATAGCTCGGTGGCATGCTACAGAGCTGAATAGAAAAAGATAAGGTTATGTCGATAAATTTATTGAAGGGGAAGCGCGGAATTATCTTCGGTGCACTCAATGAGAACTCCATCGCATGGAAGGTGGCGGAGCGTGCTGTTGAAGAGGGTGCTGAAATAGTACTGACAAATACCCCCGTGTCGTTGCGCATGGGTACACTCAACGAGTTGGCTGCACGTTGCAATGCTCCGGTGATTGCTGCGGATGCTACTTCGGTGGAGGATTTGGAACATCTGGTCGATGAGGCGATGAAACACTTTGGTGGGCCGTTCGATTTTGTGTTGCACTCCATCGGTATGTCGCCCAATGTTCGTAAGGGACGTACCTACGACGATTTGGATTACGACTATCTGCAGAAGACGTTGGATATATCGGCCATCTCGTTTCACAAGATGATACAGGTACTTCGCAAGAAGGATGCTTTGTGTGAGTGGGGTTCGATTGTGGCGTTGAGTTACATCGCTGCACAGCGTACACTCTACGGCTATAACGATATGGCAGATGCCAAAGCCCTGTTGGAGTCGATAGCTCGTAGCTTCGGCTACATCTACGGTCGCGAGAAGCATGTGCGCATCAACACCGTTTCGCAGTCACCGACCATGACCACCGCCGGTAGTGGCGTATTGGGCTTGAAGGACCTGATGGAGTTCTCGGAGAGCATGTCGCCTCTGGGAAATGCTACGGCAGACGATTGCGCCAACTACGTGCTGTCGCTCTTCTCTGACCTAACACGCAAGGTGACGATGCAGAACCTCTATCACGATGGAGGATTCTCGTCGATGGGCATGAGTCACCGCGCCATGCGTACCTACGAGAAGGGTCGTCAATTCGAAGATGTACACGAGCACCAATATCCCTTTGGAGGTGCACCGACCGAGGAGCAGAAGTAACCGAGTCGGAATTACCCCAAAAAGAGCGAGGAGAACATTTCCCTATGGAATGCTCTCCTCGCTTTGTTATTCACCACTCGTTTGTTACTGCGGTCGAAGAATCTCTTTTAGATAAGTGTCGAGATAAAGCAGATCGGCCTCATCCGATATTACCTCCTGCATCAACAAATCGGTGTCATCAATGCCGGTTAGATCGTCCGTGTACAATTCACTCATAGGCTTCGTGTGTTAATGAATTCACAGAATTAACGCCCGTGAGTTTCGATTTATTGTGTACGCTTAACTTAAGATTAAGTTTTTTTCTTTAATCATCTTGCGCAGATTAATCAGTGCATAGCGCATACGTCCCAACGCTGTGTTGATGCTGACCCCGGTCTGCTCGGCAATCTCTTTGAAACTAAGGTCGGAGTAGTAGCGCATCATGACCACTTCGCGTTGTTCCGCGGGTAACAACTCGACCATGCGACGTACATCATCGGCAATCTGCTCGCATACCATGTTATCCTCGACCGTGCGTTCGGCAAAGCGCAGTGTGCCCAAAATGTCGAACCCCGAATCCGACTCGTTGCACTGCTTATTCTGCTTCTGCGTGCGGAAGTAGTCGATTACCTGATTGTGTGCAATGCGCAACACCCACGACAAGAAACGACCGTTGTCGGTGTAACGTCCCTCATCGATGACTCGAACCGCTTTGATGAAGGTCTCCTGAAAGATGTCATCGGCCACATCATCGTCCTTTACCAACATGCGGATATAATCGCGCACACGACGACGATGGCGGTCAATCAAACAAGACATGGCATCTCGGTTGCCGGAAAGATACTCATTAAGCAGATGGCAATCGCTTAATACTTGCACGTTCATACTCTTCTCCTTTTTGTCAGTTCTAAAGAGTAGAATTTTTCGATAGGCAAACCGTTTTAAACAAGTGATTTATTGTTTTGCAAAACCTTTGAATAGGATGTTTTGAGCCATTTGTCGTACTCCCATCTTTAGATTTCGAAGTGCAAGATAGAGAATATTTTTTAAATCTCCAAATATTCCACAAATTTGTTTCATATCGTGCTTCTAACTCTCACAACGAAACAGACGCAAAATTCACGCCACAAAGCGTTGGCTGACGAACAGTAGCGTCTACGGCTTGGTCGGTTCTACGTGGATGGAGACAAGGGTGGCAGGTCCATAAACCTCGCGCAGACGTTGCTCAATTTCGATGGTGAGTTGATGCGAGGCACGTACCGTCATCTCGGCATCGACACGTACATGTACCTCAATGGAGATGTTGGGACCAATGCGACGAGTACGCAGGTTGTGGGGCGACTGGATGAGTGGATTTTCGGTGATGAGTGTCAAGATACGACTCTCCTCCTCCTCAGAGAGCGACTTCTCCAACAACTCATCGAGCCCCATGCGAATGAGATGCAACGCCACATAGAGAATCAGCAGCGAGACCACAATGGCGGCTATCGGGTCGGCCAGACGCCATGCGCCCCCCAACAGATAGGCACATCCAATGCCAATCAGCGTACCTAACGAAGAGAGTGCATCGCTACGATGATGCCATGCATTTGCCTCAATCGCAGGGCTCTGCACGGCATGTGCTACATGTACCGTATAGCGGAACAGCAACTCTTTAGCCACAATGGAGATGGCGGCAGCCCACAGTGCAATTGCCCCCGGACGCGGAAGTTCGGCACCCTGAAAGAACGAACGAATGGTGGTCGAGGCATTCCAAAGCAACTTGCCGCTGACACCGACCAGCGCAAGCCCGATGAGCAACGTAGCCAATGTCTCATACTTGCCGTGACCGTAGTCGTGATCCTCGTCGATGGGTTTGGCTGCAATGTGGATGAAACAGAGCACCACTACATCGGTTGCCAAGTCGGAGAGCGAGTG
>CAYUJP010000020.1:0-5155 GCA_964445055.1 uncultured Alistipes sp.
GGTTCCTTCCCTTGCGATATCAGGTAGGCGTTGGCTTGCGAGAAGTGTTTGCACCCGATAAACCCGCGGTAGGCCGATAGAGGCGATGGATGCACGGCTTTGAGAATGCAGTTACGCGCAGGGTCTGCTATCGCACCTTTGCGTTGGGCGTAGCTTCCCCACAACATGTAGACAATGCCCTCCTTGCGCGTTGCAATCGAGCGTACCACAGCATCGGTGAAGGTCTCCCACCCTTGTCCGGCGTGCGATGCGGCTTGATGTGCCCGCACGGTCAGCACCGAGTTGAGCAACAACACCCCCTGTTCGGCCCAGCGGTCGAGGTTGCCGCTTGTGGGCATCGCCGCCCCCACATCCGACGACACTTCGTGAAAGATGTTTTGCAACGAGGGCGGAAAAGGTACCCCCTCACTCACCGAGAAACAGAGCCCGTTGGCCTGCCCGTCGTTGTGGTAGGGGTCCTGCCCGATGATGACCACTTTCAACTTCTCAAAAGGACACTTGTCAAAGGCACGAAATATATCTCTGCCGAGCGGAAACACCTGCCCCGAGGCATATTCGTTGCGCACAAAGGCCACAAGTCGCTCGAAGTAGGGCTTCTCAAACTCCTCTTTGAGAAACTCCTTCCAGTCGGGGGCTATCTTCACATTCATGGGTTATCTCTTTTTTTGTAAAGGTACAAAAAATACGCTTATCTTCACTCCTTGCCGCCTGCATCTTCGCCTGCTCCGTGTGCTTGCAGCGTGCGGATGTTCTCGCCAATGTTGTCGATGAGGATGTCAATCGCCTCTGCCGTTGCCCAAGCGTTGTGGGGCGAGACAAGCAGTCGGTCGGGGTCGCGCAGTTGCAACAACGGATTGGTGTCGGCCATCGGCTCTTGTGCAAAGACATCGAGTGCCGCACCTGCAATGCGCTCTTCGTTGAGGGCTTGAGCGAGGGCCGCTTCATCGACAATGCCTCCCCGGGCCACATTGATAAGCAGCGCCGTGCGTCGCATCAGCTTCAACTCCGTCGCGCCAATCAAATTGCGGGTGTGGTCGTTCAGCGGACAGTGTATCGACACGACATCGGCCCACGCGAGCAACGCTTCGAGCGAGCAGGCAGGGTAGTGCTCTTGTCGCGCCACGCCCGATGTTGCGTAGTAACGCACTTCGCAACCGAAGGCGGTGGCAAGTCGAGCTACCTCACGTCCGATGGTTCCCAACCCGACGATGCCCCAATGTGCTCCGTAGAGCTGTCCGATGGGACGAGCGTGGTGAAACAGCCGTTCCGAGTGGGCATAGTCGCCGCTCTTGACATAGCGGTCGTAGTAGTTGCATTGTCGTCGCAGCGACAACGCCGCCCCCAATGTGGTCTCGGCTACCGCGTGCGTCGAGTATCCGGCAACATTGCGCACCGCGATGTGCAACTCTTCAGCCGCCTTCAGGTCGATGTTGTTGGTCCCGGTCGCCGCCACGCAGATGAGTCTCAGCCGAGGCAGTTGCCGTAGGGTAGTCGCATCGAGTATCACCTTATTCGTAATCACCACATCGGCATCGCTGCACCGCTCCACCACCTCCTCCGGTCGTGTGAAGTCATACCCTGTATACTCCCCCGCCGAACGGATGGGAGTCAGGTCGCGCCCTGCCAACGAATATTCGTCCAAGAATACAATTTTCATACAGCAATCGCTCTTTATTTAGTTTAGTTCGCCCAACAAATCCCGAATCACCACCGAGGCGCATCCGATGCCGAAGGTGGCGGGAAGATACGAGATGGTCCCTACATTCGACTTCTTGTTCTGCTCCTCGCAGAGCATGAGCGCCCCTTCGCGCACCGGTTCGGGCGAGAATACGGCACGAAATCCTTTGTAGATGCCCGCTTTGTGCAACCGCTTGCGGAGCATGTGCGCCAACGGACAGTGGTGTGTGCGCCCGATGTCGGCAATCTCCATGCGTGTAGGGTCTGTCTTTGCGCCTGCCCCCATCGAACTCACGATGCGTATGCCTCGCTCCATGCACCCCTTGATGAGTGCCAATTTGGGCGATAGGGTGTCTATAGCATCGACCACATAGTCATATCGCGCGGCATCGAGCAGCGTGTCGGTCCGCTCATCGCGAATATACTCATTGACAACCTCCAGTTGCAAGTTCGGGTTGATGTCGCGAAGTCGTGCGGCAAGTACCTCGGCTTTGGGCTGACCGATGGTCGAATGCAGAGCGACCAACTGTCGATTGATGTTGCTTTCGGCCACACAATCGGCATCGGCAATCGTCATGCGCCCCACGCCGGCACGTGCAATCATCTCGGCGGCATAGGCACCTACGCCTCCTACACCCACCACCAACACATGGGCTGCTTGCAGTTGCCGCAACTTCTCCTCTCCCAACAGCAGTTGGGTACGTTCAAGCCATGCTTCCATCTATTTTGTCTCGTTACGTAGTAATTCCGTATAGTTGCGATAGAGCCTCTCGATAAGCTCCTCTTCGCCGATTGCCAACAGCGAGGCAACCGCGGCATAGAGCGTTTCGATGGGCTCCGGCGACTCGTCGCGCTCCAGAAACAGCCGATGTAACGGCGTGTTTCGCAACGTCTCCACCGTGCGTGCCGACCGCAGCGACCCAAACCCGAAGGAGAGATAATATCCCCGCTTCACCGCCTCCGACCCCTGCTGTCGCGAGCCGATAAACCCATGAAAGACAACTCCGCGCAACCGATACTCCCGCAATATCCGCATCACCGGCTCAAAGGCCTTCACACAGTGTATCACCACCGGTTTTTGCACCCGCTCCGCCAATGCCAACTGTTGCCGAAAGAGAAGCTCTTGGGCGGTCTGTGCTCCATGCCGGAAGTCCAGCCCGATCTCTCCGACAAACGCCGCATCCGCCACATCCTCCTCTTTGAGGGTCGCTGTCGGGTGTTGTTCGGCACACCACGGATGAATACCGCTAAAAGTCGGCTCGATGAGCCGTCCTGTCGGATGGTGCGTGTGTATGTCTACCAAATGTTCACTCATCGCCACACAAAGATAATACATTTGTAAGACGATAGGCGGTTTTCTACTACAGTTGAAAAATAATTTAAAAAATTCTTAAATAAACAGCCAAAAAGTCGTAACTTCGCCGTCGAAAAACGGATGTTATAAAATTAACAGATATTCAATAATTATCACTAAAATCAAACACTTTTACACATGTCGAAAATCATTAAACTGAACAAGGGTCTCGACATCAAACTCGAAGGGCAAGCGTCTGCGGTGATTGTCAATGCTCCATTGGCTGACACCTACGCTGTTTCGCCTCTCGATTTTGAAGGTGTAACTCCAAAGTTGCTGGTAAAAGCTGGTGATCAGGTGAAGGCGGGTACTCCGTTGTTCTTCAGCAAGGGCAATGAGCGTGTGCTCTTTACTTCGCCTGTGAGTGGTGTCGTTGCCGCAATCAATCGCGGTGAGAAGCGCAAAGTGCTCTCTGTGACGATTACCCCCGATGCACAACAGCAGTATGAGGAGTTTACAGTGCCTAATTTGTCTTCGGCAACCCGCGAGCAGGTGATCGAGCTTTTGTTGAAAGCCGGTTTGTGGCCGATGGTTGTACAGCGCCCGTATGGCATCATTGCCAATCCGGCCGATGCTCCGAAGGCGATATTCGTCTCGGCATTCGACTCTGCACCGTTGGCTCCCGACTATGCTTTCGCGCTTGCCGACCGCAAGGCCGATCTGCAGAAGGGTGTCGAAGTCCTCAAAAAGCTCACCGCCGGAAAGGTCCACCTTTCGGCTTCCGTGCAGAACGAGAGTCTGACACAGGGCCTCGCAGGTGCTGAGTTGCACACCTTCGCAGGCAAGCACCCTGTGGGCAATGTCGGTGTTCAGATTCACCACATCGACCCCGTGAACAAGGGCGAAGTGGTTTGGACGGTCAATATCCAGGATTTGGCAACCATCGGTCGCCTCTTCGCTACAGGTCGTGTCGACCGCACGAAGGTAGTTGCCGTGACGGGTTCGGAGGTGAAAGACCCCAAATACTACCGCATCATCGATGGCGCTCTTCTCGCTTCGGTGCTCAAGGGCCAAATCAAAGAACAGGCCGCAGGCGATAGCGTGCGCATCATCTCGGGCAATGTACTCACCGGAACCAGGCGCTCGTTAGAGGGCTTTATCGGTTTCTATGCACACCAACTCACCGTCATCCCCGAGGGCGACAAATACGAGTTGTTGGGTTGGGCAATGCCTCGTTGCAAGAAGTTCTCTGTGTCGCGCTCCTACTTCTCATGGCTCTGCCCGCGCAAGCAGTACCACTTCGACACCAATCTCAACGGTGGCGTGCGTCCTTTCGTGGTAACAGGTCTTTACGAGCAGTATCTCCCGATGGACATCTATCCGGTTTACCTGCTTAAGGCAATCCTTGCAGGCGACATCGACAAGATGGAGAATCTCGGTATCTACGAGGTTGTGGAGGAGGATTTCGCACTTTGCGAGTTCGTCGACCCCTCGAAGATTGAGATGCAGCAGATCATTCGCGATGGTATTAACTTAATGATCAAGGAGGCTTAACGATGAGTGGATTAAGAAATTTAGTAGATAAAATCAAGCCTACCTTCTCCGAGGGTGGCAAGCTCTCGTGCCTGTCATCGACTTTCGATGCGTTCGAGACCTTCCTCTTTGTTCCGAACACAACGACACAACGAGGCGCTCACATCCGCGACTGCAACGACATGAAGCGTACGATGAGTGTGGTCATCGTGGCGTTGCTCCCCGCATTGCTCTTTGGTATGTACAATGTCGGCTACCAAGTTGGCAAGGTGGGTTTCGATGCCTTCTGGTTCGGTTTCCTGCAGGTGTTGCCGATGCTCATTGTCTCCTACGTCGTAGGTCTGGGCATCGAGTTCGCCTTTGCACAATCTCGCGGCCACGAGGTCAACGAGGGTTTCCTCGTTTCGGGTCTGCTCATCCCGATGGTGATGCCGGTAGGTACACCGCTGTGGATGGTAGCTTTGGGTACCGCCTTTGCCGTAATCTTCGGTAAGGAGGTATTCGGTGGTACGGGTATGAACGTATTCAACCCCGCCCTGTTGGCACGTGCTTTTGTCTTCTTCTCCTACACACCCTCTATTTCGGGTGAAAAGGTGTGGTACGCAGTCGATTCCGTATCGGGAGCAACAGCACTTGAGCAACTCTCCAATA
>CAYUJP010000020.1:5255-15078 GCA_964445055.1 uncultured Alistipes sp.
ATGCCTTCTTGGGCTTTATCCCCGGTTCCGTAGGTGAGACCTCTACATTGGCAATCCTCATCGGTGCGGCCATTCTGCTTGTTACAGGCACCGCATCGTGGCGTACGATGGTTTCGGTCTTCGTAGGCGGTTTGGCCATGGGCCTGCTCTTCAATGTAGTAGGTTCCGGCGACTATAGCCGGATACCTGCTTGGCAGCATCTCATCGTGGGTGGCTTCGCATTCGGTGCTGTCTTCATGGCTACCGACCCTGTCACCTCGGCGCAGACCAATGCCGGTAAGTACATCGTCGGCTTCATGACGGGTGCACTTGCTATTCTCATCCGTGTGGCAAACCCCGCCTACCCCGAGGGTATGATGCTTTCGATTCTCTTCATGAATGCGTTGGCTCCGTTGGTTGACTATTTCGTTGTAGAGCGAAACATTGCTCGCAGAAAGAATCGTGTCAAACTTGCAAAATAGAGAGTGGATTATGGCAACAAATGAAACAAAAGGAGGAATTTTTTCCAATAAGAACAGCAACGCCTACATTCTTCTCTACTCGACCGTCATGGTCGTCATCGTGGCTGTGTTGCTTGCTGTAGCGGCAACATCTCTGCAATCGCGTCAGTATGAGAATGAGCTGGGCGAGAAGAAAAACAACATTCTGCAATCGCTCGGTGCCACCGATAAGAATTTCGACGAGTTTGTCACCGCTTATGTCGTCAATGCCGATGGCGAGCGTGAGGAGAAGGATGCAACGTCCGTCTTCGAGATGATGAAGAGCAATCGCGATTTGCGTGCCGACTACGAGCAGAAGAATCTCATCCTCTTCCAAGCAGCCGATGGTCGTGTCGTCATTCCGCTGGTCGGCAAAGGCTTGTGGGACGACATCTGGGGCTACATTGCACTTGAGTCCGACATGAATACCGTTTCGGGTATCGTTATGTCGCACAAGGGCGAGACCCCGGGTCTGGGTGCTGAAATCGCTACGGCAAAACACCAGCAGAAGTATCAGGGTAAGAGCATCTTCGATGCTGCGGGCAAGTTTGTCTCCATCACCTTGCGAAAGGGCGGAGCCACTGACCCCGACCACGAAGTCGATGCCATTACCGGTGGTACCAAGACCTCGCAGGGTGTCACCGACATGTTGCGGGACAATCTTTCTGCATATCTTCCCTACTTTGCGAAGGTAAAGGCCGCAACGACCGTTGTTGAGGAGTTGCCCGTAGCAGAGGAGATTGAGGAGTCTAACGAACAAAACGAGGAAAGCTATGAGTAATATGGAAAAGGAGCCTCTGTTTTCGGCTAAGAACAAGAAATATCTGACCGCACCGTTTGGCAAGAACAATCCGGTCATCGTTCAGATTCTCGGTATCTGCTCGGCATTGGCTGTCACCGTACAGTTGAAGCCCGCCATCGTCATGGCACTCTCCGTAACGGTAGTGACCGCATTCTCCAACTTGGTCATGTCGCTGATGCGTAAGGGCATCCCTTCGCGTATCCGTATCATCGTACAGTTGGTTGTCATCGCAGCGTTGGTGATTCTGGTCGACCAAGTGCTGAAAGCCTTTGTCTACGAAGTATCGAAGCAACTCTCCGTCTATGTCGGACTGATTATCACCAACTGTATCATCATGGGTCGTGTCGAGGCATTTGCTTTGGGTAACAAGCCGTGGCCTGCATTCCTCGATGGTATCGGCAATGGCTTGGGCTACGGCATGATTCTGGTGATTATCGCATTCTTCCGCGAGTTGCTGGGTTCGGGTAGCCTGTTTGGGTTGCGTGTCATCCCCGAGTCGTGGTACATCGCCAATGGCGGATACTACTCCAACATGGGTCTGATGCTCTTCCCGCCGATGGCGCTCATCATCGTAGGATGCATCATCTGGTTTCACCGCTCTCATAACAAAGAATTACAGGAAAAGTAGCAGATAACGTATGGAAACGCTGAATATTTTTATACGGTCGATTTTCATCGACAACATGGTCTTCGCTTTCTTCTTCGGTATGTGCTCCTACATTGCCGTGTCGAAGAGCGTGAAGACAGCTTTGGGATTGGGTACTGCGGTGACCTTTGTCATGGTCATGACGGTTCCAATCAACTACCTGCTCAACGAATATGTGCTGAAGGCTAATGCATTGGCCGATGGAGTCGACCTCAGTTTCTTGACCTTCATCATCTTCATTGCAACCATTGCCGCTTTCGTGCAGTTGGTGGAGATGGTGGTCGAGAAGTTCTCGCCTGCACTCTATAGCCAGTTGGGTATCTTCTTGCCGCTGATTGCTGTGAACTGCGCCATCATGGGTGGATCGCTCTTCATGCAGCAGAAGGTCGAATCGGGTGCGATTGCCAACTTCGTGCAGTCGGTTGCCTATGGCTTGGGCTCCGGCCTGGGTTGGGCATTGGCCATTGTCATGATGGCTGCCATCCGTGAGAAGACCTCCTACTCGCACATCCCGTCGGCACTGAAGGGTCCGGGTATCGCATTCATCATTACAGGTCTGATGGGTATCGCTTTCATGATATTCAACGGCATCAAGTTGTAACCACAGTAAAGATTAAGTAAAGATGACTTTAACAATTATAGTTGCGATTGTCGCCTTTTTGGCTGTGACGCTCGTCTTGGTGGGGTTGCTCCTCTATGCCAAGGCCAAGCTCACCTCGTCGGGTGCGGTGACAATCGACATCAACAACGGCGAGAAGGTGCTCACCACCGAGAGTGGTTCGACCCTGCTCGCAACGCTCGCAAACAACAATGTCTTTCTGCCGTCAGCGTGCGGTGGAGGTGGTTCTTGCGGTATGTGTAAGTGCCAGGTGCTCGAGGGCGGTGGCGACATTCTGCCCACCGAGACAGGTTTCATTTCGCGCAAGATGGCAAAAGACCATTGGCGTCTGGGTTGCCAGGTGAAGGTGAAGGAGAATCTGAAGATTCATGTTCCCGAGGCTGTGCTGGGTGTCAAGAAATGGGAGTGCGAAGTGGTATCCAACCGCAACATCTCCACTTTCCTCAAGGAGTTTGTCGTGAAGTTGCCTGAGGGCGAGAAGCTCAACTTCCGTTCGGGTGGCTACATTCAGGTTGATATCCCTAAGTACGATGCCATCAAGTTCTCCGATATGGATGTCGACGAGCAGTTCCGTGCCGATTGGGATAAGTTCAAGATGTGGGATTTGGTTACGACCAATCCCGAACCTACCTTCCGTGCCTACTCCATGGCAAATCACCCGGCCGAGGGCAACATCATCATGCTCAACATCCGTATTGCTACACCGCCTTTCGACCGTGTCAATGGTGGTTTCATGAAGGTCAATCCGGGTATCTGCTCCTCCTATGTCTTCTCGCGCAAGCCGGGCGACAAGGTGACGATCTCAGGCCCTTACGGCGAGTTCTTCTTGCCGGCAAATCTGCCCGACACACAGGAGCTCATCTTCATCGGTGGTGGTGCCGGTATGGCTCCTATGCGTAGCCACATCATGCACCTCTTCAAGACCGAGAAGACCAAGCGTCCCGTCTCGTTCTGGTATGGTGCACGTGCGCTGAAGGAGGCTCCCTATCTGAAGGAGTTCCACGAGATTGAGAAGGATTTCCCCAATTTCAAGATGAATTTGGCCCTCGACCGTCCCGATCCCGAGGCCGATGCCGCAGGCGTGAAGTACACCGCAGGATTCGTTCACAATGTGCTCTACGAGAACTACCTGAAGAATCACGAGGAGCCCGAAGGCTGTATCTACCTCATGTGCGGACCTCCAATGATGATTGCTTCGGTGGTCAAGATGCTCGACAATCTGGGCGTACCCCCCGAGAATATCTTGTACGACAACTTCGGCTCCTAATCACCGTCGTTTGTCTTTTGCTGAGGAGACTCTTTACCGGAGTCTCCTCTTTTTTTGACCTATACGCCTCTTTTTTTGGTACTCTTACTGGGACTTGATTTGCTAACTACATGAAAAAAGGCGAGTTGCCCCGCCTTGAATGTTTTCACAACGGAATAATCCTTATTGTGATTTGCTTTTAAATTTGTTCGGCAAATATATATCAAATTTTTTATATTCCAAACTTTTTATGTTATATTTGCCTTATATCTCAAAAAAGTAGGGTAATTATGAGTCGAATTTTAGGTTTGGATCTTGGTTCAACAAGCATAGGTTGGGCAATTGTTGAAGAGAATAGCAACGAGATTTTGTCGGAAGACAACAGCGCAACTTCCACCGAAAAGGATAGAATCGTTGCGATGGGTAGCCGTATCATCCCCTATACAGGCGATGAGGGCGATCAGTTTGCTAAAGGACAAGCCGTTACCATCAATGCCGATCGTACGCAGAAGCGTACGGCACGCAAGGGATACGACCGTTACCAACTTCGTCGTGCGCTCTTGTTGGCAGAACTCCGCAAGTTGGGCATGTATAGTGGCACAACGTTGAAATGCTCCACGTTGCAACTATGGGGATTGCGAGCAAAAGGGGTAGACCAACAACTCTCCCTACTTGAGTTGGGTCGTGTGCTCTGCCACATCAATCAGAAACGAGGCTATCGCACCACCAAATCCGATTTTAGCGATAAACAACAGAGTGCCTATGTGAATACGGTAGTCAGTCGCTATCGTGAGTTGCAAGAACTTCAACAGACCATAGGCCAATATATGTATACCCATCTTGCTGCAGATTCGGCATTCCGTTGCAAAGATTTGGTCTATCCGCGCGATGCCTATGTAGAGGAGTTCGATGCCATCCTCTCATGTCAACAACAGTTCTATCCCGATATCTTGACTCCTGCGGTAGTAGCACATCTGCGCGATTACATCATCTTTTATCAGCGTCCCCTGAAGTCGTGCAAGCATTTGGTGGCAAAGTGCGAACTGGAGCGCCACGATGTAGAACTCAATGGACGAGTACGCAATTGTGGACCTCGGGTCGCACCGCGTAGTTCGCCACTCTTCCAACTCTGCAAAATCTGGGAGACGGTGAACAATCTTACGATTCGCAACAAGTACGACGAGTCTCTCAACATTACCCCGGAGCAACGACAGGCGATTGTCGACTTCATGAATACCCACGAGAAGTTGAAGACTACGGACCTTAAAAATTTGTTACACATCAAATCGAAAGAGTGGTTACTTGGCAAATCTGTGGGCACCGGGTTGCAGGGAAATACCACCTATTATACACTTGCAAAGGCTCTATCGGATACATCTGTCGATAGTGAGGCTCTTCTTCGATTCCAACCGCACATCATCGACCGCGAGGTGGCAAACCCCACAACCGGCGAGGTGTTGAAGCAGGTCGACCCTTCGTTTGAACAGCAACCGCTCTATCGGCTGTGGCATGCAATCTACTCCATCGCAGATAGTGCCGAGTTGCGTACCGTGCTGAAGGAGAAGTTCGGTATCACCGACGACCAAGCCCTCGATGCATTGTGCAGAATCGACTTTGTGAAGAGTGGCTATAGCAACAAATCATCGCGTGCCATGCGTAAAATCCTGCCCTATTTGCAGGAGGGAAAGCAGTATTTCGAAGCAAAATGCATGGCGGGTTACACCGACACTACGCTCACCACCGAGCAGAACAAGGAACGTCTGTTGGCCGATGCGTTACCGCTCATCCCCAGGGGCGAATTGCGTCAACCGGTGGTCGAGAAGGTGCTGAACCAATTGGTGAATCTCGTAAATGCAATCATCAAAGAGTATGGCCGTCCCGATGAGGTGCGCATCGAACTTGCTCGCGAATTGAAGCAGAGTCGCGAAGAGCGCGAAGCAGCCGAGAAAGCCATCAATCAAAATCGTCGCGATAACGAACAGATAGCCAAACGTATCACAGATGAGTATCACCTGCAACCCACTCGTTTGCGTATTCAGAAATACCGAATGTGGGAGGAGTCCGGGCAGCGTTGCATCTACTGTGGTGCGCTTGTCAATGCGGTCGAATTCTTGCAGGGGTCGGGAGTTGAGGTCGAGCACATCATTCCTCGGTCGGTCCGTTTCGACGATAGTTTCTCTAACAAGGCGTGTGCTTGCCGAAGTTGCAATCAATCGAAGGGCAATCAAACCGCACGCGACTTTATGGAGAGTCGGGGTGAAGCCGAATTAGAAGACTATGTTACGCGTGTCAATCAACTTGCCGACGAAAAACGAATCTCTCGAACCAAACAGCGAAATCTGCTTACTCCGCTTACCGAGTTACCTCAAGATTTCATCGAGCGACAACTGCGCGAGAGTCAATACATCGCCAAGAAGGCCAAGGAAATGCTTCAGACCGTCTGTCGCAATGTCTATGCAACCAGTGGCAGTATCACCGATTTCTTGCGTCATACTTGGGGATGGGACGATGTGTTGCATCAGCTGAATCTGCCTCGCTATCGCGATGCCGGACTTACCGATTGGGTCTCGCGCGAAGAGGGTGGCCAAATTCACGAGGTGGAGCGCATCCACAATTGGTCAAAACGCATGGACCATCGTCATCATGCCGTCGATGCCCTGACCATCGCCTGCACCAAACAGCGTTATATCCAGCGTATCAACAACCTCAATTCTCTGAAAGAGGTATCGTTTCATCCTATATCTTCAGATAAGCAGGGCGAAGCTACGCAACAACGGCTGACACGGTTGGAACGCTACATCCGTATGCAGAGTCACTTCTCTACGGCAGAAGTAGCGCAAGCCGTCTCGACCGTTGCGGTCTCTTTCAAGGGAGGTAAACGTGCTGCCGGTATTGGAAAACGTTACATCTACAAAAACGGCAAGCGTATCTGTGCTCAATCGCATGTCATTATTCCGCGTGGTGCATTGAGCAAGGAGAGTGTCTACGGTCATATCAACAAGGGTAAAGACACCGAAAAGACAGTTCTAAAGTATGCTTTATCGTCCATTACCTCCCTGCGCGATGTCGAATATGTAATCGATAAGCGAATTCGCGAAATTCTGCGTACACGTCTCGAAGCCTTTGACGGCAATGCAAAGAAAGCTTTTGCTGAAGCCGTTTACGATCATCAGGGACGTGCGATTCGGAGTGTTCGTTGCTATACGGGATTAGATTCTGATGTTCCTTTGCATTACAACGAGCAGGGTGAACCGATAAGTTTTGTTGTTCCCGGCAACAACCACCACGTGGCAATCTACGAGGATGCGAATGGCGTGTGGTACGAGCACATTGTCACCTTCTGGCATGCCGTCGAGCGGAAAAAGTACGGAATTCCCGTCATCATCGCACACCCCGATGAGGTGTGGGATAGTGTGACAGACGCCCTGCCCGAATCGTTCCGTAACCAACTGCCCGAATCGGCTACGTGGCATCTGAAGTTCTCGATGCAACAAAACGAGATGTTTATTCTCGGTATGGACGACGATGCCTACGCCGAGGCGATACGTCAAGGCGACAATGCCACTCTTAGCAAATATCTCTACCGAGTACAAAAGATGGCATCAAGTGATTATGTATTTCGCCATCACCTCGAAACAACGGTCGATGATAAATACGATGGCAATAAGAACGCGAATCTATCAATCAAAATGCGCAAAATGATAAGGGTGCGAAGTATGAAAGCTTTTATGCAACAACATCCGCACAAGGTGCGCGTGTCGATTACCGGTCACATCGTCGATGCATGATTAAGCGTACGCTCTATTTCGGCAATCCGGCATACCTGAGTGTACGCCTGTCGCAGTTGGAAATTCGACTGCCTGAGGTGACGTGCAACGATACACTTCCCGACCATTTCAAGGAGAACTTAGTCCGGCGTGTCCCCATCGAGGATATCGGGGTGGTGGTGCTCGACAACAAACGCATTACGCTCACCCAAGCAACCTTGTCGGCACTCCTTGCAAACCATGTGTCGGTCATCTGTTGCGACGAGCGGAGTATGCCCACCGGATTGTTGCTTCCACTTGCAGGCAACACCACACAGTCCGAACGTTTTCGAGCCCAGATTGAGGCATCTCAACCGCTGCGCAAACAGTTGTGGCAACAGACCGTTCAAATGAAAGTACTGAATCAGTCGGCTGTCTTGCAACGCTATCGCAAACTCTCTTGCTCCAACATGGAGGCGTGGGCAAAGCAGGTGAAAAGCGGAGATAGCGAAAATGTGGAGGGTCGTGCCGCTGTCTACTATTGGCAAAACCTCTTTCCGTCGATTCCCAATTTCCGACGCGATAGGGAGGGCATTCCACCCAATGCACTCTTGAACTATGGCTATGCTATTTTGCGGGCGGTGGTGGCGCGCTCGTTGGTGGTGAGTGGTCTGCTTCCCACATTGGGAATTCATCACCACAATCGTTACAATGCCTATTGCTTGGCCGACGACATCATGGAACCTTATCGCCCCTATGTCGATGCATTGGTTGTGGAGTTGGTCGATAGCGGAGCCGATTATTCGATGCTCACTCCCGAATTGAAGGCAAAGTTGCTAACCATTCCGGTCCTCGATGTGGTAATCAACGACCGACGGAGTCCTCTGATGGTAGGTGTGGGGCAGACTACGGCTTCGCTCTACAAATGCTATGATGGCGAGTTGCGCAAAATAGCCTATCCTACGTTGGAATGATTGAGCGTTTCAGCGAATACCAAATCATGTGGATATTTGTCTTCTTCGACCTACCCACCGAGACCAAGCGCGAGAGAAAGGTTTATGCCGAGTTTCGAAAGAAATTGATGCGCGATGGATTCACCATGTTCCAGTTCTCCATCTATCTGCGCCATTGCCCCAGTCGCGAGAATGCCGATGTACATATCAAACGGGTGAAACAGTTGCTTCCACGCGAAGGTTATGTCGGTATACTGACCATTACTGACAAACAATTTGGGCAGATGGAACTGTTCAGAGGATGCCGGCGTGTCGCAGGCGATGCTCCCGTACAGCAACTTGAACTTTTCTGATTTCCACAGAAAAAGGATTTACTCCATGCCGGAGCAAATCCTTCAATCAAACACCTTGAATTTTTAATTCTAACGGTCTGCTTATCTCTTTGATTCACAATACGATGCGCACATTGTATTGTGTTTGATAGTTCAAAGATACAAATTTAAAAGCAAATCACAACTTATTGCGCTGTGCCCAGAAGGAGGTGAACATTGTGTTTGATAGTTCAAAGATACAAATTTAAAAGCAAATCACAACTCGTCGGGGATGGTATACCCTTGTCTGTGATTGTGTTTGATAGTTCAAAGATACAAATTTAAAAGCAAATCACAACCCCCCCCCCTTTGTTAGAATTTGTTATACTATTGTGTTTGATAGTTCAAAGATACAAATTTAAAAGCAAATCACAACCGGACTCCATGCAGGCTGTTGTTCTTGAATATTGTGTTTGATAGTTCAAAGATACAAATTTAAAAGCAAATCACAACTAAGTGAAAATTTATCTACTTTATCCGAACATTGTGTTTGATAGTTCAAAGATACAAATTTAAAAGCAAATCACAACTATAAATATACGTTAATAGGTGTACATTTATTGTGTTTGATAGTTCAAAGATACAAATTTAAAAGCAAATCACAACCTTGAACGACATGGAGAAGTACAACACAGATTGTGTTTGATAGTTCAAAGATACAAATTTAAAAGCAAATCACAACAGAGAGAGGATCGTAAACCTCCTATCAATGATTGTGTTTGATAGTTCAAAGATACAAATTTAAAAGCAAATCACAACACTCAGCGTAGAGAAACCTCAGTCTACAAATTGTGTTTGATAGTTCAAAGATACAAATTTAAAAGCAAATCACAACATGGAGGTAGTTTATTTGTATTTTGAAGGAAATTGTGTTTGATAGTTCAAAGATACAAATTTAAAAGCAAATCACAACGTTTAAACAGCAACTTACCTTCTTCTTTGATTGTGTTTGATAGTTCAA
>CAYUJP010000021.1:0-1325 GCA_964445055.1 uncultured Alistipes sp.
GTACAGTTTGACCGCATCAACCGCATAGGAGTTGACTATGTGTCGACCGATTTGTTGGCTCCCGACTATCATGGACAGGGGAAGACACTCTACCACGCTCATCATCGCGACATTGAGCGACAAGTTGCACGCTGCAACCGCATAGGCGAAATCGACTTTGGAGCCATCTATCTCTGCATCCGATGGAGAGGAAGTGCCACCGTGACATTGGGCAAGGAGCAATTCATCCTACCGGAAACCTCAACAACACGACAAGCGCAACATCAGCTGATGCTCTTCGACCATACACCGGATTTTAACATTACCAATCCATCGGACGATTTTCAAGTGGAGGATATAGAGGTACGTGTCGTACGGTTCTAAGGAAATTACTCCAATCCAATAAAAAAGTTCCGAGTCATGAGGCTCGGAACTTTTTTATTGGGAGTGCAGTTCGACTACTTCTCCTTGGCATCCAACGCAGCCTTCAGTTCGGCCAAACCTGCGATGTCGCCCAACGTGGTCTTCTCAACCGAAGCGTTGATCTTCTTCACAGCAGACTTACCTGCCTCAGCAGCGGCCTTCTTCTCGGCCTTCTCTGCAGCAACCTCAGCGCGCTTTGCATCCTCGTAGGTGCGACTGTGCGACAGTGTCACACGCTTGGTAGCCTTCGAGAACTCAAGTACCTTGAATGGCAACTTCTCACCTACCTTAGGTGTTGTGCCATCTTCCTTTACAAGGTGCTTCGACGGAGCAAAGCCCTCGATGGTGTCGGTCAGTGCGATGACTGCACCCTTATCGACCAACTCGGTAACAGTACCCTCGTGAATAGAATCAACGGGGAAACGGCTCTCGAACTCATTCCAAGGATTCTCCTCGAGTTGCTTATGACCCAACGACAGACGACGGTTCTCCTTGTCAATCTCCAACACAACAACATCTAAGGTTGCACCTACCTGAGTGAACTCGCTCGGATGCTTTACCTTCTTGGTCCAAGACAAATCGGAGATGTGTACCAAACCATCGATACCCTCCTCAATCTCAACAAATACGCCGAAGCCTGTAAAGTTACGTACCTTAGCGGTGCACTTTGTACCTACCGGGTACTTCTGCTCGATGTTAGCCCATGGGTCGACAGTCAGCTGCTTGATACCTAACGACATCTTGCGCTCTGCACGGTCGAGTGTCAAGATGACAGCCTCAACCTCATCGCCAACCTTCATGAAATCCTGAGCCGAACGCAAGTGCTGGCTCCACGACATCTCGGATACGTGGATAAGACCCTCAACACCGGGGGCAATCTCAACGAATGCACCGTAATCGGCCATCACAACAACACGGCCCTT
>CAYUJP010000021.1:1425-15073 GCA_964445055.1 uncultured Alistipes sp.
GTACCCTCGAGAATCTGACCCTTCTCCAATTTCGACATGATGACCTGCTTCTGTGCCTCCAACTCAGCCTCGATAAGAGCCTTGTGTGAAACGACAACATTGCGGAACTCTTGGTTGATTTTTACCACCTTGAACTCCATGGTCTTGTCGACATATACATCGTAGTCGCGGATAGGCTTTACATCAATCTGCGAACCGGGCAAGAAGGCCTCGATGCCGAAGACATCGACAATCATACCACCCTTCGTGCGGCACTTGATGTAACCCTTGATAATCTCGTCGTTAGCCAAAGCCTCGTTGACACGATCCCACGACTTGAGTTGACGTGCCTTCTTGTGTGACAGTGCCAACTGACCGTTTTTGTTCTCAGCCGACTCTACATAGACCTCGACCTTCTCGCCAACAGCCAACTCGGGGTTGTAACGGAACTCGGAAACCGGAATCACGCCCTCGCTCTTGTAGCCGATGTTGACTACAACTTCGCGCTTGCTGATGCTTACTACCGTACCCTCGACTACCTCACCTACGGCAACATTTGACAATGTTTTGTCGTAAGCCGCGGCAATCTCCTCCTTGGGCTGGGAGTAAACGCCCAAATCGTTTTCGAACGCATTCCAGTCGAAATTCTCGTTCGTGACTACATTTTTTGTCTCTTCCATAATAGGAATCTAAAATTTGCGATACAATCGCCCGTTAAAAGTGAATACTAAAGTGTTACCCGCACACAACGGGTGCGCAAAGGTAATAAAATTCCGTATAATTAGCAACTATTGCGTATTTTTCGTACCAACGCATTGAATTTCATCGTGCTACCGTCCTTCGATGATGTTTCGAGGTGCGTTGTTGGGAGTGTAGGGGGCATGCGATACCAGATAATCACGAAGTGCCTCCGTCACCAACAAATCGGTTGCACAAGGAGCCGACAGTTGCAGATTTTCGTAATTTTTGAAGATGTAGTCACTCATCGCCACCCGATAACGCTTGTTCGGAGACAATGAGGGGAAAGTTACCGACACAGCTTCACCGGAAGCATCGACATGAATCACATAGGGTGTTGTCATGTAGATGTCCACACGATGCGATTCGTCTACATTGACCTTATCGTTGAATTTGGTGAGCACCAATTGTTCGAGCTGCCCGGCAGTCATTTCGGCCGTAGCTATCTTCGAGCCAAACGGGTCGAGGTTGTAGATATCAGCCAACACGACCTGCTGTTGCAGCGAGTCAAGTCGCACACCGCCGATATGGTAGATGCCTATTTCAGTTTGCGTCTTTTCGCGTACGGCCGAGGTAAAAAGGTCTGCCAACCCACGTTTGTCCATAGAGGCCGTGAGGTCAACCACCTTTGTACGCAACTCCGGGTCGTTGTAATACTCCTCTACCATCGCGGCATACTCCGGATCGGGGTCATAGTCGGTCAAAGACTCCAAATGATAGTTTTTGTCGACGAGTTGTTTGCCTCTGAAACGGAGCACCGTAACACCCACATTGCGAAGATATTTGCCCGATTGCGTAATGAGTACGTTGTTCACCTGCTCGTTGGTTTGGTCGTGACTATGTCCCCCGATGATGAGGTCGTAACCCGACACCTGCGCCGCAAGTTCGCGATCTTTCTTTGTGCCGATGTGGGTAAGCGCAACCAGCACATCGACAGGCTCGTTGTCGCGCAACGACTCGTACGATGCAACCTCTTTGATGGCATCGGTAAAGGTAAGACCTACAAAACTCGAATCATGACCTGCCGGGTGATTGTTGTGGTCGTAATTGGTAACAGCACCCACAAAGCCAATACGATGGCCGCCTCGCTCTACGATTGTGTAGGCCGGAGGCTGTGGAAAAGTCACCGTATCGCTATGGATATTGGCACAGATAATAGGAAAATCGAACTGCATCGTACGCATACCCAAGAAGGCTTGTCCTGCATCGAATTCGTGATTGCCGAAGGTTCCGACATCGTAACCGAGGTGATTCATCAGGTCGACGATAGGTTTGCGAGGCTCCGCTGCACGGTCACAATAGACATTACCGGTCCAACGGTCACCCGCATCGACCAATATCACCTGGTCTACCGTATCGCGGCACAACTTCACCGCCGTTGCCAATTGAGGAAATCGCTCGATGTGCGCATGAATGTCGTTTGTGGAGAGAATGACCACCGTCTCCGAGCGCGGAGTACACGCTACTCCCAAGAGGAGAAGCCCTAAAAGTGTAGAAAGATATCTCATCTATGTTTGGCGTTTTTGTGTGAACAAAGATAAAAACTATGCACTGATTCACCAAATTTTCAAGGCATCACACGAATCAATTTCTAAAGAGAAGCGTTCACACTCTTGGACTACGTATCTATCGACAAAACTGTTCATTATGGAGAATTTTTCAGAATCTTTAGCCTCAATTCTTGGCAAAGCTCATCGGAATGTGTATCTTTACCCAATTATTTTTCGACTATAGTCATGAAAGAACTCATCCGCGTCATCTGCGAGAATCTATCACGCAGTATTGAGGTCGAAATGGGTACATCGCTACTCGAGATTGAGCAACAATATTTGAAGACCGAGTCGCATCCCTATTTGGCCGCATATGTCAACAACCGTATCAAGGAGTTGAACTATAAGGTATATGCTCCCATCACGGTGAGATACATTGACATCACTCATTTCGAAGGAATACGAGTCTACGAACGCACCGTGTCGTTTCTGTTGCAACGTGCCGTCTATGAACTCTATCCCAAGCGCAAACTTTTCATCCGTCACTCGCTGTTGCGCGGTTTCTACTGCGAATTGGAGGGACACGATATGCTCACCGAAGCAGAGGCCCGGCAAATTCGGCAACGCATGCAGGAGCTTATCGACCAAAATATTCCCATCACACGTAGCCGTGTGCTCTCAAGCGAGGCTGCAACGGAGTATGAGCAGTTGGGATTTGACGATAAGATTCAGTTGTTGAATACGCGTCCACGGCTCTACAGCAGTGTGTACTCGATGGGGACGATGAAGGGCTACTTCTACGGAGCACTTGCTCCTTCGACGGGTTATGTAAAACTTTTCGATATACAACCCTGCTACAACGGCTTCTATGTCGTGTTGCCGGGGCGTTCGCACCCCGATGAACTTAAACCGCCTGTAGCGCAAGATAAGTTGTTCGATATCTTCCATCAATACAAAGAGTGGGTAGCCGTCATGGGAGTACCCACGGTGGGTAGTCTGAATGCCAAGGTGCTGGCAGGTGACGCTTCGGAGCTTATCAAGATTGCCGAGGCGTTTCACGAGAAACGATTGGCGCGCATTGCCGACACCATTGCCGAAGCCAACCGTACCAAGGGGACACGCATGGTACTTATTTCGGGACCTTCGTCGAGCGGCAAGACCACCTCGGCCAAACGTTTGGGTATACAATTGCGTGTTTTGGGACTTGACCCTGTGCTCATCTCGCTTGACGACTACTTTGTGGACCGCGAGAAGACTCCGGTTGATGCCAACGGTGAATATGACTACGAAGCTTTGGAGGCTATCGATGTAGAACTTTTCAACAGCCATCTCCAACGGCTCTTTGCCGGTGAGAGTCTGCCTATCCCTCGCTACGATTTCATCACCGGAAAACGGCAGTGGCACGACAATCCGTTGAGTTTGGGAGAGCGGTCGGTGCTCATCATCGAAGGAATACACGGATTGAATCCCAAATTGACCCCCAGCATTCCCGACAAGATGAAGTTTAAGATTTACATCTCGTGCTTCACATCGGTATCGATGGACAACCTTTCGCGTATTGCCACCACCGACAATCGGTTGTTGCGTCGTATGGTGCGCGACAATGCCACACGAGGAAACAACGCGCTGTCGACTTTGGCACGTTGGGAGAGTGTACGTCGAGGTGAAGAGAAACACATATTCCCCTATCAAGAGAATGCCGACGTGATGTTTAATTCGTCGCTCTTCTATGAAATCTCCGTGTTGCGTCCCTATGCTGAGCGCATCTTACGTGAGGTACCCGATACCGTACCAGAGTATGGCGAGGCACGACGCTTGCTGAAGTTCCTCGACAACTTCATTCCGATTGAACCTTCGGAGGTTCCCCCCACATCGCTGTTGCGGGAGTTCATCGGGGGAAGCAGTTTCAAGTATTAAGACTTATAATCATTCATCAGATAAACATGTTCGATAAATTTTCCGAACGCCACATAGGCGTCAGCAATCCCGATGAATTGCGCACCATGCTCGATGTAATCGGTGTACACTCCGTTGATGAACTCATCTCGCAAGTCATTCCTCAATCTATTCGACTCAAAAAGCCATTGGAGTTGCCCGAAGGGATGAGCGAATATGAATTTGCCGCACACATACGCACCTTGGCCGATCGCAACCGTACATTGCGTTCGTTCATCGGCATGGGCTACTACCCTTGTGCCGTACCCGCTGTGGTGACACGTAATGTTTTTGAAAATCCTTCGTGGTACACCTCTTACACGCCCTATCAAGCAGAGATATCGCAGGGACGATTGGAGGCGCTGCTCAACTTTCAGACCGCTATTCTCTCGCTCACAGGCATGGAGATTGCCAACTGTTCGTTGCTCGACGAAGGTACAGCAACAGCTGAAGCGATGCTGATGATGTACTCATTGCGCAGTCGCGATGCAGTGAAAGAGGGTCGCAACCAACTATTTGTCGATCGTAACATCTTTCCTCAGACACTCGACCTGCTTCTGACACGCAGCGAACCGTTTGGCATTGAACTCATCATCGATGACTATGACCAATATGAGTTCACGGGCAAGGAGTTCGGTGCTATCGTGCAATACCCTGCAGCCGATGGTAAAGTATGCGACTATCGTGCTTTTGTAGAGCAGGCTCATGAACACGACACAAAGGTGGCTGTGGTGGCCGACCTGCTCTCGTTGGTGTTGCTGGAGGCTCCGGGTCAGTGGGGTGCCGACATCTGCGTGGGCACCACACAACGTTTGGGTACACCTATGGGATTCGGTGGCCCACATGCAGGCTACATGGCTACACGCGAGGCCTACAAACGCAATATGCCGGGACGTATCATCGGTGTGTCGGTCGATAAGTTCGGACGTCGCGCACTGCGCATGGCCTTGCAGATGCGCGAGCAACACATCAAACGCGAACGCGCCACATCGAACATCTGTACCGCTTCGGCACTGATGGCATCGATGGTCGGATTCTATTGTGTCTACAACGGTGCCGAAGGGTTGCTTCGCGCAGCGCAAACAGCTCATACGGCTGCTACCGATGTCGCGCGAGCACTCGAAGCCTTGGGTTACAAACTGACCAACAAACACTTCTTCGATACACTTGAGATTGAAGCCGAAGCTGCTGTCATACAATCGTTAGCTCTCGAACGCGGTATCAATTTTTACTATCCATCAGAGGCGTGTGTTCGCATCTCCTTCGATGAGGTAACCACCGAAGCTGAGGTAGCGCAAGTCATCGAACTCTTTGCCGAGGCATGCGGTCGAAAGGCGAAAAGCTACAAGAGCCACGCCACATCGGCCATTCCGGAGACGTTGCGACGCACCACGCCCATTCTCACAGAGCAGGTATTTCAACGCTACCGTAGCGAGAGCGCACTGATGCGCTACATCAAGCAGCTGGAACATCGCGACATTTCACTTGCCGACTCGATGATTTCGTTGGGTTCGTGTACCATGAAACTCAACGCTGCCACGCTCATGCAATCGCTGTCGCTCGCAGGATTCCAGAATATGCACCCCTTTGCCCCTGCTGACCAAGCTGAGGGCTACATGGAGATGATTGCCTCGTTGGAACACGACTTAGCAACCATCACCGGCATGGCGGCCTGCTCTCTTCAACCTAACTCAGGTGCAGCAGGTGAATATTCGGGGTTGATGGTGATTCGGGCCTATCACCAATCGAAAGGACAAGGCTACCGCAATGTTATTCTCATCCCGGCATCGGCACACGGCACCAATCCGGCATCAGCAGCTATGGCAGGTATGAAGATTGTCACCGTAGCATGCGACGAGCGAGGCAACATCTCGGTAGATGACCTGCGACAAAAAGCAACAGAATATTCGTCGGAGTTGTGTGGATTGATGGTCACCTATCCCTCGACACACGGCGTCTTCGAGAGTCGCATCCGAGAGATTGTCGACGCTGTACACGAGGCCGGCGGTTTGGTTTACATGGATGGTGCCAACATGAATGCTCAGGTGGGACTCACCAACCCGGGTTACATCGGTGCCGATGTCTGTCACCTCAACCTACACAAAACTTTCGCCATGCCTCATGGAGGTGGCGGTCCGGGTGTAGGCCCTATCTGCGTTGCAGAACATCTGCGCGCATTCCTACCCTCGCACTCCATTGTTGCTACCGGTGGGGACGAAGGCATCACCGCTGTTGCTTCGGCACCGTGGGGTTCGGCTCTGTTGCTTCCCATCACCTATGGTTACATTCGCATGTTGGGCGGTGAAGGATTGCGACACGTCACCGAGATGGCTATCGTCAATGCCAACTACATGTCGGCAGCATTGGCCTCGGAGTTCCGCACCTATTACAGTGGCGAGACCGGCCGTGTAGGTCATGAGATGATTCTCGACCTAAGTATGTTCAAGCACGACTACGGCATCGACTGTGGGGACATCGCTCACCGATTGATGGACTATGGATTCCACGCTCCCACGCTCTCCTTCCCCGTGCATGAGACCCTGATGGTTGAGCCTACAGAGTCGGAGCCGAAAGCCGAAATGGATCGTTTCATGGAGGCTCTTGTGCAGATTAAACGCGAATGTGAAGCAGCCGTAGGCAACGAGGATAATGTGGTGAAGGGGGCACCTCACACCGCAAGTGAGATTGCCGGCGAGTGGACACACAGTTATTCGCGCGAAGAGGCTGCATTCCCCCTGCCGTGGGTCGTCGAGTCGAAATTCTGGCCCTACGTGGCAAAAATCGACAACGGATACGGCGACCGCAACTTGGTATGCCGTTGCACAGAGTAAGCGGTTGACCCGGCAAAGAGGGGTTGTTTCGCCGAGACAACTCTATAGAGACAAGAGAGCGAGAAAGCAGGATGCTTTCTCGCTCTCTTGTGTTATAAGGTGACTCTTACTCTATGTGCAACGTACCTTTCAGACGCAAATCGCGGGATGAAGCACCTACTTGAACAAGGAAGTCACCCGGCTCGACACGGAAACAGTGACGGTCGATGTCATAGAAGGCAAATGCCTCATCATCGAGCGTTATCTCTACATGTTTCGTCTCGCCTCGTTTGAGATAGACCTTCTCATATCCCTTCAACTCCTTCACCGGACGTGGCACACTGGAGGTAACATCGCTCACATAGAGCTGTGCAACCTCTGCTCCGGCAACACGTCCCGTGTTCTTCACATCGAACGATACACGATAGGTGTTGTCGGCTTGTTTCGCGATGTGCAGGCCCGAATAGGCAAAGGTTGTGTAGGAGAGTCCATAGCCAAAAGGATAGAGGGGTTCTACCTGACCGCGGTCATAGCCACGATAACCCACAAAGATACCCTCGGTATAGCTTACTCGCTGGTGGGGTATGTCCTTGCGATGTGTACGACTGACATTCTCGTAGTAACTCTTGTAGGTCGGGTTATCTTCGGCACGACGCTCTATAGAGATGGGCAGGCGGCCACTGGGACAACATGTGCCAAGAAGTATCTCCGCTACGGCACGGCCTCCCTCTTGTCCCGGATACCAGGCCATAATCAGAGCCTTTGCCTGCGCAGAGATTGCATCGAGATCGACAGCGCCACCACTATTCACCACGACTATTAAGTTTTTGTTCAGTTTTGAGATTGCCTCAATCTCAGCCACCTGACCGGCCGGCAACGCAAAGGTACGGTCGCTATTTTCCTTCTCGAGATGACTGTTAAACCCTGCACAATAGACCACCACATCGGCCGACTGAATGGTTGTTCCCTTGGAGGTGGTCTCTACCGCTTGTTTCAAAGCGTCCTCATCCAGCACTGTCAAGCGCAAGCGCTTGCCCGCTTGTTGCAAACCTTCGCTGACAGACACGGCTGTGAAGGGATGTACCACACCACTACCTCCACCGGCAGAGACCGTCGAGGCGTTGGGACCTGCCACCACTACGTTTCGTATCTTTGAAGAGAAGGGGAGCAGAGCAGATTCGTTCTTTAGCAAAACAATGCTTCCTCGGGCTACATCGAGTGCCACTTCGTCGGAGTAAGGATTCTGCTCAGCAATGCTCTTGTCTAATTGTTCGCGGTCGAGGAACCCAAAGGCGATGAGACTCTGCAAAATGTGGCAACATTTTTCGTTGATGGTTGCCTCGCTGACGATGCCGTTGGCTATGGCGGGCAACAGATTTTCGGCATTCATAAACAAAGCACCGGGCATCTCGAGATCAAGGCCTCCATTGGCAGCACCAATGGCCGAATAGGTCGCATTCCAATCGGACATATAGATACCCTCGAAGCCCCAATCACGGCGCAACACATCGACTGTGAGTGCTCTATTCTCGGTCATGTGGACGCTGTTGAGCAGATTGTAACTCGACATCACAGCCCCCACATTAGCTTTTTGTACTGCTTTGCGGAAAGTCGGGAGGTAGATTTCTTGCAATGTACGCTCGTCGATATCCGAAGAGACATAATGGCGATTCCACTCTTGGTTGTTTCCGGCGAAGTGTTTGATGGTAGCCATGACCCCTTCGGACTGCATGCCCTCAATGTAGGCAACCGCCGTCTCCGATGCCAAGTAGGGGTCCTCGCCGTAGTACTCGAAGTTGCGACCACACAGAGGTGAACGATAGATATTGACCCCGGGGCCCAACATGATATGCACACCTCGAGCCCGTGCATCTTGTCCCAAAGCTCGACCATAGTTGTGTATCAATGTTCGATCCCACGAGGCTGCTGCGGCAATGCCACATGGGAACAGGGTACTCTTCGTGTCGTTGCGTACACCCTGTGGACCATCGGCCATACGAATTTGAGGGATACCCAACCGGGGAATCGCACGGATGTAGAACTTATTGAATCCACCGATGTAGTCGATTTTCTCCTCAAGCGTCATCTTTGCAACAAGCGCCTCGGCACGCGCTTTATGTTCTGCCGTGATGGGCTGCGCTACAGCCGAAAACAAGGCACCGACACTAAGAAGTGTTGAAAGGATAAGTTTCATACGATGATAGGGTTTGTAATCATATTCATTTAAGTCTACCCCAAAGATAATGATTTTTTCGCAACTCCCCAATCGACCGAATGTTTCTCATAAAAAGGTAGATATGCCGTTTTTTCCCTATCTTTGCGAGCAAACAAGGTCACATGAGTTTCAGCATCACCATACTCGGTTCGTCGTCTGCCAAGCCCACCATCGGGCGACATCCCTCTGCACAAGTGGTCAATATCCACGAACAATACTACCTGCTCGATGCAGGAGAGGGAACACAACAACAACTTTTTCGCTATGGTGTAAACCCGTTGCGACTCCGTGCCGTCTTTCTTACCCATCTGCATGGCGACCATTGCTTCGGTCTCTTCCCGTTGCTCTCGACTTTAGGGCTCTATGGCAAGCGCACCCCTTTGGATGTCTATGCTCCGGCACCTTTCGGCGAGATTTTGGCTTGCCACCTCAAGTACTTCGACAGCGAACTACCCTACACTGTGGTATGGCACGAAGTGGTGACGACACAACATGCCCTGCTGATGGAGAACCGCACCGTAGAGGTGTGGAGCATTCCGTTGCGCCATCGACTCCCCACTTGTGGTTACCTATTGCGCGAAAAGCAACCCCCACTCAATGTCGACAAGTTTCAGATTGCACGTCACCACCTTTCGATAGCCCAAATCACGGCCGCCAAGCGTGGCGAAGATGTAGTACTCGATGACGGCGAATTGTTGCGTAACGAACAACTCACCTATCGGCCCTATCAACCTCGTGCATATGCTTACCTGACCGACACCAACTTCTCCGCCAAGGCTGCAGGGTTGGTTGCCGGTGTGGATTTGCTCTACCATGAAGCAACCTATGCTGCAACGGAGCAGAAGATAGCACGCGAACGAGGGCACTCCACCACAGTAGATGCCGCGCGTGCTGCTACGATAGCGGGAGCACATCAATTGCTCATCGGGCACTTCTCCTCGCGCTACAAGGAGTTGCAGCCACTACTCGATGAGACCCGCGCGCACTTTGCCGCAAGTGACATTGCACGTGAAGGCGAGACCTACAACATAGCAAAACGATGAGACAATGATAACCAAAAACGAGATACAATTGGTGCGTGCGCTCAATGACAAGCGCAATCGAGACAGCGAGGGACTCTTTGTCGCTGAAGGAGAGAAGTTGGTAGGCGAGATTCTTCGCACCAACCTACACGTGCATAGGCTCTACACACGAGAATCGTTATTTGCGGAGGAGCAAGCCGTGCAAGTGACCGCCCATGAGATGGAGCGTTTGTCGCTACTCAAAACGCCCACCTCTGCATTGGCAGTGGTAGAGATACCGCACTATCGTATCGACAACGCCACATTGCGCAAACAGTTGGTTTTGGCTCTCGACGAGGTGCAGAACCCGGGAAATTTGGGAACGATTATACGCATTGCCGATTGGTTCGGTATTGAGCATATACTCTGTTCACGAGGCACTGCCGACTGTTTCAACCCTAAAGTTGTGCAAGCTACCATGGGGGCTATCTTGCGAGTGAACATCCACTACTGCGACCTCGATGCCTACCTTCGCACCGAACATCAAATCGGCACGCCCATCTACGGGACTTTTTTAGAGGGGGAGAACATCTACCAAGCACCCCTCACTTCAACCGGTATCATCCTGATGGGCAACGAAGGACGCGGCGTAACTCCGGCTACCGCACAAAGTGTCAGCCATAAGTTGCTGATTCCGCCCTACCCCGCCGACCGTCGAAGTTCCGAGTCGCTGAATGTCGCCATAGCGACAGGCATTGTTTGTGCCGAGTTCCGTCGTCGTTGACGATGTAGGTCGGTTCACAAACGATTGAGGCGGACTTATAAATGACAAGTCCGCCTCAATCGTTGTTGTTACTATGTGTTGTTATTTGAAGAATATCGATGAAATCTCCTTGTAGTTGTGTACACGCTCGATAACATCGGCAAAGATGTCTGCCACGCTGAGCACCGTAAACTTATGCAAATCTTCATTCTCGTGCAAGGGAATGGTGTCTGTGACAATGACCTCTTCCAAAGCACTGGCATTGATTTTGTCGTAGGCCTTGCCCGAGAGTACGGGGTGTGTAATGGCGGCTCGCACACTCTTGGCGCCCTTCTGCATCAGCATATCGGCAGCCATACATATGGTGCCTGCGGTGTCAATCATGTCGTCCACAATGATGATGTTACGTCCCTCCACATCGCCGATGGCGGTCATCTTGCCCACAACATTGGCTTTGGCACGCTCCTTGTGAGAGATGATGATGGGGGTATGCAGATACTTGGCATAGGTGTTGGCACGTTTCGCGCCTCCCATGTCGGGTGCGGCAATCGAGAGGTCTTCGATGCCCAAACTCTGGATGTAGGGGACAAAGATGCCACTTGCATAGAGTGCATCTACCGGCACATCAAAGAATCCTTGAATCTGGTCGGCATGCAAGTCCATCGTCATGATGCGGTCTACACCCGCCGCCACCAACAAATTGGCCACCAACTTCGCCCCTATCGGCACACGCGGACGGTCTTTGCGGTCCTGACGCGCCCAACCGAAATAGGGCATCACGGCAATTACTTGATAGGCAGAGGCACGCTTCGCGGCATCGATCATCATCAGCAACTCCATGAGATTGTCCGTTGGCGGAAAGGTAGATTGAATCACAAACACCGTACATCCACGAATCGACTCTAAGAAACAGGGTTGAAACTCGCCATCGCTGAAACTCAAAATCTCGGACTCTCCCAACTTCGTGCCGTAGCTTGCTACGATTTTCTCTGCGAGGTATCGGGTACCACGACCTGCAAAGAATTTGATTTTATGTATTGCCATAACTTTTTATGATGTTCCTTTATCACACAGCGATGTATCCTCACATCGGCCAACGTACTATTTTAGCGTCGCAAATATAAGCATATCAAAAAAAGCAGACAAACGAATCTCTGCTTTTTTCTTATTCGACGATACTTTTGTCTATATATGCCAAAATCTCCTCGCGTCCCATGCGCTTGACGCTTGATGCGCAAAACATTGGAGGCAACTCCTCCCACTCCTCCAACAAGGTACGTTTGTAACGGAGCAGGTTTGAGGTCAGTTTGTCTTTTGACAGTTTGTCGGTCTTGGTGAAGATGATTCCAAAGGGAACTCCTTCAGCGCCCAACATCCGAATGAAACGCAGGTCGATAGCTTGGGGTTCCAAACGCGAATCAACGAGGACAAACAGAAAATGGAGTTTCTCACAGCGAAATACATAGTCGACAATTAGTTTTGAGAACTCGCCTCGTTCGCTCTTCGAGACCCGAGCATAGCCATAACCCGGCAAATCGACCAGATACCAACGATTGTCTATCAAAAAGTGGTTAATCAGCCGCGTCTTTCCCGGCGTTGCCGACACCTTCGCCAGCGAGCCATTTCCCGTGAGCATATTGATGAGCGATGACTTACCCACGTTGCTGCGCCCGATGAAAGCGATGTCGGGCAATGTATCCTTCGGCACTTGCGACAAGCGCTGAGAGCTGCATTTGAATGAAGCACTTTTGATTCCCATGCCGCAAAGATAGGAACTAATTTTCAGAAAACGTAACGTTTACATGCAGAGAAGTCGTCGATGCAGACCTTTCGTCGACGCTATAAACAGATGTTGCGCCCCATTTTTGTAGGGCGCAACATCGTTCTTGCACGTTGCAATGGTTACTTGACGGTATATTGTTTGCTCACGCCGCGCTTTGAAGCACGAATGAAGGCTACCAAACGGTCGCGCTCAGGCGACTGCGACACCTGACGTTCCACCTCCTCGCATCCATTCACAAAGTTCAATCCACTTTGGAAAAGGATACGCGCCGCACGGTGAATCGTTTCGATTTGGTCGGCAGTGAATCCTCTACGACTCAAGCCGACACGATTGATTCCGGCAAACTGATTGGTGTATGTCACAGTGATGTAGGGCGGCACATCTTGACCGATGAGGGCTCCGCCCTGAATCATTGAATGTTCACCGATATGTACCCACTGATGCACAGCAGCGTGGCCTCCAATGACGGCCCAATCGCCCACTTCGACCTCCCCTGCCAACGAAACACGATTGGCTATTACGCAGTGACTACCCACCACATCGTCGTGTGCCACATGGACGTATGCCATCAACAAGTTGTGGTCACCCACAACCGTCTTGCCACGCGACGCGGTACCGCGTGCAATGGTAACACACTCACGAATATCGTTATAGTCGCCAATCTCTGCCGTAGAGTATTCCCCTTTGAACTTCAAATCTTGTGGCAGACACGCGATGGATGCGCCCGTGGAAATTTTGCATCCCTTTCCGATGCGGGCACCATCGTTGATGACAGCACCCGGGCCAATCCAACAATCGTCACCGATACGGACATCGCCTGCTACATAAGCAAAAGGCTCTATGGTCACATTCTCACCAATCTGGGCATTGGGATGAACGTAGGCTAAATTACTGATCATAAAGTTGGTATATTTCGGTTTCTTATTTTAATCTA
>CAYUJP010000022.1:0-14571 GCA_964445055.1 uncultured Alistipes sp.
AGACGCTGATTTTGGCGGCATTCCCTGAGTTGTATGCTATCTTGACCGTAGCGGCCACCTTCCTCATTTCGTCGATTGTAGCGTAGTGGGTCGTACAATATCCGTCTACGAGGAGGTTTCTTTATAGAGGCCTCCTCGTTTGGTTTGTGCGACGAGGGGGTAAGCATACCAAACTTTTGTTTTTGAATAAATCTGCGTATCTTTGTTCGCAACAATGTGAATAGATGTATGTTTGACGGACTATCCTATGTGGCGGAGTTTATTCGCCGAAACATAATAACGATTCTAATAGTGTTGATTTTGGCGGTGGCTGCGCCGTCGGTATTGGTTGGCATTACACAATTCATCTTTTACTTCCTGTGTGGACTGTTTTTAATCGCACTTGTCGTGCTCATTGCCTTTCGGTGGCGTATGGAACGACTTCGTCGTGAGATGGAACAGCATGTCGAACAGGTCTACACTCGCCGACGTCGCGAGGATACGGCAGTGGGCGATATTCACATCTACAAGAATACGCAGAGCACCGAGAAACGCATCAACGAGAAAGTGGGCGAATATGTCGACTTCGAGGAGGTGGATGATTCGGAACAATGAGCAGGGGAGAGAAGATAACAGCATAGTCGAGGGTACGATATGAAGATTCTATCGAATGTGTTTGCGCAGATAGGGCAGTATTGCTTGTTGATGAAGAAGGTATTTTCGCGACCGGAAAAGTTTGCGATATACCGTCGGCGCATCATCTACGAGATGGAGGCATTGGGTTTGAACTCCGTTGGGCTAACGGCCATCATCTCGGTGTTCATCGGTGCGGTGATAACCCTGCAGATGTCCATCAATCTGGAGTCGCCATTCATTCCCAAGTATCTGATTGGTTATGCAACGCGCGAGACGATGATTTTGGAGTTTTCGTCGACCGTGGTAGCTCTCATCCTATCGGGTAAGGTGGGGTCGAACATCGCCTCAGAGATAGGCACCATGCGCATCACCGAGCAGATTGATGCACTGGAAATCATGGGCGTCAACTCGGCAAGCTACCTGATTTTGCCGAAAATTGTGGCCACAATCTTCTTCTTCCCCTTCCTGACGATATTGAGTATCCTGATAGGTATCATGGGTGGATGGATTATCGCCGTGTTTACGGGTATCATGATTCCGGATGACTATGTGACGGGTTTGTTGTATGATTTCAAACTCTATTCGATTATCTATTCGCTCATAAAGAGTTGTTTCTTTGCCTTCATCATTACCTCCATATCGGCTTTCTATGGTTATTATGCCAAAGGTAACTCGTTGGAGGTGGGTAAAGCCTCGACGCGAGCTGTAGTTGCATCGTCGATTGTAATCATGATATTTAACCTGATACTCACGCAAATACTATTGACATGATACGTGCAGAACATCTGGTAAAGTCGTTTGAGGGACGACGTGTGCTCAACGATGTGTCGGTGGAGTTTGCTACCGGCAAGACCAACCTGATTATCGGTCGCAGTGGTTCGGGCAAGACTGTGTTGTTGAAGAGTCTGGTCGGGTTGCACGAGGTTGACGAGGGCGAAATCTTTTACGACGATGTACGCTTCACTACGTTAGGCTTTCGCGAACGCAAGGCAATACGACGCGACATAGGCATGATTTTTCAGGGTGGAGCACTGCTCGACTCCTCGACGGTGGAGGAGAATGTCCGCTTGCCATTGGACCTTTTTACCGAGCACTCTGAGGCGGAGAAACGCGAACGGGTGGAGTTCTGTCTGCATCGTGTGCGGTTGGAACATGCCAATCATCTCTACCCTTCGGAGTTGTCGGGTGGCATGATTAAGCGTGTAGCCATAGCGCGTGCTATTGTGCTGAATCCTCGCTATCTCTTCTGCGACGAGCCCAATTCGGGGCTTGACCCGCAGACCTCCATTGTGATAGATAATCTGATAAAAGAGATTACCGAGGAGTACAATATCACTACCATCATCAACACTCACGACATGAACTCGGTGATGGAAATCGGACAGAAGATTGTCTACATCTACCAGGGCCAAAAGTGGTGGGAGGGTACCAACGAAGAGATTCTGCATGCCGATAACCGCGAATTGAACGACTTTGTTTTTGCCTCGGCAATGGCAAAGCGTGCCAAGCAAGCTATACGATAGAGAGTCATCGCACTGGACGGCTATCTGTTTTTTTTGCACGCACGAGGTTGAATGCACCCTAAGAATTCGAAAAAGAGAACATATAATTTAGCATCGTAAAATCGATAATTCATGACACTGACAACATTGACTGCTGTATCGCCTATCGATGGCCGTTATCGGAAGACCACGGAGGCTTTGGCTGATTATTTCTCGGAGTATGCACTGATTCGCTATCGTGTGCGCGTTGAGGTGGAGTATTTCATTGCCTTGTGCAAACTACCTTTGCCGGAGTTGCAAGGGGTCGATGCATCGACGCAGGAGCAGTTGCGCGATATCTACCGCAACTTTAGCCTCGCAGATGCTGAGCGTGTGAAGGAGATTGAGCGCACGACAAACCACGATGTAAAAGCGGTGGAGTATCTGCTTAAAGAGAAGATGGAGCAACTGGGGCTACATGCGGTTCGCGAGTTCGTACACTTTGGCCTCACCTCGCAAGATATCAACAACACAGCGATTCCGCTCTCTATCAAGGAGGCGATGCATGAAGTATGTTATCCGGCGCTGGATGCGTTGCGCGACAAGTTGGCAACGCTTGCTACAGAGTGGCATAGTATCCCCATGTTGGCACATACGCATGGACAACCGGCTTCGCCTACGCGTTTGGGTAAAGAGTTACAGGTCTTTGTTGAACGGTTGGACAAGCAGTTGGCACAATTGCGTGCCGTACCTTTCTCGGCAAAGTTCGGAGGGGCTACGGGCAACTTCAATGCACACCATGTAGCCTATCCGGCCGTAGATTGGGTTGCTTTTGCCAATCGATTTGTGGGTGAGCAGTTAGGACTGGAGCGGTCGCAATATACGACACAAATTGAACATTATGACAATCTGGCTGCTCTCTTCGATGCACTGAAACGCATAGATACCATCCTCATCGACATCTGTCGCGACATGTGGACCTACATCTCGATGGAGTATTTCAAGCAACGCATCAAAGCGGGCGAAGTAGGGTCGAGTGCCATGCCGCACAAGGTCAATCCCATCGATTTTGAGAATGCCGAAGGCAACTTGGGCATCGCTTCGGCCATCTACAATCACCTTGCTGCAAAACTTCCGGTGTCGCGCATGCAACGTGACCTGACCGATTCGACCGTACTGCGTAACGTAGGTGTGCCGATGGCACATACGTTGCTCGCTGTGGCATCGTTACAGAAAGGTCTGGGCAAGATTATCCTGAATGAGGCTGCGTTGCAACGCGATTTAGAGAACAATTGGGCTGTAGTGGCCGAGGGTATCCAGACCGTGTTGCGTCGTGCAGGTTATCCATCGCCCTACGAGGCGCTCAAAGCCCTCACGCGTACCAATGCCCACATAACAGCTGAGGCCATTGCTGCGTTTATCGACACCTTGGATGTGGCCGAGTCTGTGAAGGCCGAGCTACGTGCAATTACTCCTTCGACCTACACGGGTATCGATTTCTAATCGGAGATACCCTCAGATACACAAGTGTCGACCGCCCCGAAAAGGAGAGGTCGACACTTTTTTTCTGCAATCTGCAAACTGTCGAACAAAGTTTATACTTTGTGAACCGACCTAATGAAGAAAGCTACTACCGTCTTTACAGAGTTTCAGTTCAATGGCCGCTCCCGCCCAACGATTGATGTTGTAGTCGAAACTCTTTAGGGTATTACCGTCGTAACTGATTGCGACATGCGCAACGAAAGGCTTCGTCGCGGCAATGTCCGTTTCGGTAGGCAATGTGTGAGGCACAACGTAGAGGTAGAGAATCATACGTGGAGCGGGAACGGTCTCTAAGGTAATGGTGCGATGTGCCGCTTCCGAAAATCCGGCGGGAGGTTCCGAAAGATTGCTCCCGACCGAAGCTACAACTTGTTCCGTGGTGCAGAATCCGATGCGCGTTCCTACCTCATCGAAACAACCGCATAGCAACGTCACGTTGTAACGCCACCATGTGGGCTCATCACACGTAACACGTATGGCAAAACCTTTGTGAACACTCTTCATGGATAGTACAAATAGAATCGTTTGGGTACAAAATTACGGAATTATTTTAGAAATAACGAGGAACGTAACACACAACTACAGGGCAAAGTACCCATAAAAAGAGTGAAATCTTTGCGAATTGTTGGAAATATTGTAACTTTGCGCGATAAATCCGTGGATTGATGGATGTATTGAACCAATACGAGATTGCGTGGAAATCGTTGAAGATTGGCACCTATCACTATGATTTTAAGGTAGATGAGGAGTTGTTTAAGGCGTACGATTCGACCGAAATCAAGGGGGGCGATTTGGCGGTTTCTGTAGATTTGGATCGTCAGGAGACTTTGTTGACGTTGCAGATTGCAATCGAGGGTACGGTGGTGACTGTGTGTGATCGGTGTTTGGAGGATTGCCGCTTGCCGATAGCCTACAAAGGGACGTTGTATGTACGTTTTGCTGAGGAGACGCCCGATTTCGATGGCGAGGTAATGTGGATATCGCCTGCGGAGACACACTTGTCGTTGGCTCAATACATCTATGAGAGCATCATCCTCTCGTTGCCCTATCAGCGTGTGCATCCCGAAGGAGAGTGCGATGCTGATATGTTGAGTCGCTTTCGGATTATTTCAGAGCGGGAGTTCTCTGAAATCGAGCGGAAGGCTGAGGGTGGCGATGCCTCATCGTCGCTGGGTGGAGAGGCTTTGGAGGCGCTGAATTCGCTGAAGAAACAGTTGACGGATACAGAGAAGAAAAATTAATGTAAAACTTAAAATAATTTAGAACAATGGCACATCCTAAACACAAAGTTTCGTCGACACGTCGTGACAAGAGAAGAACACACTACAAGGCTGTCGTTCCTACTGTGGTAACTTGCTCGAACTGTGGCGCTTCGGTGCTGTATCACCGAGTATGCCCCGAGTGCGGTTTCTACCGTGGTAAGTTGGCCATCGAGAAGAAGGCTGAGGAGTAGTTTTCCACCCGGGTAACACAACCTAGGACGCCACATGGATAGATGTGTGCGTTGCTTTTATTACGAACCCAACTGGATGTTATGTTAAAGATTGGTTTAGACGCCATGGGCGGTGACTTTGCACCGGAAGCCGCAGTAAAGGGCGCCATAATGGCCTCCACCGAAATTGATGCCGATAGTCGGATTGTCCTTTTCGGAGATAAGGGGCGCATCGAAGAGATTTTATCGCAAGAGGATTGCCCGTCGGATCGGTTTGATATTGTTGCTACAACCGAGGTTATTGAGATGGGCGATCATCCTGCCAAGGCCTTTCAGCAAAAGGCGAATTCGAGTATCACGGTCGGATTTGGTTATCTGGCTAAAGGACTGATTCAGGGCTTTGCCTCAGCAGGAAGTACAGGCGCGATGATGGTTGGTTCGATGTATGCGATAAAGCCGATCGAAGGGGTGATACGCCCCACTATCTCATCATTGGTACCAACGGTAGGTGGACGTCCGGCATTGATTTTAGATGTCGGGTTGAATGTCGACTGCAAGCCCGAGGTGCTGTGTCAGTATGGTTTGATTGGGTCGATTTATGCCGAGAGTGTACTCGGAATAGAGAATCCGCGTGTCGCCATTCTCAATATCGGTGAGGAGGAGACGAAGGGAAACGCTCAATCAAAGGCTGCACACGAACTGATGAAGGCATCGGGTCGGTTCAACTTCGTTGGTAACGTCGAAGGTTCGCATATCTTCTCAGGAAAGGTTGCTGATGTGATTGTTTGCGATGGTTTCACCGGCAATGTCGTATTGAAGATGGCGGAGGGTCTGTTCCGCATCAATAAGGCAATGGGTGGAAACAACAAGTTTTGGGAGGCGATGAACTATGAAAACATCGGCGGAACTCCTGTATTGGGGGTAGGTGCTCCGGTGATTATTGGTCATGGCTGTTCCTCGCCAATGGCAATCCGTAGCATGATTTTATCGACGGAGCGAACTGCAAAAGCAAACCTAACGGAGCGACTCCAACAGGCGTTCAAGGAGTAATTTACACAAAGGCAAGAGTATAAATGGGAAAAGTTAGAGCCGCGATTACCGGTGTGGGAGCCTATCTCCCGGAGTATATACTGACCAACGATGAGTTGAGTCGTATGGTCGATACCTCCGACGAGTGGATTATGACCCGTATCGGTATCAAGACCCGTCACATATTGAAAGGAGAGGCGTTGGGTACCTCATACATGGGTGTCCGTGCTGTTCAAGACCTTTTAACAAAGAAAAATGTAGATCCCGAGGAGATTGATTTGGTGATTTGTGCCACAATCACTCCCGATATGTTCTTCCCTTCGACCGGTAATCTGATTGCCGGTGAGGCGGGTTGCAAACGTGCGTTTGCATACGATGTGTCAGCTGCATGTAGTGGATTTCTCTTTGCATTGGTTACAGCCTCGAAATTCATCGAGACGGGGACGTGCAAGAAGGTAATCGTCGTAGGAGCCGATAAGATGTCCTCTATCGTAGATTATACCGACCGCAAGACGTGCCCGATTTTCGGCGACGGTGCTGCAGCCGTGTTGTTGGAGCCCGATGAGGAGTATGGTTTGGTTGACCACATCCTGCATTCGGATGGCACGGGGGCTACACACCTCTACATGAAAGCGGGTGGCTCACGCTATCCGGCTTCCGAAGAGACGATTCGCAACAATTGGCACACCATTACACAGGACGGACAGGCTGTGTTCAAAGCTGCTGTGTCGAATATGGCCGATGTGTCGGTGGAGATGATGGAGCGTCACCAACTCACAGCCGATGATATCCGCTATTTGGTACCTCACCAAGCCAATTTGCGCATCATCGATGCAACCGCCAATCGCATGGGACTCACCCGTAACAAGTGTATGGTCAACATCGACCGCTATGGCAACACGACAGCCGCAACGATTCCGTTGTGTCTCTACGACTATGAGCATGAGTTGAAGCGCGGTGATAAACTGATTTTAGCCGCATTTGGTGGTGGTTACACATGGGGTTCCATCTACTTGAAGTGGGCTTACGATGGCGAAGCGAAGTAGTTCGCAGAAACCCAATCGATAGAACGACGACACTTTCTCTTGCGAGAAGGTGTCGTTGCTTTTACATGTCGAAAAAATCGTAACTTTGTTTCGATAAAGAACATCAAAAAAGGTCGCTATGAAGGAGAATTGGAAACCCGGAACGATGATTTATCCGCTACCGGCTGTGCTGGTAGGGTGTGGCGATAGTGTGGCAAATTGGAATGTCCTCACGGTGGCATGGACGGGTACTGTGTGTACCAATCCTCCCATGTGTTATATCTCCGTGCGTCCCGAAAGACACTCCTATGCCTTGATACAACGCACCGGTGAGTTCGTAATCAATCTAACAACAGCCGACATGGCACGGGCTGTAGATTGGTGTGGCGTACGATCGGGACGTGAGTTCGACAAGTTTGCACAGATGCATCTGACGCCCGTAGCGGGTAGCTATGTCGCGGCACCTGTGTTAGAGGAGTCACCGGTGTCCATCGAGTGTCGTGTGACGCAACGTCTTGCGCTGGGTTCGCATGACATGTTCCTTGCAGAGGTGGTCAATGTGCAGGTCGATAGCCGATATATCGACCGCAATACGGGTAAATTCGATTTGGCACGCGCCGGATTGTTAGCCTATGCTCATGGAGAGTATTTCCGCTTGGGCGAAATCTTGGGGCACTTTGGCTGGTCGGTACGAAAGCGACGAAAAGTAACAAAAAAATAGGGGCAAAAGGCTCCTTTGTGACGATATTCCCAAGAAAAATAGCGACTTGGAAAGAGATGAAATTTTTTTTGTTATAATTTGCGTAATAGGTACAAAGTATGTATTTTTGTGACGCGAATAACGAAAGTTTTTCTAAACAAATAAAAATTAAAATTATGTCTACAATTAAGATTGGTATCAACGGATTCGGCCGTATCGGTCGTCTGGTGTTCCGCGCTGCATGCACCAACGCAGACATCGAGGTTGTCGGTATTAACGACCTTGTACCGGTGGATTACATGGCTTACATGCTGAAGTACGATACGATGCATGGCCAGTTCCAGGGCACGATTGCTGTTGAGGATGGTAAGCTGGTTGTCAATGGCCACGCTATCCGCGTAACAGCTGAGAAGGATCCTGCAAACCTGAAGTGGGACGAGGTAGGTGCCGAGTATGTTGTTGAGTCGACAGGTCTGTTCCTGACAAAGGAGAAGGCTGAGGCTCACCTGAAGGCTGGTGCCAAGTATGTTGTAATGTCGGCTCCTTCGAAGGATGATACGCCGATGTTCGTATGCGGTGTAAACACCGACACGTATGCTGGTCAGAAGATCGTTTCGAACGCATCGTGCACCACGAACTGCTTGGCTCCTATCGCTAAGGTGCTGAACGATAAGTTCGGTATCACCGATGGCTTGATGACAACCGTTCACTCGACCACTGCAACGCAGAAGACGGTCGATGGTCCTTCGATGAAGGATTGGCGTGGTGGTCGTGCTGCTTCGGGCAACATTATCCCTTCGTCGACAGGTGCTGCAAAGGCTGTAGGTAAGGTTATCCCTGCTTTGAATGGTAAGTTGACAGGTATGTCAATGCGTGTTCCTACGTTGGACGTATCGGTTGTCGACCTGACTGTAAACTTGGCTAAGCCTGCAAAGTACGACGAGATTTGCGCCGCTATGAAGGAGGCTTCTGAGGGCGAGTTGAAGGGTATCCTGGGTTACACTGAGGACGCTGTCGTATCTTCTGACTTCTTGGGCGATGCTCGTACTTCGATCTTCGACAAGGCTGCCGGTATCGCTTTGACCGACACCTTCGTAAAGGTTGTATCGTGGTATGACAATGAGTGGGGTTACTCGAACAAGGTAATCATGCTCATCCAGAAGATGGCTGCTTACAACAAGTAGTAGACTTCGAAATACAAGGCGGTGCCAACACCGCATGTGTGGCTCCCGTACGTTTTGCGTGCGGGAGTTTTTTTATTCGTTCGGAATTTGGAGTGAGGATGTTTTGTTGAGATTTTAGGCTAAATCCGAAACTTGAGTTCGTCGTTGCTTTGTTGCACGAATACACCCGGCGGATTTGGGTGGCAAAAGATGTTCCATCCGGTGCTTTAGCGCGATTCTTGATACAAGAAGTAGCCAAAAACCACATGAAGCAAATCGTTTGTTATCTCTTTATGGGGATACTCTGTATGGCTGTATGCCATGTAGCCGTAGAGCTACAACCTACTCTTTGGACGGTTGATAACATCTCTCCACAACTCTTTCGGTGGTCGTGGTGTCTGGCGTCCCTTTGTATGGGACTATCGTTAGGCCGTGCGGTATGGTGCGGAAATCGAACGTTGCTGTTGCCGGGTATGTTGCAACTGACATTGGGCTTTTTGTGGATGTTGTGCTTTGCAGGGCAACAGTGCCTACGTGCAGCATGGCTGTTGTTGCTGTTGCTCGATGGTTTGACACTTCTCTACCTCCTTGTTGCGTGGCGTTACAACCGATGGGCCATGTGGCTCATGTGGCCTTGTAGTATGTGGCTGTTGGGAATGACCTATTTGAGTGGAGTCTCTGTTTGGAGACCCTCCTGCGAGGGAAACCTCCATGAAAAGAGGGCTCAATGGGAGATATTTCACTTGCCTAAATTGCCCTACGCAACAAACGCACTTGTCCCGCTGTTTGACGAACAGTCGGTGGCTTACCACTACGATACGTTGCTTCGGACGGAGTTGCGTCGTTTGAACGATAGGGTGACGATGACACCTTATGCGCAAATGAGTCTTGAAGAGATTGTTTGTCGAGCTCGTGGCTCATTGCGACAGCATGCTGCGCGTGTGTGGAACCATATCTTCTACTTTCGGATGCTGAGTCCGACACCTCAAGTGCCGACTCCGGCGTTGGAACAACGCATCGACCGCGAATTTGGTTCGATGGCTATGTTGCGTACAGCGTTCGAGACGAATGCGCGTGAGATGGTCGAAGGTGGTTGGGTGTGGCTGGTGCAACAATATGGCGGACAATTGGCAGTTGTGTCTGGTAGGGGCGATTATAACCCTTTGCCGGAGGGGAAGCGAGCCTTGCTGGTGCTCGATGTGTGGGAACATGCCTATTATCCGGCCTATAGATGGAACATCGAAACCTATGTGGAGCAGTGGTGGCAACACATCAATTGGCAACTGGTAGAACGGCAACTTTACCTCCGAGGGGTACATCTGTGTACGGCGAATTGTCAAGTGGAAAAATAGACGATTTTTTGGACAAACATAGAGTGCTGTAATGGAAAAATTGTAACTTTGTCACAGTAAAGTTTACCATAGTGTAGATGTTGGAGCAGAATATGTTACGCCTTTCGCTCGTGATTGCTACATACAACCGTGCGGCTCAACTCTGCATCACGTTAGAGTCGGTTGTTGCGCAGACCGCTCCCACCGATTTGTGGGAGTGTATTGTTGTGGACAATCGCTCGACGGACGACACCGCTGAACGTGTGGCGCAGTTCTGTGAAGTCCACCCACAGGTCCGGATTCGCTATGTGCGAGAGGAACATCAAGGACTGTCATGGGCGCGCAATCGAGGCATCACCGAGTCGCAAGGAGCAGTGATAGCAATCATTGATGACGATGAACGCATTGCTCCCGAATTTGTAACCTCCTACATCGACTTTTTCGAGCAACATCCTACTATAGCTTCGGCAGGAGGGCCTATCGTGGCAGAGTATCTGTCGGCACGTCCACAATGGATGTCTTTTCTTCCGGAGCGTGCTATTGCCAATCCTATCGATTTAGGCAACAAAGAGCGGCCTTTCCCGAAAGGACGTATACCGGGAGGTGGAAACATGGCTCTTCAGCGATGGTGTGTGGAGCGACATGGCCTCTTCGATACGCAGTTGGGACGCCGTGGAAAGCAACTGTTAGGGGGCGAGGAGAGCGACCTGTTTGCTCGGTTGCAACGTGCAGGTGAGTCGTGTTGGTATGTACCCGGAGCGGTGATGTATCATCGAATTCCCGATACGAAACTCACACAGGCCTACTTTGAGAAACTTTGCTACAACATCGGCATTAGCCAACGAGCCCGGTGGCGAGGTAGTCGGGTTATGCTGGGTGTTTGCGAGGGGTTGAAGTGGGGAGCAACCTTGCTGTTGGCAGCAGGCTATTTGCTGTGTGGCCGGTGCGCAAAGGCGCAGTGGTTGATACGCATGAGACGTTGCATCACAAGAGGAATGGTGTTGGGCAAGTAAGAAATTTGTTAAATAGATATCAGATGAAGAAGGGTTTGAAAATTGCAGGAATCGTCGTTGTCGTATTCCTTGCGCTATTGCTTATCATCCCACTCGCATTGAAGTCGAAGGTGGGGGATATCGTAAAGAAGGAGGCCAATGAGATGCTGACGGCCCAACTTGACTTCGAGTCATTGGACTTGAGTCTGTTGCGTCACTTCCCGCATGCTTCTGTAGAACTGAAGGGGCTGACGGTTGTTTGTGCCGAACCTTTCGAGGGCGACACATTAGCCCGCGTGAACCGTGTGTCGGTGGTGGTCAACCTGATGTCGCTCTTTAGCGATACCGGTTACGAGGTAACAAAGGTGTTGGTCGATGGACCTTATCTGCATGCTCATAAGTTGGAGGAGGGTGCTGTGAACTGGGATATCATGAGTGCTACCGACGAAGAAGAGGAAGAAGAGGAGGAGTCGACATCCTCTTTCCGTCTGCAACTGCGTGATGTGCAACTGCAAGATGCTGTAATCGAATATGTCGACGACTCCACGGGAATGCGTGCCGGCATAGAACCTCTGAATCTTCGTTTGAAAGGCGATTTATCGACTGCTCAGAGCCAATTGGATCTGCAGATAGAGGCTCATAAACTCAACTACTCGGCAGGTGGTGTGTCGTTGTTAAACGATGCCGATTTGACGGCACAAATTGCTATCGATGCCGATTTGGAGAACAACAAATATACCTTCTCGGACAATCAGGTGGCACTGAATACGATTGCACTGAGCCTCGACGGTTGGGTTGCTCTTCCCGACGAGGATAGTGTGGAGATGGATGTGAAGGTCAACAGTTCGCAGGTAGAGTTCCGCGACATCCTCTCGATGATACCTGCTTTCTATACGAAAGACTTTGCCAACCTCACTGCATCGGGCCAGATGACACTTGGTGCATGGGCAAAGGGTACGATGGTAGGCGATCAGTTACCTGCATTTGAGGCTACTCTTACGGTGCGCAACGGTAGCTTCAAATATGCATCGTTGCCGAAGTCGGTGACAGGTATCACGGTCGATGCCGGTGTTGCCAATCCGGGTGGAACATTAGATGCTACCACAGTCAATGTGCCGACCTTTGCTTTGAGCATGGCGGGGAATGCTTTGAATTGTTCGCTGTCGGCAGCAACTCCGATGAGCGACCTCTCCTTCAAGGCCACTGCCAATGGTAAGGTAAATTTAGGTGCCATCAAGGAGGTCTACCCCTTGAGCGATTCGGTGTCGTTGGCCGGTGTGATTACTGCCGATATGCAGGTCGCAGGTCGCATGTCCGATATCGAGAAGGAGCGCTACGAGCAGATTGCCGCATCGGGTAATCTGACTGTCGAAGGAGTTACCGCCACATTGGCAGGCATCCCGGAGGTGAAAGTGCGTCGCGCAGCCATGAGCGTATCGCCCAAGGCATTGACACTTTCAGAACTGGGTGTGACAGTTGGACAGAGCGATGTGGAGGCATCGGGTAGCCTGACAAACTACATTGCCTACTTCTTGCGCGACCAGACGTTGCGCGGACGTCTTACGGTGAAGTCGTCGTTGCTCGACCTGAATGAACTGATGTCTTCGGTATCATCCTCCACGGAGGAGAGTACCGAAACCTCTGCGGAGACTGTCTCTACCGAGACATCGACCGAGGAGTCGCAGGCAATTGTTGTTCCCAAGAACCTCGACCTATCAATGTCGGCATCGGTTGGAAAGATTCTCTTTGAAAAGATGGTGCTCACCAACTTTGCGGGCAATCTGACGGTAGCTGGGGGTACGGTGACAATGAATAACCTCTCTATGAATGCCTTTGATGGTTCCATGAAGGCATCAGGTTCCTATTCTACTGCCGAGGATGAGTCGCGTCCGGCATTGAAACTCTCGGCCAACATCAGCAACGCATCGTTTGCAACGAGTTTCAATCAGTTGGATGTTATTCAGCGCATGGTACCTATCTTCGAGAAGACGGGTGGCACCTACTCCATGTCACTCGACATGAACACACGTTTGGATAACTCTATGACTCCGGAGTACAATACGTTGCAAGGCTCCGGCTCCATTAGCTCCAACAACATCAAGTTGCAGAATATTGCGGTATTCGAGCAATTGGCCACAGCACTCAACAACGATACATTCCGTACCATCGAGGCAAAAGATGTCAAGATTAGCTTCACCATCAAGGATGGCCGAGTCCTGACGCAGCCTTTTGACATGAAGGTGGGTACCATCAACATGAATCTCAGCGGTTCTACCGGGTTAGACCAGACCATTGACTATACGGCAACGGTGAAGCTACCCGACAGTAAGGTATCGAGTGTAGTGTCGACAGTCGATGTCGGTATCGGTGGAACATTCTCATCGCCAAAAGTTACGGTCGATGTCAAGAAGGCCGCTAAGGAGGCGATAACAAATGTCATACAACAAAAATTAGGATTGACAACCACCTCATCATCGACCGAAGGAAAGAGTGCCGACGAGATTCGTGCCGAGGCAAAGGCGCAGGGCGATAAACTTATCGAGGAGGCCCAAGCTCAACGCGACAAGTTGGTGGAGAAGGCTTCGAGCAAACTGGCGAAGATTGCCGCCCAAGCAAGTGGCGATGCTTTGGTAAAAGCCGCCGAAAAGAAGGCACAGCAGTTGCTAGATAATGCTGAGAAGCAGATATCCGAGCAACAGCAATAGAACTCCTACATTCATATACCATAAGAGCGAAGACCACACTCGTGAGGGTGTGGTCTTCGTTTAAGGGTTGAGTATGTGTAATGATTTGATGAAAAAACGGCTACTTGATAGTTGCAAATTGTTCTATTTTCTTTGATAACTTTGGAGTGTAACGTGGCTGTTTACAGAACAAAAACTACTACAACCTAAATAGAACGATAGTATGAAATGGATTGCACTCATCTTGATTGCCGCTGTAGTATGCGGATTTATTGCTTACGCACAAGCTGAAGATGGAGATAAGAAAGAGGCTGCATTTGGGGGTGCAGCAGCGGGCGCTGTCGGTTGCGGTGCAACACTCTTTTATATCGTCATGTCTGTGGCCGGATTGTTGCTACTGATTCGATTTGTAGGGTGGCTTTTTTCTTAAGGGAACTCTATTGCACGCATCTACTTAGCATGAGTGACGTTACTTGGGTGGATTGTGATATAAGAGGGACGCTTTGCACTTGAGATAATCTTGCGTTGGGTCAGTCGTGCGCAAGGCGACGAATGGTGTGGCACATCTCCGTGTAGT
>CAYUJP010000023.1:0-6336 GCA_964445055.1 uncultured Alistipes sp.
ACTTTCTTATTTTGCTGATAAACATACCATTTTTGCAGATTACGCATATAATCAGCAGCTTAATTAGAAAATAGCCTTAAATTTGCAATATGAACAAGATAATCAAGCTCGATTCGATTGATGCCTACAACAAGTTGTATGGACTTGAGACTCATCATCCGTTAGTAACGGTTATTGACCTTAAACAGGCAAAATTGCCCGTAAACCATATCACTATAGATTATGGGGTATATGCATTGTATCTTAAAAATGGCGTGAATTGTTCGATTAAGTATGGTCGCAAGAATTACGATTACCAAGAAGGTACAGTGGTAAGTTTTTCTCCCGGCCAGGTGATTGATGTTGAGATGGAACGAGAAGCGATTGCTCCGGATGTTATCGGGTTATTGTTTCATCCTGATTTGATTTATGGCACACCCCTTGCCGAGAAGATTCCATCGTTCAGCTTCTTTGACTACTCACAAATGGAAGCACTGCATCTCTCTGAAGATGAGCGCAAAATCTTCCTCGATTGTCTTGCTCGTATTAAAGAAGAAACCGAACATTCCATTGATAGCCATTCAGCAACACTGATTTCAGTGCATATTCAGGTGCTCCTTGAATATCTTCACCGCTTCTATGATCGACAATTTATCACACGACACAAAGTTAATTCAGAGATAGTTGCCAATTTTGAAAAGCAACTCAAGGAATATTATGATGGTGACAGCCGTAACAATGGCATACCAAGCGTGGCATACTTCGCAGATAAAGCGAATCTCTCTGCCGGATACTTCGGTGATTTAATAAAAAGAGAGACCGGAAACACGCCAAAGGATTTAATCTCATTGCACGTTATCAATGTTGCCAAGCGCCGTTTGGCTTCGACAAGAGAGGATGTTGCCATTATTGCCTACAACCTCGGTTTTGAATATCCTGCACATTTCTCCAGAATGTTCAAGCGCATTGTCGGGCAAAGTCCAAGTCAGTTCAGAGACGCTGTAGCAAAAGTGCAATAGAGATTCTTGTGGCACATAGACTATTTGACTATAGTTTTGCCATCGGCAATCCAACCGATTATTCCTGAGTCAAGGTTATAAACCTTGTAGCCTTGTTTTACCAAGATGTTGGCGGCATTGCGACTACGACGGCCACTCCTACAATATACAGCCACCGGTAGCTCTTTTCTTAGATTCTCACTCGCTTTTTGAGCAAATGAATCTTGAAGGACATCAATATTTGTACTGCTTTGCAGATGTGACTCGGCATATTCTTCTGCGGTTCTCACATCAAGTAGCTGCACATCTTGTTCAGCTATCAACTTCTCAAACTCATCAGAGTTGAGATTCTGAAATGTGCTACTACTGCTTTGCTTGCTACAGGCATATGCGCCAACAGCAACAGTCCCTATCACTACTAATAAAAGTATTATCTTCATGTTTTATAATTTCACATATCAAGTTACATACCACACATGCGGTTTTACTATAACTAATAAAGAGACAACGGACGGTCATCGAAATCGTATCGATGCCATCCGTTGTTTCTGTTATCCATTTTCTCAACCCTTTCGCTTGTAACGCGATGGCGATGTTCCGGTATGTTGTTTAAAATATTTTCCAAAGAAAGATTGAGTGCTGAAGTTAAGTTGATAAGCGATCTCCTGTATACTCAATCCCGAATACTTCAGTAGCGACTTAGCCTCCAAAATCACCGATTCGTCAATCCAATGTGCTGCTGTTTTGCCACTCACCTCTTTTACCACCGATGAGAGGTATTTGGGCGTTATTTTCAGTTGTTCGGCATAGTAGCTCACGTTGCGTTCCTGCTTGTTGTGTTCAGCAAGCAACTGCATAAATCGGTCGAAAATCACCTCTCCACGACCACGCCGCTGATTATCTATCTCCTCGCGCTGATTTAGTTCTGTGATGAGATAGAATATTGCAGTGAATATCGTATGGATTATCTCCTTCCGATAGCGTTCCTTATCACTCACAATCACTGTCTTAATCAGCTGAAAGAATTGGCGTATCTCCTCTACATCACGCTCTGTTACTTGCAAACAAGGTTTGCGTCCAAAACGCATGTGTATGGGCAACGATGCCGAAATATCCACCTGTATCTCATTTACAAAACTTTTTGAACAAGCTACCAGATAGGCCATAGCATCGGTTGAACATCGTATGGTTCGAATAACACTTCCCGGACGGAAAAACACCAACATATCGGGTCGCACTTCGTAAATATCGGTATCGATACTAAGTTGTGCAGAGCCACTCATGAGAATCATTGCAGCAAATCCATCAAGTGAAATAGGTATTTCTGAGGTTGGATTTCGGAGATTATCAATTGAGGTAATCGCAAGTTCGTCAGACAAAAATACCGTATCTTGCATCTCCTCTTTCAGCCGAGCGATGGATATCTTACGTAATCTATTGGACTCTTTTCCCATGAATGAACTGTTTTTCGATTTACAATACAATAATACGAATTTTATTCTAAATGTCCTAATTTATCGTACTTCATTCGAAATTTTTCCAGGCAAGAACCCACAGTCACCTCTCTCTGTCGCAACTTATGTGTGTGACTCTTCGATGGGCTAAAGCCAATGCAGATTATTCAGGAAAATGCAAAGAATAGCAATAGGACAAAACCAACGCAACAACATACGTAGTATTGCCCATGCTATTGGATGTAGCTTTACATCGAGATGTAGCTCTCCTTGCAGAATTTTGGGCGAGAGTACCCAACCTGTGTAGATGCTAACAAAAAGTCCTCCAGCAGGAAGCAAGATATCAGCAGTCAAGAAATCGAGCCAATAGAATACCGACTCTCCAAAAAGCTTCAACCACGGCCAAACTCCCAACGAAAGAGATGCCACACAGCCCAATAAAATGCATGCCACAGAGGTAATCCAAGCCGCCACATTACGACTCACATGCCACTCCTCGTGGATATAAGCAGTCAATACCTCGTGTAGTGATATAGTCGATGTCAATGCAGCAATCACCAATAGCAGGAAGAATATGGTTGACCATACGACACTGTAGGACATGCTGTTAAATATCGCAGGAAGCGTCACGAAAACCAATGATGGACCCGAAGAAGGTTCTATTCCCACACTAAACACAGCGGGGAAAATAGCCAATCCCGCCAACAGAGCCACAATAGTGTCAATGGCTATCACCTGCACTGCCGTACGCGAGATATTCGTCTCTTCTTTGAAATAGGAGCCGTATGTTACCAAACAGCCCATACCCACCGATAATGAGAAGAAGGCTTGTCCCAATGCTGCTAACACAGTTGAAGCAGAGACCTTGCTAAAATCAGGTGCAAAAAGATATTTCACCCCCTGCATACCTCCAGGTAGCAACATAGCATGAATACTTAATACCACTAAAATAACTACTAACAAAGGCATCAGTATACGAGCCGAGCGCTCAATGCCCTTCTGAACCCCCATAGCGATGACTACATGAGTCAATAACGTAAAGAGTATCGTATAAAGAAGAGGACGCCACGCACTCAACGTATAGGCATCAAATATGGTTTGGTATTGTGTCGGTGTCTGCAATTTTGCCAACTCACCTGTTGCAGAGTGGAAGAGATACTCCAATGTCCACCCGGACACCACAAAATAAAATCCAAGGATAAGATAGGGCGCAAGAATACAAATATATGATAGAATTGACCACCCCTTCGATAGTTTTCGATAGGCACCTGCGGCATTTGCACGGGTATAACGTCCGATACTAAACTCTGCCAACATGATAGGCAATCCTACCAACAACACACTCAGAACATAGATGAGCAGAAACGCTCCTCCTCCATTCTCACCTGCGACATAGGGAAATCTCCAAATGTTACCTAATCCTACGGCAGAACCAGCCGTAACCAGAACCGCGCTCAGACGTCCTCCGAACGTAACACGACGTGTTGCACTCATATATATTTATATCTACTTCCGAACGAATCTTTACGACTCATTCGACCAACTTTCCTTTCACATCACGTCTGACACGGCATCTATACCGCACCATGATGGTACTCATCGCATCCTTGTCGGATTGACTACTGCTCTAGTGTCACTGCAACACGAGCGACCTTCCCCCCCAATGGAGGAGCTATCTTCGTCACCGTACAACGCACACGCTCAATCTGCGGAAATTGCTGATGTAACGCCTTGATGATATTGACCGCTACCCGTTCGATGGTTCGTTGCGTAACAGTCATCTGTTCACGCACCACCTCATACACTGTTAGGTAGTTCACAGCCTCCTCTACAGCATCGTGTGTGGCAATCTCGCCCAGCTCTGTTGTCACAGAGAGTGTCACCTCAAAGCGATTGCCTACACGTTGCTCCAAATCGTAACAGCCATGATAGGCACGAAATTCCATTCCCTGCAGGTCAATAGTATACAGCATCTCTTCTTTGGTGATAGGTTACTCCACGGTAATGATGTAGTAGTTCTTTTTGCCACGCTGTACAAGCAGATACTTGCCTGCAATAAGGTCCTCTTCCGTCACCGCACGCATGACATCGTTCACGCGCTCTTTATTGAGAGAGACCCCTCCACCTTGCACCATCTTGCGGCACTCACCTTTTGAAACAAAAATTTGTGTTGCTGTAGCACATAGCTCAACAAAGGGCAACCCTAATTCACTACGCGAAATACCAAACTGTGGTACTCCTTCAAACACTTGCAATAGGGTCTGTTCATCGAGATGATGCAACGCACCCGATGTAGCATTGCCAAAGAGAATCTGCGAAGCCTCGAGCGCCTTCTCATACTCCTCACGCGAGTGTATCATCACTGTCACCTCCTCAGCCAAACGTCGTTGCAGAATACGCAGATGAGGTGCAACCTCGTGCTCGGCAATGAGCGATTCTATGGTTTCGCGATCAAGCAACGTAAAGATCTTGATGTAGCGCTTTGCATCTTCATCGCTTACATTTAACCAGAACTGATAGAACTTATAAGGTGACGTATAACGAGCGTCCAACCACACATTTCCGCTCTCCGTCTTGCCAAACTTCGTGCCATCGGCTTTTGTAATCAACGGACAAGTAATGGCGTATGCTTCACCACCCAATTTACGACGAATAAGTTCTGTGCCGGTAGTGATGTTACCCCATTGATCCGAGCCACCCAGCTGAATACGACAGCCATATGTCTCGTAGAGGTGCATGAAATCATAACCCTGTACCAATTGGTATGAAAACTCAGTGAACGACATACCGTCACCTTCGCCATTGAAACGTTTCTTCACCGAGTCCTTCGCCATCATGTAGTTCACCGTGATGAGTTTACCGACATCACGGATAAATTCCAAAAACGAGAAGTTTCGCATCCAATCGTAGTTATTCACCATCAAAGCGGCATTTGCAGCATTAGAGTCAAAATCAATCAGACGCGACAACTGTTGTTTGATAGCCTCTTGGTTATGTCGTAGCGTTGCCTCGTCAAGCAAATTGCGCTCTTGTGACTTACCTGAAGGATCTCCAATCATACCTGTGGCTCCTCCGACCAAAGCTATCGGACGATGCCCACACATCTGGAAATGTTTCAGAATCATCACACCTACCAAATGACCAATATGTAATGAATCTGCAGTGGGGTCAATTCCCAAGTATGCCGTTGTCATCTCCTTCTCCAATTGCTCCTTCGCTCCCGGCATGATGGTATGAATCATACCACGCCACTCCAGCTCTTCAATAAAATTCTTCAAAGCCATATTTTTCTCTCTTTTTTTCGTTTTAATTTTCTACTTCCAGATCAAGGACCCGTCGCATCTCTACGAACAATGGGTTTTGTTCTGACATATATTGGATGCGGTCTTCTAACTTGATGGGCTTCGATGCCTTCATGGTTTCAACCACCTTCACTTCCAATTCCAAAGTGCACGCCACTCCCGCAATTTGCGCCACCTGTGGCAAGATATCCAACTTATTGCGCAAAATCTCCTCCTTCAGCGACTCGCTAGGTACCAGCACCGTTAGCGTATGATTAGCGAGGGTCATCTGCTCAAAAAAAGCATACAATCGGGGGCGCTCCCGTTCGATGTAGTCAAGTATTTCGGAACGATGCGCTTGCAACTTCTGTTCACACTGTGCATCAATCGATTCGTTAGTAGGTGTAGACTCCGATGCCGCAACATCAACCTCTGAGGAACGACTCTGCGTCATCAGGTCATTGATAGATTGGCCACCGATAAGTGTAGCGCGACTACTATGAGACTTTGTCGTCTTCGGTACGGTTGTCGGATTTGCTGTTGACACTTGCGTTGTAGCAGACACCTTCAAGGATTCCTCCGCGACAGACTTTGTTACTTGCAATGGAGTAGCCGACGCGGTGG
>CAYUJP010000023.1:6436-14362 GCA_964445055.1 uncultured Alistipes sp.
GATATCGCGCCAAACAAGAATGGCACAGGACAACGTTTAGCCTGCTGTTGATAGCGTTCAAGCAATACACCTGTAAGTTCCACCAACGACAGCGAAGCTGCATCACGCGCCACCAACAAATCGCGCATATGTTGAGATAAACCACTCATGAAGGTTTGCCCCGAGAACCCTTTCGACAACACTTCATCGAAAAGTCGCAATGCCGCCAAATAGTCTCCTCCGAGCAACATTTCCGTCACCGAAAAGTAGGTGTCATAGTCCAACACATTGAGGGTCTGTGCTACCGAACGATAGTCGAGCGTTTGTCCGCAGAACGACACGGCCTTGTCAAACATCGACAAAGCGTCACGCATACCACCGTCTGCTTTTTGAGCTATCAAATTCAGCGACTCTTCATCGAAAGTAACCCCCTCCTGTGTGGCAATGTACTTCAAGTAACCTACAGCATCATCTACCTTGATACGATTAAAATCGTAAATCTGACAACGGGAGAGAATCGTAGGAAGAATCTTATGTTTCTCGGTGGTTGCTAAAATAAAGATAGCATGTGCAGGTGGCTCTTCCAAAGTCTTTAGAAAAGCATTGAAGGCCGCAGTGGAGAGCATGTGGACCTCATCGATGATAAACACAGAGTAGCGTCCTCCTTGAGGCAAAATTCGCACTTGATCAATCAAGTTACGAATGTCATCTACCGAGTTATTTGAAGCGGCATCCAACTCATGGATATTCAGCGAACGATTTTCATTGAACGAACGGCACGATTCACAATGATTGCATGCCTCCACCCCACCTTCGGGATGCTCGCAATTAATAGCCTTTGCAAAGATACGAGCACATGTAGTTTTACCTACACCGCGAGGTCCACAGAACAGATAGGCATGCGCCAATTGCCCACGCTCGATTGCATTTTTCAACGTCGAGGTGATATGTTGCTGACCTACTACCGACTGAAAGGTTGCCGGACGATACTTTCGGGCACTGACAATGAAATTCTCCATGATTATGCAAAGATAACAACTTTTGGTGTAACAGCGAAACGTTTCTTGCAAAATCTCACATCCCGACCGCCGTATGATATACAGATGTCGTGTCATTTAGTCATCATTGGCAGAACCATGACGACAAAATGACTACAATCAGCCATTTGTCGTGACAAAGTACATCTAAAAAGAGGTCAAAATGTCTGTTCTGTAACTTTGGCAAATATGTTGTAGTTTCTTGAGCCAAACAACGAAAACAAAAACATTATAGATATGAACGTAAATAGTTTAACCGTAAAGGCCCAAGAGGCATTGCAAGCCGCATATACTCTGGCTCAGCAACATGGGCAACAGTCCATCGAACCACTGCACCTGCTTGCCTCTCTAACACACGAGGAAGACTCTCTCTCCTCTTTTCTGTTGGGACGCCTTGGTGTCAATGTAGCGGGATTGCGTACCGAAGTCGACCGACAGCTCAAAACTTTACCCAAAGTGTCTGGAGGCAGTGGTGACATCTACTTCTCGCCCGACACATCGCGTGTCATCCAACGAGCCGTCGATGCGACCAAAGAGTTTGGTGATAAATACGCCTCTGTCGAGCATCTGCTATTGGGATTGGTTGCCGAACATGGCACTGTTTCCGACCTACTCAAACGTATGGGTGTGGTCGAGCATGAACTGATTGAGGCCATTCACACCTTCCGCAAGGGGTCGACCATTGATTCACAGACTGCATCTCAAGAGTTCAATGCCTTAGGCAAGTACGCCATCAACCTCAACGAACAAGCTCGTGAAGGGAAACTTGACCCTGTCATTGGTCGTGATGAGGAGATTCGACGCGTATTGCAGATTCTTTCGCGACGCACAAAGAATAACCCGATTCTCGTCGGTGAAGCTGGTGTCGGCAAGACCGCCATTGCTGAGGGTATAGCTCATCGTATCATCGATGGCGATGTTCCTGAGAACCTAAAGTCAAAAATCATCTACTCACTCGACATGGGTGCTTTGATTGCCGGAGCAAAATATCAAGGTGAGTTTGAGGAGCGTTTGAAAGCAGTTGTACAAGAGGTCACAGCATCTCAAGGAGAAATTTTACTCTTCATCGATGAAATTCACACATTGGTGGGTGCAGGTAAATCGTCAGGTGCTATGGATGCAGCGAATATTCTCAAACCGGCTTTAGCACGTGGAGAGTTGCGTACCATCGGCGCCACCACCCTTGATGAGTTTCAGAAGTATTTTGAACAAGACAAAGCTTTGGAACGTCGATTCCAAAAGGTGATGATTGATGAACCTACAACCGATGATGCCATTTCCATTTTGCGTGGGTTGCGCGAACGTTATGAAAATCACCACCAAGTGCGTATCAAGGATGAGGCTATCATTGCTGCTGTAGAACTTTCGCATCGGTATATTACCTCACGTTTTCTACCAGATAAAGCCATCGATCTCATCGATGAGGCTGCATCGCGACTACGATTGGAGATGAATTCTGTGCCCGAAGAGATTGATAATCTTGACCGTCGTATTCGCCAATTGGAGATTGAGCGCGAAGCGATACGTCGCGAGAACGACGAACCTCGTATTGCTGCCCTCAGCCACGATATCGACGAGTTGCGTGCACACGATGGCGAGCTACGCGCCAAATGGCAAAACCAACGTAACTTATTGAGTGATATACAAAAACAAAAAGATGCCATCGAGCACTTTAAAGTAGAAGCACAACAAGCTGAGCGGCAAGGTAACTACGAACGTGTCGCTGAGCTACGCTATGGTAAAATTGTAGAGGCAGAGCATCGTATTGCTACACTACAAGCTGAATTTCAAGCCGCCTCGGGCAATGGAGCTCTTATCAAAGAGGAGGTCGATGCACAAGATGTTGCCGAAGTAGTATCGCGTTGGACCGGCATCCCCGTCACCCGTATGCTCGCCTCCGAACGCGAGAAGTTGCTACACATGGAGGAGGAACTGCATAAACGTGTTGTAGGACAACAGCAAGCTATTACCGCCATTGCTGATGCAGTGCGTCGCTCGCGTGCAGGCCTCAACGACCCGCGCAAGCCCATTGGCTCATTCATCTTTCTTGGCACAACTGGTGTCGGCAAGACCGAATTAGCCAAAGCGTTGGCAGAATTTCTATTCAACGACGATCAGATGATTACTCGTATCGATATGAGCGAATATCAAGAACGACACAGTGTGTCGCGTCTGGTTGGTGCGCCTCCGGGATATGTCGGCTATGATGAGGGCGGACAACTCACCGAAGCAGTGCGACGCAAGCCCTACTCGGTAGTGTTGTTAGATGAGATTGAGAAGGCTCATCCTGATGTCTTCAACATCTTGTTGCAGGTGCTTGACGATGGTCGTCTCACGGATAACAAGGGTCGCACAGTCGACTTCCGCAACACCATCATCATCATGACCTCGAATATGGGTTCACAACTCATCCAAGAGCGTTTTGCCTCTACATTCGATGGGGAACATGTCTCACCTAAGTTGGTCGAGCAGACGCGCCAGGAAGTTATCGAGTTGCTCAAAAAGCAACTCAAACCCGAATTTCTGAATCGTATCGATGAAATTGTGATGTTCGAACCTCTTACGCGCTCGCAAATAGAGCAGGTTGTTGACATTCAGTTGCAAGCCGTACAGCAGTTGTTGCATGCCAGCAACATCGAGCTCAACGTCACTCCAGTTGCGCGCAAGTGGATTGCCGAAGTCGGCTACGACCCACTCTATGGAGCACGTCCTGTGAAGCGAACTATCCAACGCGAACTTATCAACGAGCTCTCCAAGCGGATTCTGGCAGGCGATATTCATCGCGAACATCCCATTGTTGTCGATGTACGTGACCATCAGCTTTCGTTCCAAAACTGACATCTCCGTAATAATGTAGCAATGCCACACAAGGGGTTAGCCTTGTGTGGCATTTTTGTTTTCCACTTGTTCTGTTAACTCTTCGGTTGGATAGGAATTCCATAGTCGTGTTTCACCTCAGCCATCACAAATGAGCTCATCAGAGAACCGACACTGTCGTTTGTTCCCAATACATTCAGTACAAACTCCTGATAATACTTCATGTTTGGGGCATGTACCTTGAGTAAATAGTCATAATCGCCAGATATGTTGTAGCATTCCGTCACTTCAGCAATTCCCTGTACCATACGAGTGAAAGTAGCCGCTACATCGCGATTCAGATAGCGAAGTTTCACATGACAATAGACAATAAAGCCTTGATTCAACTTCTCGGCATCGAGTACAGCAATGTATTTACGAATGTAGCCCTCGCTCTCCAATCGCTTCATGCGTTCAAACACAGGCGATGGCGAGAGATGTACGCGCGCCGATAGCTCTTTGATAGTCAGTCGCGAATTCTCCTGCAAGGTGCGCAGAATTGCCAAATCTACGTGGTCTAAACTCTCCATATGCTTCTTTTTATCGTTACAAAGCAACTTAAATACCCTTCGTGTGAGGCAAAACCAACGTTGCAGAATATTTTTCCACAAAGTTGCGCCTATGAGCATTTACATAATATGTTTATTCCGTATCAAACGCCTAAATTAGTATTTTTTTTCGTAATTTACAAATTACTTGTTTGTTTATCCTACATAACATAATTTTGCCGGAAATAATTAAGACGAATTTAACAACAACATTACAACAATGGGACAGAACAAACTTCACTTTGAAACACTTCAACTGCATGTAGGTCAGGAACACGCTGACCCCACCACCGACTCGCGTGCAGTACCTATCTACCAAACGACCTCTTATGTCTTCCATAACTCCGCACATGCTGCTGACCGTTTCGGTTTGCGCGATGCAGGCAACATCTATGGTCGCCTCACAAACCCGACACAGTCCGTTTTCGAGGAACGTGTTGCAGCACTCGAAGGAGGCGTAGCTGCCTTGGCAGTAGCTTCGGGAGCAGCAGCCATCACCTATGCTTTTGAGAACATCACGCGTGCCGGTGACCATATTGTTGCTGCCGAGACCATCTACGGTGGCACCTACAACCTTTTGGCTCACACACTACCCGCCTATGGAGTTACTACCACATTTGTTGACCCAAGCGATGTCGAGAACTTCGAACGCGCTATTCGCCCAGAGACCAAAGCCTTATTCATTGAGACCTTAGGTAATCCCAACTCAAACATTGTCGACATCGAAGCGGTAGCTGCCATTGCGCACCGTCACTCCATTCCATTGCTCATTGACAACACCTTTGGTACTCCATATCTCATTCGTCCCATTGAGCACGGGGCCGATATCGTCATCCATTCCGCCACGAAGTTCATAGGTGGACATGGTTCATCGTTGGGAGGTGTCATCGTCGACTCGGGTCGTTTCGATTGGGTAGCTTCGGGTAAATTTCCTCAACTGACAGAACCGGATCCGGGATATCATGGCATCCGCTTTGTAGATGCTGCCGGCCCTGCTGCTTATGCCATCCGTGCGCGTGCCGTACTGTTGCGCGACACGGGAGCCACCATCAGTCCTTTCAACGCTTTTCTCTTATTGCAAGGATTGGAGACCCTCTCGCTCCGCGTAGAGCGTCATGTCGCCAACACGTTGAAAATTGTCGATTTCCTAAAGAATCACCCCAAGGTGGCGCGTGTCAACCACCCTGCATTGCCCGAGCATCCTGACCATGCGCTCTACGAACGCTACTTTCCCCAGGGAGGTGGTTCCATCTTCACTTTCGAAATTAAAGGTGGACAGGCCGAGGCTCATCGTTTTATCGATAGTTTGGGAATCTTCTCCTTGTTGGCAAATGTTGCAGATGTCAAGTCGCTTGTCATCCATCCCGCTACTACGACACACTCGCAACTTTCTGACGAAGAGTTAGCTCAGCAAGGCATTTCAGCAGCTACGATACGTCTTTCTGTGGGAACAGAGCATGTCGACGACCTGATTGCTGACCTTTCACAAGCATTTGACAAGATATAAGTTTAACTCATAACGTGTGACAGCAACCTATTATCATCATAAGCCATTTACGCTCGAAAGTGGTGTAGTGTTACCCACCTTGCAAATAACCTACACCACCTACGGGCGACTTAATGCCAAAGCCAGTAATGTCATTTGGGTGTGCCACGCTCTCACTGCCAATTCGGATGTCGCAGAGTGGTGGCCACACAGTGTCGAACCGGGTCGATTTCTCGACCCGGATCGATATTTTATAGTGTGCGCCAACATTCTTGGCTCACACTATGGGACAACAGGTCCATTGAATGCGCCCACCGAAGGGGTACAACCTTGGTACAGCGATTTTCCTCGCATCACTGTGCGCGACATGGTGGCATGCCATCGACTATTGGCCGATTATCTGCACATCGGGGAGATTCACTGTATTATTGGAGGGTCTATAGGTGGATTTCAAGCATTGGAATGGGCAACTACAGAACCCCGTCGTTTCCGCAATGCCATATTCATTGCCACTGCACCTCGTACGGGTGGATGGGTAGCTGCATTCAACGAGTCACAACGCATGGCCATCGAATGTGACTCTACCTTCGGGCAACCCTCACCCGAAGCGGGAGCCACAGGATTAGCAACAGCACGTAGCATTGCACTGCTAAGCTACCGCAATGCGTACACCTACGACCACGCACAGTTTGATGTTGACGATCCGACACGCAACTGCTTCGACCATCGTGCACATAGCTATCAGCGCTATCAAGGTGAGAAGCTACGTCGTCGCTTTAATGCATACTCTTATTATCGACTCACACAAGCCGTCGATTCACACGATATCGGACGTGGACGCGGTGGCGTTCAAGCAGCGCTTGGCACTCTTAGATGTCGCGCCTTAGTTGTCGCTGTCTCTTCAGACCAACTCTTCTCCTTGGAAGAGCATCAACTCTTGGCACAGGCAATTCCTCAGGCACAGTATGCACAGATAGAGTCATTCTATGGGCACGACGGATTTTTAATTGAATACGAACAATTGAACCGCATGATTCAAGAATTCATGCGCTAAAGCAAGTATATATGAGTGATAAACAATTCAATATAGGTCTTTTCGGATTTGGCACCGTAGGACGAGGTCTCTTTGAAGTTTTGCAACGAGTTGGCATGCAACAGATTGTCATCAAGCGCATCTGTGTGCGGAACCTTCGCAAGCCTCGAGCAGTGCAAGCAAACTTCACAGATTGTGCCGATGATATTTTCAACGACCCTTCCATCAATCTCATTGTCGAACTGATTGACGATGCAGATGCTGCTTACGCCATCGTTAAACGTGCTCTGCAACAAGGCATTCCCGTAGTATCGGGTAACAAAAAGATGCTTGCATATCATCTTGAGGAACTCATCGACTTGCAACGTGAATATCACACAGCTCTGCTCTATGATGCCTCTGCCTGTGGTAGTATCCCGGTTATTCGTAATCTCGAAGAGTACTATGACAACGATCTACTCATCTCCGTGAAAGGTATCCTCAACGGTTCGTCGAACTTCATCCTCTCCAAGATATTCAACGAGAACATGGGCTATGCCGAGGCGCTACAACTTGCCCAAAAAGCAGGCTTTGCTGAAAGTAATCCCTCTCTCGACATCGATGGTTGGGACTCGCTCTTCAAGTTGGTCATCATCACCATGCATGCCTTCGGTCTCTACGTTGCGCCCGAACGTATTTTTACCTTCGGCATTGGTCATACCAATGACGAGGATATTCGATTTGCCCTGGAGAAAGGGCGTCGCATCAAGTTGGTAGCCCATGTTGAAAAGCTCCCTGACAACCGATTAATCATGAGTGTTATGCCACAATTGCTTTCACGCAACAAGTACATCTACAATGTTGAGGATGAGTTCAACGGTGTAGTCATCAAAGGATTATTCTACGACAAACAATTTATGTTTGGTCGTGGTGCCGGAGGCTATGCTACGGGCTCTGCCGTGTTGAGCGACATTACTGCTTGTCTTTTCGACTATCGCTATGAGTACA
>CAYUJP010000024.1:0-14281 GCA_964445055.1 uncultured Alistipes sp.
AGGTTCTGTTTCAATATAGAGAGTATCAATACCATGGCCGGTAAAGTTTCCCACGATGGTATCCTGCTCATTGTGCCCGGCTACCGATGATAGGTATTTGAAATACTCGTATACCTCTGCTCTTTTGTCCATCTCGACCATACTTATCATGCGAATCTTATCCATCATTCTCATGCTATCCAAACGAGCATGAAGATAATCCGGCTTGCGTCCAAACATGATGTCAAGAAACATTTTTGTACGTGCGAGGTACTCGCGAATATTGTTCTTGATGCGGCTACGGCGGATGTGCGATGGTCGTGCATTATAGCCAATTGCCTTCAGATTGTAATGCTCGGCAAGATAGATGGCACGCTGATTGTGGTTCTTCTGCGAGATTAGCACAAGTGAATCAAGCTCATATACATTCTTCGCTTTTATAATAGAGTTTATTGTTCGCTCTCCATCATAGTCAAGAAGTATTCGCCCTGACGGAATACCACGAGCTACTAATGAATCTCGTATTGCCACAGGTTCGTCGCATCCGATATTTTGCGTCTTTGAATAGTCTCCACCACTGGCAATTACAAAGCGAATTTTACCCGCTTTGTACAATTCATCCGTCGCCTCGATGCGGTTATCGAAATAAAAGTTATGAGCACCGGTTGACGTAATCGGTGATGTCGCTAACAACAAGCCATATGTGTACTGCGGAACGTCGTCAACTTCATCGAACGTTTTTCCGCGCGAATTAATCTCGACTAATACATTACACACCAGCACAAATGCCGATATAACAAGTATTACGATTAGAGCGGTTCTAACAAGTTTATTCATCGGTGTAGAATTTTGTCACTAACTAACAACACAAATATAGCTACAAACATTTAAATACTCGGCTAATATTCTCGTTTGTTTCACAGTAATTTACATGATTTACAACCAAAATCAAAGATTGATTCTATACCCACAGGCATTATTGTCAACTAAAGGTATTTGTAAAACTGAGATAAGAAGACCCGTAAACTTGAACAAATGGACAAAGGCTGCAGCGGTTGTCGAGCGAGAGCCGTCTGTTTCGGCAAAATGGAATGGTATTTGAGTAGAAGTTTTTTGTACTTCAAAAGAATACCTAATTATGGCCTTAGGAAAACACTTCACTTGTGGGATGGTGCTACTAAGCGTAGCATTTGCCTCCTGCCAACAAGAGCCCACCTTAGATGGACTCTACCAAGACTACATGGTCTACACCGATGTAGACCAGCAGGTCGATTTCACAGCATTGGACACTTTTTACCTTCCCGATAGCATTCTGCTCTTCGGTAAATCGGGACGTAGCGAATATTGGAAAGATACGGAGGCTCAACAGATTCTCACTGCTCTCAGCTCGGAATTGGAGGCACGCAACTTCACACGCACAACCGACAAAAGCGAGGCGCATCTGGGGGTACAGGTGAGCTACATCGAACAGGTCACCTACTATGTGGGGTACAACGAGCCCTATTGGTGGTGGAATTATCCCTACTATTGGTCGCCCAACTATTGGGGAAATTGGAGCGGGTGGTACTACCCCTATGAGGTGTACTATGGATATACCTCCGGTTCGATGATTATCGAGATGGTGAATCTGTCGTCCACGCAACGCAATGGAAAGTTACCCGTTGTGTGGAACAGTTTTATCGGAGGATTGCTCACCTCGTCGCAATATGTGAATCTGCAACGTACGCTAACGGCCATCGATCAGGCCTTTGAACAGTCACCCGACCTCACCGTATCTTCGCTCACCCTATAACTGCAAAGCCATGAAAAAGATTCTCAGCACGCTCCTTTGTGTCGCATGTTGCGGCATACCCATCGCGCATGCCCAGCTCATTCGCAACACCTATCTCAATGTCGATTGGCAGATAGCCGTGCCTTTAGGAAGCGACTTTGCCGACAAGGCCTCAGGCTGGGGCATGAACTTCGAAGGAGGCTACTTCCTCACGCCCAACATCACCATTGGAGCCTTTGTAGCCTATCAAACCAATCTGGAGTCTATTGCACGTCGCACACTCGACCTCGGTGACGGTGCGGCCTTGACCACCGCACAGAAACACACGCTCTTTGAGCTTCCATTCGGTGCTGTGACACGCTACAACATCACCAAAAAGGGAGTCGTGCAACCCTATGCAGCCTTGCGCATAGGTGCCGACTATGCACAAATGTCATCCTACTACTATGTGCTACAACAATCGACCGATTTGTGGGGAGTATACCTCTCGCCCGAAGTGGGAATAAGCATCTTTCCCAACCCCTCGCAACGGTTTGGCATACACGTAGCTACCTACTATAGTTATGCCAGCAACAATGGGTCACTACTCATCTACCGACTGCACAACATCAATCGATTTGGGGTGCGCGTAGGTGTGTCGTTCTAATAAAGAGAGAGGGAGACGACTCTTGAAAAGTTGTCTCCCTCTCTACCGTAGGTTGTTCGCTACTTGTTACGTTTGTTGCGCTTGGAGGATTTCACTGTACCCCGATTTCCGGCGATAGCTCGGTCCTGCAACGCATGAATCTCCTCACGCGACGAGGGCAACCCCACAAACTCCGAAGGGTAGTCGGTCTCAATCAAATCGGGCTCGGAGACCAATTCGCGCAGATAGGCTACCTTGCGGTCGCGTGCATTCTTAATCTTGTCGGATGAACCGGTGATAGAGATCATCGTCGAGACCCCTTTGGCGTGCAACAGGTCATAGACCTCCTGCAACTCAGGATCAACCGACAAGCGGATGTACGCCATGATGTAGTCCCAAGGTATCGGACAAGCATCGTAAGCATCGTACATCTCGCGCGAGCTAATCTCGCAACAGAACATCACGTTGCGAATGCCGTTGTTCCAGTAGTACATGGCTTCATCCAACGAACGAACGCTGAGCATGATGTTGTGGTACATCGACCAATCACCTCCCGGCTTCAGTTGGCGGATGTAGTAGTCGAGACTGGCACGACGTACCTCCTCGCTGACGCCTTTGGTGTTGATGTACTTATTGTCGAAATTGAAGGCCACCTTGTCCTTACCCCACTCCAACATATCCTTCAAACGAGGTATCTTGTAGGGAGTAACATTTCCCGAACGATCGACCAGGTTGAACTGCTGCAACTCCTCGTAGGTGTAGTCGGAAATTTTACCCTTGCCGGTGGTTGTGCGGTCGATGGTCAAGTCGTGCATGAGCACCATCACACTATCGCGCGTGAAGCTGAAATCAATCTCAAAGAAGGTCGGCATCAGCGACAAAGTCTTCTCACAAGATTCGATGCAATTCTCGGGATAGTTGGGCATCATACCTCCGCGGTGTCCGCTGACGATGATGTCGCGTTTGGGATTGTAAGCGAAGTAGGCTTTCAAATCGTCCAAACTGTTGATTTGCACCGTATGAAGTTTTGGGGTCTCGCCTGCCTTCTCTTCAGCACGGCAGGGAGTCACTGCCAACGCTACCAACAGTAGCGCTGCCATCGATATCAGACTGCGTTTCATTTGGTAAGGTTTTTTAACGGACAACACGTTCTACATCAGCCGTAGCAGTAGCAATCTCATCGATGACAGGGTCGGTGGAGGCAATCGAGGCAATCTCAGCCACAGCCTGACGCAACCCTTTGGCTGCAATCAGCTCCTGCATCTTCACGCTCTGGGGGTCTTCGGGGTTGTTGTAGTGCAACGCAGCACCGATACCCAGCAAGAGCTTGTCGCAAGGCAATCCGTACTCGCGAGCTGTCAACATCGGCTTAATCAGACGATCGCTCGATGAGAGTTTGCGCAGTGGTTCACGTCCTACACGGGTCACATCGTCCTTGAGGTAAGGATTCTTGAAACGACCGATAATCTTGTCGATATACTTGAAGTGAGCCTCCTTGTCGAAACCGAACTTCTTAACCAATGCCATACCGCTCTGCTGCATAGCCTCCTTAACGATGGCAAAAATCGTCGCATCGGCAATACTCTCGTCGATGGTCTTCAATCCCTTCATACGGCCCAGATAGGCGGTAATTGCATGGCCTGTGTTCAGCGTGAAGAGTTTACGCTCGATGTATGCCAACAGATTGTCGGCCAGATTCATGCCCTCGATGTGCGGAGCACCTCCTACAAACGACTTCTCCTCAACGTTCCACTCATAGAAGTTCTCTACCACTACATCGATTGGATTCTCGCTACGCACCGGAGGTACGATACGGTCAACCGAGCAGTCGGCAAAACCTACGTGGGTTGCACTCCATGCGGCATCGTCTGCCGAAAGGTGCTTGTAGACCTCCTCCTTGAGTTGCGAAGTTGCACGAATACCGTTTTCGCAAGCTACAATGTTGAGCGGTGCCTCGACCGATGCTGCACGGCGTGCGGCAATACCTTTGGCGATGGCCGGAGCAATATAGGGCAGAATGCGCAGACCTACGGCTGTGGTGATGAGCTCAGCCTTTACGATTTCTGCAACGATGTCGTCGCTACCGGAGTTCACACCCGATATGTCGCTAATGTGCAAATCACGACTCTCTACATCCATGATATGCACGGTGTAGTTACCATCGTGATTGATACGATCGATAATCTCCATGTTCACATCAGCAAATACCACATGGTATCCAGCCTGCGAGAGTACTGCACCAATGAAACCTCGTCCGATGTTTCCGGCGCCGAATTGAATAGCTCTTTTCATAGTCCTTTTATATAAAAGTTAAATATGCAGATTTGTTAAAATTGATTCAGCCAATCGAGCACATGGGCCTGCCACTGCTGAATGTAGGTAAATTCGGGTTTGATGCCCCAACCATGACCACCCGAAGGGAAGATGTGCATGGAGGCCTTCACCCCATTCTGTTTCAATGCCTCATAGAAGAGGATGCTGTTGATGGTCGGAACAACTTTGTCGTCGTCGCTCAGCAACAACAAGGTAGGAGGTGTAAGTGCCGACACCCGCTTCTCAAGCGAATAGTTGCGTGCCTTCTCCGGAGAGTAGTTCTCGCCCAACAGATACTTGAACGAAAGTTTGTGCAACTTGCCTATCTCAGCGGTAATCACCGGATAGAAGAGCACCATGAAGGCGGGTTTCTCGTCTGAAATCGTACCGACACTGGCCGCTAAATGGCCGCCTGCCGATGAGCCGATGATGCCTACACGCGAAGCATCGAAGCCCCACTCCGTAGCGTGTTCGCGCATAATGCGTAACGCCTGCTCGGCATCGTTGCGCGGAACTTCGCAATGGCCGTTGGGCATACGGTATTTCAACACGGCTGCAGTCGTTCCATGCTCGGCCAACCACTTGGCCAAGTCGTGTCCCTCGTAGCCGATAGCCAGATTGTGATACCCTCCACCGGGGCAGACTACCACCGCACGACCCGTAGGCTCCGCAGCTTTGTAGAGGAAGAGTTCCGCAACATTGTTGTTGGCCTCATAGACGCCCTTCTCGATGAAGGTAGGGCCAAAAAGTTCGCTCGACGTAGGTGCCGTCGTATTGTCCCAAATGATAAGATGTTCGTCCTGAGCACGCATGTTCCACACTGTAAGCAGGCTACATGCAAGGAGTAAAAGGGTACGTTTCATAGTAAGGTTTTTCATTTAAAGGTTTTATCGGTTATTTGTTTCGTCCGGTGTTTGTTTTTCAATCAACGCATGAATGGCTGCAACGGTGGATGATTTCAAAGCCCGTTGTGCCAAAGTCTGTGCCTCGGTGGAATCGGTTGCCCGCACCTGCTGCTTCACCTTGGCAACTTGCGAAGAGGCAACACTCAACTCATCGAGTCCCAACCCCACAAGCAACGCGGTGTGGGCAGGGTTGGCAGCAAATTCACCACAGATACCCACCTCGCAATGATGACGGTGAGCGGCATCGGCCACCTGACGTATCGCACGCACAACAGCGGGATGCAACGAGTCGTATAAGGCGGATATGTGGGTATTGCCTCGGTCTACACAGAGCAAGTATTGCGTCAGGTCGTTGGTGCCCAAACTAAAGAAATCGACCTCGGCGGCCAACTCATCGGCCAGCCACACCGCAGATGGCGTCTCTACCATGACGCCAACGGCAATCTGCTCGTCGAAGGGCACCCCCTCCGCGCGCAGTTCGTCCATGCAGGTGCGGAGCAATGCCTTCGCATCGCGCAACTCGTCGAGTGAGATAATCATCGGAAACATGACACGGACGCGCCCCACAGCACTGGCTCGCAAGATGGCCCGCAACTGTGTACGAAAGATGTCGCGTAGCTCCAACGTGAAGCGGATGGCACGCCACCCCAAAAAGGGATTCTCCTCCTTGGGGAAGGTGTAGTAAGGCAACGCTTTGTCGCCCCCAATATCGAGGGTGCGGATGGTCAACGGTCCACGCCGACAGCACTTGGCCGCTTCGCTGTATATCTGTGCTTGCGTCTGCTCCGATGGGAATTGCGACTGTTGCATGTAGAGAAATTCGCTACGAAACAGTCCGATACCCTCGGCACCACATGTCATGGCACGCTGTACCTCCTCGACACTTCCGGCGTTGGCATAAATCGCAATTTGTTCGCCACTGCGCATGACTGCACTTTCTGTAGCGATACGTTGTGCCTCCGCCTCCTCACGACAATCTTGGTGAAGCTGTGCTGTGTAATTGCGCAACACCTCATCGTCGGGCGAACAGAGCAACAGCGAGGCTTTGCCATCGATGATGAGTTGTTCGTCGTCGGCTATCGTATCGTAGTCGTCACCCAAACCCACCACAGCGACAACGCCTAAGTTACGCGCTAATATTGCAAGGTGGCTGGTGACACTGCCACACCGGGTGATGATACCTGCCACACGTTGAAAGTCGATATGCACCGTATCTGACGGTGCAAGTTCCTCGGCCAGAAGAATAGCCCCTTCGGGAATGTCGGAGAGTGCATTGTGCTCCTGAGGCAAGAGATGTTGCAATACTCGATGACACACATCGCGCACATCGTCGGCACGAGCACGTAGATACTCGTCGTCAATGTTGTCGAACAAGGCCGACAACTCATCAGATGCGAGGCTGACAGCATCGGTTGCACATCGTCCCTCGGCAATCAACTCAGACACCCGTTGTTCCAACATCGGGTCTTCCAGAAGTTCGAGATGGGCAGCAAAGATATCGTTCTGCTGAGCCAACGTGCGCAGATCATCGCGCGTAGTGGCTACCGCCTGTTCAAAGGCATGTTGCTCCGCATCACGCGCTGCGACAGGCACTTCACGCTCGGACCGTTGATAACGATGAACGTGGTAGCGCCATGCTCGGCCTATGGCAATCTTGCCAAGTGGCTGCGACTGAAGAACGATGCGTTGCATAGCTTATCTATCGATTTACTCTTTTATCGACTCAATGAGTGTCACAATTTGGTCGAGCACCTCTTGCTCGCGATCGCCCATGACCTCGACCTCGACCTCTGCACCCTGTTTCAGTCCTAAGGAGAGGATACCTATCATGCTGGAGCCACTGACCGACTTCTGAGGTGTGCGCAACATCACTTGCTGTCCGGAGGTTTTGACCAACGCTACCAGTGCCGAAACCGGCCGTGCATGCATGCCATTGGGGGCAACAATCTTTATCTTCTTTGATACCATATGTTCTACTGCTGATTATTACTTAGTTTTTCTAAAATGTAGTGCGGATTTGTTGTGGTCTTCAGTTGTTCGAGAACCTCTTCGTCCTCAAGTGCCGAAGTAACCTGAGATAAAATTTCAATATGTTCGTCTCCCACACCGGCAATACCGATGATAAGTTGTGCACGCTCTTCACCAAAAGGCACTCCTTCGGGATATTGCATCACCACAATACCTGAGTGTTGAATCCGAGATTTTGCATCAGATGTACCATGTGGAATGGCGATGCCCATGCCCAAGTAGGTAGTAGTGACCTCTTCGCGCGCCAACATCGCATCGGCGTAGCTGTCGTCTACATAGCCACACGCTGCCAACAACTCGCCGGCTGCGCGTATTGCCGTCTGCTTGTCTACCGAAGGCAAACCGGTGCGAATACCCTGCAATGTAAGTAACCCGGTCGGCGTTGTGGCAGGTTGCGCGATGGTCGGGGCAGGCTGTTCGGTCGGGGCAACCGATTTTGTTTGTTGTTCAATCCGTTCGAAAAGATGGTCCAAAGCAGCATCCGCAAGGAAATTTTCAATCACAACAACCTCTGAGGTTGGCGCCGAAGCGGTTGCACGTTGCGCAAGTTGCGCCTGACACACCACGATGTCGGTCTGCTCGGGGATGGCATCTACCGAACTATTGGTCACCTGCACCCCACTCTGTAGCGATGCTATGCGTCGACGAAAACGGGTAGCGCCCATAGCACTCGACCCCATGCCCGCATCGCAAGCAAAAACCACCTTGCGAATGGTTGTAACCGTGTGTTGTGCGGTTGGCTGTACCGTGGTGCCCCCAATCACTTTACCATTGGGCTTAACGATAGCTTTGACCTCTGCAATGTGGGCACTCCGCACGATGGGCATTGCCACAACAAACGAAACAAGTGCCGCAATGAGTACCCCCAGAAGTACCAACAAGGTCTGACCCTTAGGAGCCATTGCCAACACGGCAAGGATACTACCCGGCGATGCCACAGCGGTCAAGCCCGTGTGGACTGCAGAGTAGAAGCAGATGGCCGCAGCAGAACCAGCAATGGGAGCTAAGATAATGAGCGGACGCATCAGCACATAGGGGAAATAGATTTCGTGGATTCCTCCAAAGAACTGGATGATGATGGCACCGGGGGCTGATGACCTCGCTGCGCCCTTGGCAAATGCCCAATAGGCAAATAACACGCCCACACCCGGACCCGGATTGGTCTCTAACAAGAACATGATGGATTGGCCTGACTGACTGGCCTGCTCGATACCTATGGGTGAAAAGATGCCGTGATTGATGGCATTGTTCAGAAACAGCACCTTAGCCGGCTCTACAAAGATGGCCACCAATGGTAACAAGCCGTGTTCAATCATGAACGACACACCGCTCGACAATCCTGCAGTCAATGTCGTAATGACAGGGCCTATGCCGTAGAAACCAATCAGGGCACAACCTATACCCAAGATACCAACGGAGAAGTTGTTGACCAACATCTCGAAACCTGCGGGAATACGTCCCTCGGCCCAACTGTCGAATTTACGAATCACCCATCCGGCAAAAGGGCCAATCGCCATTGCTCCAATGAACATCGGGATATCGCTACCCAATATCACGCCCATTGCCGCCACAGCAGCGATAACTCCACCACGGTCACCGGCGACACGCCGTCCTGCGGTTATGGCAATCAGCAATGGAAGCAGATAGCGCAACATAGGTCCAACCAACTGTCCCAATCGTTCGTTGGGCCACCATCCCGTGGGGATAAATAGAGCCGTGATAAATCCCCAAGCGATGAATGCTCCAATGTTGGGCATCACCATACCACTCAAGGACTTTCCGAATCGCTGTATCTGCTCTTTCATAAAAAATACACTCTTTGACCAATAAGATAGTGTCGTCTACACATTATGCGAAAAACGGCTAACAAAGGTAACAATTATTCAACAGAAACGATAGACTCATTTCGTTTTCTCTGATAAATTTCACATCGGCCACAACTTTTTGCATCTATCGCTCACCTTAAGCAAGAGTTACCCCACAACATCGATGCCACTTTTGCCCCCTAAAATAAAAGACCTTCCGACATGCGGAAGGCCCTCTATGTTGCGTGTTCGTAAGATGATTATTCACCCGGAACGATAGCCTCGTTAGGGCAAACACCTGCGCAAGTTCCGCAGTCGATGCACTTATCGGGGTCAATCACATAGATATCGCCCTCCGAGATAGCCTCAACGGGACACTCGCCAATACATGTGCCACAGGCAACGCACGAATCGGTAATTTTGTAAGCCATTGTTTTATTGATTTTGTGTTAAGTGTATGAGCAAAGGTACAATATTATTTGATAATATCAAATCCGGTGTAGGGGACCAAAACCTCAGGAATGCGGATTCCTTCGGGAGTCTGGTTGTTCTCCAACAGAGCGGCAACGATACGAGGCAACGCCAACGACGAACCGTTCAATGTGTGTGCCAACTGTGTCTTCTTGTTGGCATCGCGATAGCGCAACTTCAGACGATTGGCTTGGAACGATTCGAAATTCGATACCGACGATACCTCCAACCAACGTTTCTGTGCCTCGGAGTAGACCTCGAAGTCGTAGGTCAGTGCCGAAGTGAACGACATATCACCTCCGCAAAGGCGCAAGATGCGGTAGGGCAGACCTAACGATTGCACCAAACCCTCGACATGGGCCACCATATCGTCGAGTGCCTCATAGGAGCTATCCGGCAAGGAAAGACGCACAATCTCTACCTTGTCGAATTGGTGCAGGCGGTTCAAGCCACGCACGTCTTTGCCATAGGAACCTGCCTCACGACGGAAGCAAGGCGTGTAGGCGGTCATCTTCACCGGAAAATCTTTCTCGTCGAGGATAACATCGCGGAAGATGTTGGTCACAGGCACCTCTGCAGTCGGTACCATATAGAAGTTGTCGACCGTAGCATGGTACATCTGTCCCTCCTTATCGGGCAACTGTCCCGTGCCGAAACCCGATGCCTCGTTGACCATCACAGGAGGTTCTACCTCTTGATAGCCGGCACGAGTGTTGTAGTCGAGGAAGTAGTTGATCAGGGCACGTTGCAACCGAGCGCCCTTGCCCTTGTAGACAGGGAAACCGGCACCGGTAAGTTTCACGCCCAAGTCGAAGTCGATGATGTCGTACTTCTTAGCCAACTCCCAGTGAGGCAGTGCATCAGCAGGCAGCGACGTGTAGTTTTCCACCAACTTTACCACCAAATTATCCTCTGCACTCTTTCCCTCGGGAACAATCTCAGCGGGGAAATTCGGCAACAACACAATCTGCGCCTGCAAGTCACTCTCCACCTCTTTCTGCTCTGCAGCAAGCTTAGCCGAACGCTCCTTCAGTGCCGATACCTCGGCCTTCTTTGCTTCAGCCTCATCGCGCTTGCCCTGGCCCATCAGCGCACCAATCATCTTGGCCGCTTTGTTCTGCTCGGCAAGGCAAGTATCCAACTCCAGTTGAATGGCCTTACGACGGTCATCGAGTTTCTCTATCTGCTCAATGACGGGACGAGCATCTACACCCTTCTTGGCCAGACGACGAATCGCCAGCTCCTTGTCATCACGCAGTTGTTTTAATGTTAGCATAGTATTATATGAGTATATTTAACTTTTCCGAACTGCAAAGTTATAAAATATTGGTCAAAAAGAACAAGATATTAGAAAAATACCGCTTGCCTCCCCATCGGATTATTTATCACCGCTCGTCGGCCAATTGTTCGGCATCGACATACCCCTTTGTTACAGCATAAATTGTGAGTGCCGACACCGAACGAATACCCAACTTTGCAATGAGGTTACGACGGTGCGAAATAACCGTCGTAAGAGCGATATGCAACTCGTCGGCAATCTGTTTGTTCAGTCGGCCTCGGACAATAGAGCGCAGCACATCTATTTCACGTGTTGTCAATTCATCGCGAGAGACCCGCGACGACGAGGAGTGTGTGTCGGTCATCTTGGGCAACTCCACCGGATATCCGTTGCGGTGTGCATGTTGGTGCAACCGCAACAAGTCGCGCACCAATGCCTCCTCCGCCTGAGTGACATCGATCCAATGCAACTGTCGCAACGACGACTGTGGAACCCCTTCGGTGAGCAGAATACTTTGGTGGCTGCGTTGCAGAAAGAAGGCATTGTGCTCCACAAAGAGCGATGAGGCGACAAAGAAGTGAAAGAACCGATCTACGTGTGTCGCAACAAAACTGTCGAAATTGCTGAAGAGTTCGACCTCCGCCATCGGAATGATGCGTTCCAACAGGCACTTCAACCCGATGCCCGACAAGGTTGATGGAGTAACAACGGCTATCAGTGGTCGCAAAGCAGCGCTATTCGTGGTGGTAGGGTTCATGGTTGAGAATCGTAAAGGCACGATAGATTTGTTCCACAAAGACCACGCGCACCAACTGATGCGAATAGGTCATGCGCGAAAGGGAGAGTTTGGCGTTGGCACGTGCATAGACCGCCTCGGAGAAGCCATAAGGCCCACCAATGACAAAGACCAATCGGCGCAGACCGCTCAACATTCGCTTCTGCATCCACGTAGCAAACTCGGTCGAGCGCAACTGTTCGCCCCGCTCATCGAGCAACACCACCACATCGCCATCGTCCACCTGGCGTAAAATCAGTTCGCCCTCGGCTGTGCGTTGTTGTCCCTCCGAGAGCGACTTGGTGTTGCGAATGTCGGGAAGCAAAGTGACTGCAAAACGACAATAGTGGCTGATGCGTCGCTGATAGAGTGCTATCAGGGCCTCTATCTCTTTTGAATCGGTCTTTCCTACGGCTATCAAATCGACGTTCATGGCATCACGGTTTCAGCACGCGGCCCTCCGGATCGTCGGTATTCCACTCGCCATCGGCACCCACATAGAAGACAGGCAACGTAGGCTCTGTTTGGCGCAACCACTGATAGGCCTTGTACATGTTGTAACCATTGCCCGAATTACGTCCCAACGAGAAGCCAATGATGGAGGTGTGGTTACGCGAACGGGCATACATTGCCTTCACTCGACCGATGAACTCGTCGCAAAGCGATGGGTCGTTGGAAGGAGTACCCCCCACAGCGCGATTGGCGACGGCTTCAGGAGCATATATAGCGGCACAATCGATGACAAAGAATCCCAATCGGTCGGCCAAAGCATAGTACCAATAGGGTTGTGGATAGTCGGGTAACAGAAGGTTGATGCCTTGTAGTTTCAGTTTTTTCAGCTCTTGTTGTGTCGTCGCTTCGTCCTTGGCGGCGTTGTACGCTCGGCTGCTCAGCTTCAGCGGTGTACCAAAATGGTAGAACTGTCCATCGGCATAAGTCACCTCGTTGAATCCCACACGCAGTGGAATATACTCCCACAGCATGCTGTTGCGTTTGGTGTAGAGGGTCACCTTGTAGAGAGGTTGCTGACGAGTACCCCACCGATTGGCATCCACTTGGTAGATGAGACGTTCGATGTGCACGGTATCACGGCTATTTCCCGCCACAAGCACCTCTTTCGAGCCATAATCGAGCAACTTACCCTTAGGGTCGTAGATGTCGTAACCCGCAGTGATGGGTTCTTCGCCCTTGTAAGAGTTTTTCACCACGATGTCGAGTTTCAGCAGACCGTATTTTCGGGTAGAATCGGGAGCCAACGTGAGTCGATAGTCATCGACATGCAACTTGTGCTGGAAAATCAGATAGCTGTTGTCGTAGGTGGCACGTGCTGTCGGCTTATCGGCCTGCAGTTGCGGAGTTCGCGAAGGACGCAAGTCGAGCATCACCGCATTTTGTCCCTCCTTGATGTAGGGCGAAATGAGAAACTCGCGCGGTGTGCGGTCGTCCTCTACTGAGGCTACCCGTTGGTTGTTCACCAGCAAGGTGTAGGCCTGTCCCACATTCTCCAGATGAAGATAGATGTCGCGGTCGGTCATGAGCAATGGCACATCGACCACCTGACCCACCGTCACCGTATCGGCCTGACGAAGAATCACCTTAGGAGAGAAGGTCTCGTAGTGTGAGATGCTACCCCGCTTGAGCGTAGCGGCATCGTCACGCGTATCAAAGGGGACAAATTCCGAACGAAATACCTCGGCAGTTTGCGCCATAAGGCTACCGTAAGCCAGCAACGCAACTCCTATTGCTATGATTCTTTTCATTACCACATTTGGTTTTATCTCACAAACGCAGTCCACTCGGCGTGAGCGGTTCGCACACACGAGAGGTACTACCCTATTGCACACAAAGGTACGACAAGACGATGATAGAAACAAATTTTATTTCGTAGCCACGAAAGGTTTAAGTCCCGCAACGGCTTCAGCGGCAGTGATGCGTTTGCCACCATTGTCGAGGTCGATAAGGATGTATCGGGTATTGCCCATGCCGAGTTCCTTCATGTAGGAGAGTTGGCGCAGACCGTGGCGCGTCTCGATACGCTCCACCAAGTCGTGATGCTCGGCTTCGGTCATGGCATAGATCAAATCTACGCAGGCTTGGTCGAGTGCCAGTATATCGGTTGACGAAAGTATGCCCACATTGGGCGTAACAACGGGAGCCGCATGTGTTCCGGCGCAATCGCAGTCAACCGACATATTGCGCATAACATTGACGTAGGTGATATGTTTGCCGAAATGGTCAACTACCGATTTGGTCGATTCGGTCATGCGTTCCATCAGTTCATCTTCGGCGATGCTCCACGGATTGTCGCTGTTGGCAGCGGTGTGTATCCA
>CAYUJP010000025.1:0-10842 GCA_964445055.1 uncultured Alistipes sp.
ACTGCGACCTTTGTTGTTGAGCTATCGGGATTCGAACCCAAAACGACAGAACCAAAATCTGCTGTGTTACCATTACACCATAGCTCAATCCTGAGCTCGTAAGCGTCAGCAAAGGTACGGCAAAGATTTGAAATTGCCAAATTTTTTTGACTATCTATTGCGCATCAGATAACTATTTCGCAAATCTCGGCGTCGCAACACAACTCCGATGAGACATCTACATCTTGCGCACGAGCCTGCCTAACACCCCTTTTCGGTGAGCCGTTGAGCCGTCAGATGCGCTTTCTACATCGGCATCAGTCATCGGAGACCAATGCAACCACTCCCAACAGAACGACGGCTCCCACAAAGGAGGTAATCAGACTCGCCCACGAGCCATACGCCACCCAGCCAAACAGCGACAGAAGCCAACCACCCAACACGCCACCGGCTATGCCGACAATCAGGTTGGCCAACAAACCCAAACTACGACCGCGGACCAACAAACCGGCCATACATCCGGCAAAAAGTCCAATGAGCAGATACCACAACAAATACATGATGCACTCTTTTGTTGAGTGCATCACGCAAAAGTCATACCACGACAAACAAGTGATGAGGCCTATTTGAGGAGTTCAACTTGTCCATCCCCGCAGGGGCGACAAGGGCGAAAATCGGCTTGGGTTGGGGATTCGCCGTTAAACGAGTTTGCGAAGGGCCTTGGTGAGTTGGTCCGGACACGAGGTGCCACGTCCTCGGCAGTCGATACCCTCCAAACGCGAAATCGCCTCTGTGATGCTCATTCCCTTCACAAGTGCAGCGATTCCTTGGGTGTTCCCATGGCAACCTCCTACAAATTCAACATGTTTGATCAGACCGTTCTCGACAACAACGTCGATCTCTTTTGAGCAAGTACCTTGAGTGGTAAATACGATACTTTTCTCCATGACGCAAAAAATTAAAACACCGCAAAGGTAGCCTTTTTTTCGGTGTGTGACAACTGTTTCGCAGGAATTGCCTTTGAGAATCATCAATATCGACCGATTCTTTCATGCCGCGTCCATCGCAACGGTGTCGATGCAAATTTTCGGGCTGTCGGCATCGCTGCATCGGTGCGAAATATTCTGAAGTGGACTCTTGTCGTTTGTAAATTGTTTACTAACTTTGCCCCTCGAAAAAGATAGAAAGCAATTAGTTCTCAGAAATATGTTAAGTCGCAGATTACTTAGAGTCAAGGTTATTAAAGCGCTATATGGCCACTTGAAATCAGATGCATCCAACATGATGGCATCGGAAAAGACACTACTCGCATCCATTGACAAAACCTACGACCTCTATTTCCAGATGATGGCACTCATCGTCGATGTGCGTCGTTACGCCATGTCGCGAATTGATGCCGCTCGGCAGAAGAAACTTCCCACCTACGAAGATTTAAATCCAAACACCAAGTTCGTTGAGAATCGTGTCATCACGATGCTTGCATCGAGCGATACAATCAACGACTATTTGGAGACACATCGACTCTCGTGGGCGCAATATCCCGAGCTGATTCGTCAGATCTACACACAATTGCAGGCATCGGACTACTATCACCGTTACATGGAGAATTCATCGAGCAGTTTCTCCGAGGATAAACAACTTGTAGAGACCTTCTATCGCACGGAGCTGGAGGATAGCGAAGAGTTGGAGCGCGTTTTGGAGGAGCAGTCGATTTTGTGGAACGACGATTTGGGCTTTGCCCTGACCATGGTACTTCGCACACTGACCAATCTGCGTGCCTCGACCGCTTCGGTGAAGGTGCTTCCCAAGTTCAAGAGCGACGACGACCTGAACTTCGTCAAGACGCTCTTCGAGAAGGTGCTGGTCAACTACGACCAGACGCAGCACTACATCGAGCGTTTTACCAACAATTGGGATGTAGAGCGCATTGCGTTTATGGACTATCTGATTTTGGCAACTGCCGTCGCTGAGTTGCAGGCATGTCCGGAGATTCCGGTAAAGGTGACCCTCGACGAGTATATCGAGATATCGAAATACTATTCGGGCGCCGGCAGCAGTGTCTTCATCAACGGCGTTCTCGACAAGATGGTGATTGCACTTCGCGAGGAGGGCAAAATCCAAAAATCGGGTAGAGGCCTGATTTAGTGTGTCCAATGGGGTGCAGAGGCTCGCTTCTTGTCGGTGCATTCGTCGTCGGTGCGGCACTGTGTGGCGTAGGGTGTAATTCACAACCTTCGCGACAGCCCTTCGTCGGGACCGTGCTCGACATCTCACCCACACGCATAGCGGAGCAGACATTTTCAGACACCATCCGTTTCGGACGGTTACATTCGGGCGAGGTGGCTCGGTTGCCGTTGGGCATTCGCAACGGCTTCGACACTCCGATGGTGGTATTGCGTAGCGAGACATCGTGCGGTTGCACAACTTTGGAGTACGAGTCGAAACCGATTCTCCCCTCCGACACCCTTTCGGTGGCACTTCTCTTCGATACATCGGGACAACAAGGGTGGTTGTTTAAGGTGGTGCGCGTCTATTTCTCTGCTTTGGAACAACCTTTGCGACTCTGCGTAGAAGCGGAGGTCGAATAATCCGATAGGAGATAACAAAAAAATGTTTATCTTTGTTGAGAGAAGTTGAACTTAAAATCATAAGGATATGTTGAACACATTTTTACAGGCAGCTCAGCCACAGCAACCCTCGCCGTGGAGTTTCTACATCATGCTGGCATTGATTCTGGTCGTGATGTGGCTATTTATGTTTCGTCCCGAGTCAAAGCGTCGCAAGGAGATGCAAAAATTCCGCGATGGTCTGAAAAAGGGCGACAAGATTGTAACGGCAGGAGGTATCTACGGCACCGTGAAGGAGATCAAGGAGACCACGCTACTCATCGAGGTCGACAGCAATGTGACGTTGCGTATCGACAAAAACATGGTAGTGGCCGATGCTTCGGAGTCGAAGTAGCGCGCAACGACCTCTCTTTAACTAAAACAGGTTGGACTGTCAGCAGTCCAACCTGTTTTGTGTTACCTTCGCTTAATCAAAATCATTTGGTCGCCACGTAGAACAGGTCGTAGCAGGTGCTGTGAACCGGACAGATGCGATAATCGTCCATGGTGAGCGACATGGTGAGCGAACGATTTTGCCGGAGCAGGCGTCGTCGGTTGATGCGGTTGAGCACATCGTAGGGGAGTTGCAACAACCGCCGGGGCAACCGATGCTGCAGGTCGAGGATATCCAGACGAGCCAGACGTGCTACGCTCTGCTTGTTCTTCTCGTAGTAAGCCGCGACGGCTTCGTTCCCCTCTACACCATATTGCTCCACCGATGCAAACGACGGTGCAAGCAACGCGTTGAGTTCGTCAATCCGATACTCCCGCACATGCCACGGATTGCGAGTCAGCGACATGGGTGCATGGGGCGTGGTGACGATGAATCGTCCCCCCGGCTTCAACACACGGGCAACTTCGCGCACGAAACCTTTGTCATCGTCGATATGTTCGATTACCTGAAAACTGAATACATAGTCGAATGTTGCATCCGGAAAATCGAGAGGCGGAACGGTCATCTTGCGCAGCGTAATCTTCTCTGTCGAGGTGAGCCCCTGTGCAAGATACTTATCCACCGAGGTGAAGTGGTTGCAGTGGGGAGCAACCGTTGCAATGCCATAGCCGGTGCCGGTGCCAATCTCAAGAACATCGCCGCTGACCATCGATGCCACATGACGGTAGGCAAGCATCGAACGTTGCAACACAAAGTTGTCCGAGGCCTCTGTCGATACGCGCTCTGCGGTGGTGAAGGTTGCCATCTTCTATGCTTTCTATGCTTTGCTTTTTAACCGAATGCCTCGCTCATCCATGACAATCGTGCCGCTCTTGAGCAACGTGCCCACCGAACGTTTGAACGATTTCTTGCTCAGCTGCGTGTGCTGTTGAATCTCTTCGGGCGAGCTGTTGTCGTTGAGGGGCAACGAGCCTCCGGCCTGTCGTAGCAACGTCAAGAGCGAGTCGGCACTCTCTTTCACTCCGGCATATCCGCTCTGTTGCAATGCCAGGTCGATGCGATTCTCCTCGGTGATGCGGCGGACGTAGCCCTTCAGTCGCTCTCCGATGGCAATGGGGCGAAACAGTTGGTTGCGATAGAGCATACCCCAATGCCGATTCTCCACCACAACACGATAGCCAATCTCCGACTCCGAAGCAACAAGCATGTCGACCTCCTGCCGAGGTTTTACACTCAGCAACTCGTTGTTGACAAAACTCTTGAGTTTGTTCGTGGCAACGCAACGCCCCGTGATGTCGTCGACATAGACGTAGACGACATACGAGTGCCCCACAAAGATGCCGCCTTGCTGATTTCGGTTGGGAAGAAATAAATCTTTGCCACTGAGCCCCCAGTCGAGAAAGACCCCATGAAGTGTCTTATCCACAACCTTGAGATAGGCAACCTCTCCGGCCTTTGCCAACGGTGTTTCACGGGTGGCAACCAATCTATCTTCGGAGTCGTGATAGACAAATACATCTACCGTGTCGCCCACCTTGTCGGTAAGGGAGACATAGCGGTTGGGCAGTAGCACCTCATCTCCCTCCGTGTTGGACAAGTAGAGTCCATAATCGGAGATACGTGCTACGGTGAGTGTATGATTTTGACCTGCTTTGATCATATTCTACAAATGTGTGCGACAAAGGTACGAACAAAAAGTCGAACCGACGAAGAGTTGCAGAAAATTTGCGTAATTTTGTCGCTATGAAACAGCGTGTAGCATTGTGCCAAACCGACCTGTTCTGCGGCTCTGTGGCGAAGAACCTTCACAAGTTCGAGCAGCTCCTGTCGTGCATCTCCGCCGACTTGGTTCTCCTCCCCGAACTCTTCACCACCGGCTTCTCTTTCGGGGTGAACGGGGACGAGGTCAGCGACGAGGCTGACATTGTCGCGTGGATGCAGCAGCAGGCCTGCAACCGCCATCTGGCACTGTGTGGCAGTGCGGTGGTGCGCACGGAGGGTGGGGTAGCCAATCGGTTGCTCTTTGTGACTCCCGAGGGCGCCGTTCATCGCTACGACAAGCGCCACCTCTTTGCCATTGGGGGCGAGGACAACCGTTTCGTGCGAGGCGAGCAACGTGTAGTGGTCGACTACAAAGGGGTGCGCTACCTCTTGCTGATTTGTTACGATTTGCGCTTTCCGGTGTGGAGCCGTTGTCGCAACGACTACGATGCGATTCTCTGTGTGGCATCGTGGCCGGCATCGCGTCGTGAGGTGTGGCGTACCCTGCTGCGAGCACGTGCAATCGAGAATCAGGCCTATGTCATCGGGGTAAATCGCGTGGGCGACGACCCGACCGTTCACTACGAGGGTGACTCTGCGCTCATCGACTACAAGGGGACCGCCCTGTGCGAATCGGCCGCTGAGGAGTGTGTGCTTCAGGGCGAAGTGGATACGGAGGCGCTGAAGGCATTTCGAGCGAAGTTCCCTGCATGGCGCGATGCCGACACATTTACACTTCGGTAGCATGCCGACAAAAGTGGGGCGATGCGAAGACTATCTTCGCTGAAAAATCGTTACTTTTGCAAGTTGGTTTCAGTTGAACACTATGAAGGAGAACGAAGTGATAGAGGTGCTCGGTGCTCGGGTACACAACCTCAAAAACATTGATGTCGTCATTCCGCGCCACAAGTTGGTGGTGATTACGGGATTGTCGGGGTCGGGCAAATCTTCGCTTGCGTTCGATACCATCTATGCCGAGGGGCAGCGTCGTTACATGGAGACGCTCTCCACCTATGCCCGTCAATTTGTCGGCACAATGGAGCGCCCCGATGTAGATAAAATCACGGGACTGAGTCCGGTGGTAGCCATCGAACAAAAGACCACCAACAAGAATCCTCGGTCTACGGTGGGTACCGTCACCGAAATCTATGACTTTCTGCGGTTGCTCTATGCGCGTGCTTCGCGAGCCTACTCACCTATCACCGGCGAGCCGATGGTCCACTACACCGACGAGCAGATTTTGGAGTTGATGTTGCACAACTATCGCAACCATCGTGTGGCGTTGTTGGCTCCGATTGTGAAGGGGCGCAAGGGCCACTATCGCGAGCTCTTTGAGAACTTGGCGAAGAAGGGCTACCTGCGAGCACGCATCGACGGCCAGATGTGCGAATTGGTATCAGGCCTGAAACTCGACCGATACAAGGTCCACACGATAGACCTCGTGATTGACCGTCTGCGCGTGGGCGACGATGCACACGACCGTCTGCTGAGCTCCTTGCGCGAGGCATTGCGTCAGGGCAAGGGTACGATGTCGCTCTACGACTACGACACCGAGGAGCAACGCTACTATTCGCGCCATCTGATGTGTCCCACATCGGGAGTCGCTTTCGAGGACCCTGCACCCTATACCTTCTCGTTCAATACCCCCAAGGGGGCATGTCCCCATTGCAATGGATTGGGCGTCGAGGCGGTGTTCGACCGCAAGAAGATAATCCCCGACGAACAGAAGTCACTGCGCGGGGGTGCGATAGAACCCTTTGGCGTCTACCACAACAACATGCTTTTTGCCATGTTGGAGATGCTGGGCCGACGCTACGATTTCACGCTCGACGACCCTATCTCATCCCTCTCCGAGGAGGGTCTGAATGCCATCCTGTATGGCGATTCGGAACCGCTTACCGTCGATTTGGCAGAGTTTGCCTACACGGGAGGACGGCGTTTGGTGACGTGGGACGGGTTGGCCGAATGGATAGGTCGCAACATCGACGAGGATTCAAAACGCGGGGAGAAGTGGCGTGAGCAGTTCCTGGTATATAAGCCCTGTAGCGTCTGTGGCGGCGCACGACTGCGACAGGAGTCTTTGCAATTTCGCGTTGGCAATCGAAATATCGCCGAGGTATCAGACCTGCCTCTTACAGAGTTGGCCGAGTGGGTGGCACATGTCGAGGACGACATGACCCCCAAGGAGCGTACGATTGCTCAGGAGGTTCTCAAGGAGATACGCGAGCGCATCCACTTCCTGCTGGAGGTGGGGTTGGGCTACTTGTCGTTGAACCGCTCCTCGCGCTCGCTCTCCGGAGGTGAGAGTCAGCGCATACGCTTGGCTACACAGATTGGCTCAAAATTGGTCAATGTGCTCTATATCCTCGATGAGCCCTCCATCGGACTGCATCAACGCGATAATATGCGACTGATTCACAGCCTGCAACAGTTGCGCGATGCCGGCAACTCGGTCATCGTTGTGGAGCACGACGAGGAGATGATGCGCTCGGCCGACTATATCATCGACGTAGGCCCCAAGGCGGGACGTCGTGGCGGTTACATCGTGGCGGCAGGTACCTACGACGACCTGCTCAAATCCGACTCCGTGACGGCAGATTACCTCTCCGGTCGCCGGAAAATCGAGTTGCCACAGCAGTTGCGACAGGGTAGTGGCGAACATCTGGTGATTCGCGGTGCTTCGGGCAACAACCTCAAGGGGGTCGATGTCGACTTCCCGTTGGGTAAACTGATTTTGGTAACAGGGGTGAGTGGCTCGGGCAAATCGACGCTCATCAACGAGACGTTGCGGCCTATTTTGAGCCAACGTCTCTACCGTTCGTTGGACAGGCCGTTGCCATACGACAGCATCGAGGGGGTAGAGGCGATAGACAAGTTGGTGGTGGTCGACCAATCTCCTATCGGCCGTTCTCCACGCAGCAATCCGGCAACCTACTCCAACCTCTTTACCGACATCCGAAAACTGTTCGAACTGACTCCCGATGCACAGATTCGCGGATTCAAGTCCGGCAGATTCTCCTTCAATGTGAAGGGCGGACGGTGCGAGACATGTCGCGGTGCCGGAGTGCAGACCGTTGAGATGAACTTTCTGCCCGATGTCTATGTGACCTGCAAGAGTTGTGGCGGACATCGCTACAATCGCGAGACCTTGGAGGTGAAGTACAAGGACAAGAACATCGACGAGGTGCTGAATATGACCGTCAATCTGGCTGTCGAATTCTTTGAGAATATCCCCTCCATCTACCAGAAACTGCGAGCCATACAGGAGGTGGGGTTGGGCTATCTTACCTTGGGACAACCTTGCACCACGCTGTCGGGTGGTGAGAGCCAGCGCATAAAACTCGCCTCGGAACTCTCCAAACGCGACACGGGGCGTACACTCTACATCTTGGATGAGCCGACTACCGGGCTTCATTTCGAGGATATACGTCAATTGATTGAGGTACTCAACAAACTGGTCGACCGAGGAAACACCGTCGTTGTCATCGAACACAACCTCGATGTGATAAAGGTGGCCGACCACATCATCGATATAGGTCCCGAAGGAGGCGCTGCGGGTGGACAGATTGTTGCTCAGGGGACACCTCACGAGGTAGCGCAGGTAGAGGCCAGCTACACGGGACACTTCTTGCGTCAGATGGGGCTGTAGTTTGTGGCAGGGTGTTTGCCGTTCGCCTAGGAGAACGTAAACACCAATGCCTATGAAACGAATCTACCTGAGTCTGCTCTCACTGATGTTGCTTGCAACTGCGGTTGCGTTGGGACAAACAACATCGAAATCAACCTCCAAATCAACAACGACCAAGTCGGCACAACACCGCCAATGGCGTGCCGAGGAGCATGCCGAACGTGTGGCGCGACGGGCGGAGCGATTGGCCGCCTATCAACGGCAGATGGACTCCATCATCCGTTCGCAGAACTACCAATTCAACCCCTCGACCATGCAACAGCAGCCGGCAGGTCCTCTGCGGCAACTGCTCAATCCCAACTTCGTCGTGCAACTCTACGACGGTTCGGTCGACATCTGCCTTCCCTACATCAAAGGATATGTTCCGCCTTACTACTACACACTCATCAACTGTGTACTCCCTTCGGTGGATAACTACCGAGCCGAACAGACCGCCGAAGGATGGATGATTACCTTCTCCTCCTCGCTCTTTTCGGCAAACGACTACACCTTCACCTTCGAGGTCTTCTCTTCGTCGGGAGGTGCCAATCTCACCATCTCATCGGTGTGGTACAACCCCGTCCTCTACACCGGTACCATCACGCAGCTCTATTGACGAAGTATCTACAAAAAAATAGAGCGACAATCTGTGTGTTGTCGCTCTATTTTGCTATAGGAAGGGTTGATTGCTACTCAGCCGCCTCTTCACCTCCCTCTGCCGGAGTCTCATTTGCCGGTTCGTCTGCCGAAGTCTCTGTCGGAACAGTAGCCTGGGGCATTACAACCGAATTCTCCTGACTGTTAATCAGCGTCTCGGCATCCTTTGCCAAACTGTCGTTGCTCGAGGATACGGATGCTTTGTCCATAGATAGGGTAGCAACCAGACTCAGAACGACGATTGCTACAACCATCGTCCAAGTGAACTTCTCCAAGAAGTTGGCTGTTTCGCGCACGCCCATTACCTGATTCGAGACACCGAAGTTGGCAGCCATACCGCTTTTGGGACTCTGTACCAATACGGCCAAAATCAAGCAGATGCTGGCAATGAGGATTGCAACAATGCAAATTGTGTATAACATACTTAATCTATTTATTTTTTAACGATTCAACACCTTTACCCGACATCTCGTCGATAATTTTCGCAAAGTAAACGCTTTTTTCCGGATTTTGCAAACTTAATTTGCGATAAATTGCGCACGCTTCACCGATTAGACCCTGCTGTCGATAGATTTCGGCAAGCTCCTCCGTCACCAAATCGTCCTCATCGGTCAGCTCTGCACTGGTCTTGATATCACTCTCCACATCGCCCTCTTCGGCCACAATGCGGTAGTCGCCGTGATGGAGAAATTTGTCGATGATATCTTCCGAGGAGACCACTCGCAACTGCTGTTTGTCGATGCTGAGCGGTGCCACCACCTGCTGGAAGACGCGATCCGCCAACAGCGTACGCAGATGTGCATCTTCGCCGGGTCTCTTGCCCGCTACCTTTGTCCGAATGGTGCGTGCCACCGTAAACCACTCGTAGCGTTGCAACAACGCATCGAGCTCCTTCTCCGAGATATCAACCCCGACACCATCGGAGGCTATGTATTCGCGAAATGTTGCCATGTTCTACCAGTTTGATGCAGCGGCTTGGAAAATGTCGGTCACCAATTGGTCCACCACTTCGGGAATCAAATCGCCCGACACCTCGGTCAGCAACTTGGTGGAGTCGTAATCGGTGTAGGCCGAGAAACTCTTGTTGAACGACATGCTGCTGTCAACCGCATTGGTGAAACGGACCTTGATGGTGATGGTCAGTCGGTTCAACAGGGCATTATCGTCCGACGATACCGAGGCTGTTGTTGAGGTGTAGCCCGTAATTTCGCCCTCGAAGGCAAAGTCACCGCCCTCGTCGACCTGCGTAAGACGTGTCTGGCGTGTAAACTTGTCGACCAGGGCATCTGTGAGGGTAGAACTCAGAATCGGGTCCACCATGGGCGCATTGTTCGGAAAGTATGCCACCGAAAAGGTCTTTGCATCGGGAGGAATAGAGGCTCCCGACAGCGAGTATTTGATGGTGAGTCCACATCCGCTCAGCGCGAGCGACAGACTCAGCAGCGCTATGCGAAGTGTGAATTTGTGTAGGTTTCGTATAATCATTATCTCTTCTCTTCTCTCAGCCGATTCGATGGCCCTCTCCACGGAGCGTGAAGCACATCGAACGTTGTTTATAAATCTTTCTCCTCGATACCCAACTCCTTGATTTTTCGATAGAGCGTGCGCTCCGACATGAACAGTTCGGCGGCAGCCTCTCTTCTGCGTCCATTGTTGTGGCGCAAAGCGCGCAGAATCATCTCCTTCTGAACCTCGGCTTTGGTTTGGGGCTCATGCTCCTCCACGACTTCGGCATTCACCGCATAGTCGTTGCGAGTGTGTGCAACGACATGGGCCGT
>CAYUJP010000025.1:10942-14152 GCA_964445055.1 uncultured Alistipes sp.
TTGCCGTGACCACACGCTTCTCCTCTATGGCCGAAATCTGCTCTGCCACATTCTTCAATTGTCGGATGTTCCCACGCCAATAGTACTCCTCCAACATCGTGCGTGCGCTGTCATCGAGTGTGATGGCAGGCATGCGATATTGCACAGCTACATCGGCGGCAAACTTGCGAAACAACAAGAAAATATCCCCTTTGCGTTCGCGTAGCGGTGGAACCACAATCGGCACCGTGTTCAGACGGTAGTAGAGGTCTTCGCGGAATTTGCCATGTTCGATGGCCTCTTGCAGATTCATGTTGGTTGCGGCCACCACGCGCACATCGACCTTCTGCACCTTTGCCGAACCGACTCGCATGAACTCACCGGTTTGCAACACGCGCAACAGACGTACTTGGGTAGAGAGTGGCAGTTCGGCCACCTCGTCCAAGAAAATGGTACCTCCATCGGCCTCTTCGAAGTACCCTTTTCGCGAGTCGATAGCCCCCGTGAACGAGCCCTTCTCGTGTCCAAACAATTCAGAGTCGATGGTGCCTTCGGGAATGGCACCGCAGTTGACGGCAATGTATTTGTTGTGCTTGCGCGACGAGAATGCGTGAATAATCTGTGGGAAAAACTCTTTGCCCACACCGCTCTCGCCCGTTACCAACACCGATAAGTCGGTTGGTGCGACGCGCACGGCAACCTCCAAAGCTCGGTTGAGTTCATCGGCATTGCCGATGATGCCAAAGCGCTGTTTTAATGAGATTAAATCCATAGTTCTTCACTTTAATAAGCCTATCGTACGGTCGCTCCATCCTCCGTCTGCTCCAATGCAGAGTTGCTTAGGGTGTCGGAAATCGGCACATACTCCTCCTCCATCTCATACTCATACTCATCGGCTCGATTCTCGCAGAAGTACCCGTATACGATGGCTGCAACTGCCAGCACAGCTGCGACGATGGCAACAATCATAAACTTATCTATCTGTCGGGCGGGTTTGTTCCGATTCAGATAGGGATTGGTCGATTTGATAGGACGGCCGTAGGTCAACCCCTTTACAGCGGGGTCGGCATACTCCGTGTGGAGGTGTGGGGTAGTCTCGTCGACTTTTTCTTCCTGCTCCGAAGGTTCGGCTTTGCCGTTTTGTGCGGTAGAGGTCGGTGCTGTCTCGTCAGGCTGCGCCGTTTGGCCGACCGCTTGACCTGTCGTCGTTGTCGCAGGCCGGTAATCAAACAACAGTGCCCCCTGCTCGTTGCGATAGAGTGTTCCCAGTCCGGGTATGGCAAAGGGTGTTCCCTCTTGGGTGTCGTGGCGTATGTTGAAAACCAGATGGTCGATAGCACCGGCAGCTTCAATCTCGTTGAATCCGTTTTCGACCAGATATTTGCGCAATGCACCATCGTCACGCTTGAAGAGCTCCGAAAAAAGTACCTCTTTTCCCCACTCCTTCACAATAAACGCACCCAACTGCGGAATCACAAGCCGTCGGTGATATTGAAGGTAGTAGACGATATGTTTTGTTATCTCCTTAGACATCGAATGAAATGCTTTAACCCCCAAAGTTAGAAATTTTTCCGCTAATACAGGAAAAGTGTAGGGTAAAAAGCGATATATTCCGCTAAATCGTTGTTTCTTTCAAAAATAATTGCCTATTTTGCACCGCTAAAATTTATAAGAAGTAGATGAGCTACTTTGCTTAAAAATATCAAATGTAGCTCAGTCGGATTTTGATAGATGAAACAATCGGAACATGAAAAACAAATATGTAGACCTTATCGAACAGACGTTCGATTTTCCGCAAGATGAGTTTTCTGTCGAAGACAATGAGTTGCAGTTGTACGATATTCCGTTGATGGAGATTATCAAACAATATGGTACTCCGTTGAAGATTACTTACTTGCCAAAAATTTCTTCGCAGATTGCCCGTGCCAAACGCATGTTCAATGTGGCAATGGCAAAGGTCGATTATCGGGGAAGCTACAACTACTGCTATTGCACCAAGTCGAGCCATTTCTCGTTTGTGTTGGAGGAGGCTTTGAAGAACGACATCCATCTGGAGACCTCATCGGCATACGACATCCACATCATCAATTCGCTCTACGATGGGGGTGTCATCGACAAAGACCGTTTCATCATTTGCAATGGGTTCAAGCGTCCGCAGTATGTCGAGAACATCGCACAGTTGGTCAACTCCGGCTTTGAGAACACGGTTCCCGTTATCGACAACAAAGAGGAGGTCGACCTGCTCGATGCAGCCATCGATCGCCACTGCAAGGTCGGCATCCGCATCGCGTGTGAGGAGGAGCCCAAGTTCGATTTCTACACTTCGCGTTTGGGCATACGCTACAACGATATTGTCGATTTCTACAAACGCAAAATCAAAACCAACAAGAAGTTCCACCTGAAGATGCTTCACTTCTTCATCAATACGGGCATCAAAGATACCTCCTACTACTGGAACGAGTTGGGTAAGTGCTTGGGTATCTATTGCGAGCTGAAGGCAATCTGTCCCGAGTTGGATAGCTTGAACATCGGTGGTGGCTTCCCCATCAAAAACTCGCTGAACTTCGAGTACGACTACGAGTACATGACCGAGGAGATCGTGTCGCAAATCAAACATATCTGCGAGATGAACGGCATCGAGGAGCCCAATATCTTTACCGAGTTTGGCTCGTTTACCGTAGGCGAAAGTGGTGCGTCGCTCTATTCGATTGTAAATCAGAAACAACAGAACGACCGCGAGAACTGGTACATGATCGATTCTTCGTTCATCACCACGTTGCCCGATACATGGGGCATCAATCAGCGCTACATTATGCTGGCCATCAACAATTGGGATAAGGAGTATCAGCGTGTGTTCTTAGGCGGTTTGACCTGCGATAGCGAGGATTTCTACAATGCCGAGTCGCACACCAATGCCATCTTCCTGCCCAAACTCGAAGCCGGAAACACGCAGTATATCGGCTTCTTCCACACGGGTGCCTATCAGGAGTCGTTGGGTGGTTTCGGAGGCATACAGCACTGCTTGATTCCTTCGCCCAAGCACATCATTATCGACCGCGACAAGAACGACAACGAATACTACACCCGACTCTTTGCCAAGGAGCAGAGTTACCGTAGCATGATGCGTATCTTGGGCTATTGATGCCTGTTTATTAGCTCTGATAGTTTAAGAGAGGTCGCTTTTTCGGCGACCTCTCTTGTTGTACGTGCTGCGCTATCGACCCTCTCTAT
>CAYUJP010000026.1:0-13897 GCA_964445055.1 uncultured Alistipes sp.
AAGATTTTTGTTATGCTTCTGCACGATTGCTTCCGCTTTCAAAACTTTGTGGCGACACCTTCTCGTTGAACGTATCTATTCTGAAATTTTTTGAAAAATTAATGCCATACGTTTTTGCTTTTAAATAGACACCTTGTTCCGATTTCTGTAGCATACATAATAGTAGTCAAATGAAGAGGAGTGTCACCAAATAAACGGCAACACTCCTCTAAAATCTAAACGGGACGTCCCGCTACAATGTCGAACGCGACTCCACGGCAACCTCGCTGTTTACCTTTTTTACCAATCCCTGCAGCACATTGCCCGGGCCTAATTCTGTAAATGAGGTGACTCCATCGGCCAGCATATTCTTAACAATATAGGTCCACCGTACCGGAGCTGTGAGTTGCGCAATCAGATTCTTACGAATCACCGTTGGGTCGGTTTGTGGCTTGGCATCTACATTTTGGTAGATGGGACATGTCGGGGTGTGAATGGGAGCTTCGGCAATCGCCTTTGCCAACTCGGCTCGTGCTGGCTCCATCAGAGGTGAGTGGAAAGCTCCACCTACCGGCAGACGCAGGGCACGACGTGCTCCGGCAGCTTTTAATGCCTCACAAGCAGCATCGACAGCCTCGCAAGCACCCGAAATCACCAACTGCCCGGGGCAATTGTAATTAGCAGCTACAACCACACCATCAATCTTCTGGCAAGCCTCTTCCACTACTTCATCGGGTAGACCAAGTATGGCAGCCATGGTACCGGGCTGTGCTTCGCAAGCAGCCTGCATCGCCAAAGCACGTTTTGATACCAAACGCAATCCATCCTCAAACGAGAGGGCCCCTGCTACTACCAATGCCGAGAACTCACCCAAGGAGTGCCCGGCTACCATGTCGGGCTTTACACCGAGAGCCTTTGCCAAAATCACCGAGTGTAGGAATACGGCAGGTTGTGTTACCTTTGTCTGCTTCAACTCCTCGGGAGTACCGGCAAACATGATATCTGTGATGCGAAAGCCTAAAATTTCGTTCGCTTTTTCGAACAAAACTTTTGCCTCCGGAACGTTGTCGTACAGGTCTTTGCCCATGCCGACAGCCTGCGCTCCCTGTCCGGGGAAGACGTACGCATGTTTCATAATGTTGCTGTTTTTAATGTTGTTTTGACAAAGATAGAATATTTTTTCTACTTTTGCAACGCGCTGAGGCCTTGCGAAGGAGAATAATACGGTGTAGATAGCAGTCGTTGAGACGATTGTGCACTCTTTCATCCGGCGGTAACTACTGCTTGTTTAGCCTCACGAACCAACGATAAACCTTGGATTCTTTCGATTGTTCGTCTTGTTTAGTGGGCGTAGCAGTGGGCGAGTCCTATTATTTTTTTATTTTATACAAAAAATTTGAATAGATGAAAAAGCACCTCTTCCGAGCCACCTTGGTGGCTGCTGCGGCCCTTACCTTTGTGGGTTGCTCCGATGATGACAACAACGACGAACTCGATGTGACCCTAACCTGCACCTTCGAGCAGGCATCGCTCGATGCTTCGACCAACATCCTTATCGGTCGCGACTTGGCTACCAATGGCGTTTATAACGGTACTCTTTACACTGAGGGGGTAGCATCAGTCGATTGCTACTACACCAATGGATGGGGTTCCGACTATGCTGCCGGATTCACCATTTCTGGAAATTTTGATTGTGAGACAGCCGGTTATACCAATCAGTACAGTGTCTACGCTACTTCTGGTTACAACGGTTCATCGCGCTTCGCCGTAGCTTACTACGACTCTTACTCAGCATCGACGGGCAATGCAGGTGCTATTCCTACAGTGAACTTTGCACAAACTGTGACTCCGCAGAATGTGTGGGTTAACAACAATACCTACGCTTACTTGTGGTGGACGACAGGTGCTCCCGATTATGCCGAGGCTCCTGCAGTTGAGGATGTGACACTGACGGCCAAAGGCTATCTCGCAGGCGAGTTGGTAGGTGAGACCTCCATGTTGCTTGTTGATGCTGCATCGAAGACTTATGTAGGTGAGTGGACCAAATTCGACCTCTCTTCGCTGGGCAGTGTCGACAAAATAGAGTTTCACTATTCGTGCTCTAACTATTTGGCACCCGCTTACTTCTGCATCGACAATCTTTCGTATCAACTTAGCCCACTCTACACCACTCTCTAAGTGTGAGGCACTACTCAACAGAGAAGCCCCATTGCGACAAATTGCAATGGGGCTTCTCTGTTGAGTAGTGAGCTATAACTAATCCGCGACAATCTCTTAGTCCTTCTGTTTCTCCTGTTCGCGCACCTTCATGAGGGCTTCGTAAAGTAACTGGAATTTGCGTCGAGCAAGAAACTCCTTCTCTTGTTTTGCACGTTCCTGCTCTGTGAGCTCATCAGGCGCAGGCGTTTGGGTGGTCTTATCTTCCATGGTTCTTATATGTTAGTTGAAAGGTATACAGTAAACAACAGGACACAATACTTACGACTAAAGTATTGCGTCCTGTTGTGTCAATAAGCCGAAAATTGATTAATATTTTACCTTAATCCACGGAGCATTCTTCTCCAAGTAATTCTTGACGGTGATAGGTTTATCTGTGCACATATAGTCGCAACCCAGATAGGCACCGAGCATGAAGTCTTCAACCGATTGTCCGGGCCAGAGACTCACAATCAAGCCCTCTTTGTGGGCTTTGTTGATGGCCTTGCGACTGGTGCCATCCATCGTACAACCCAAACGAGTGATGCCCATAGCTTTGCAGAGGTCAATGGTTTCATCGCTACAAGGTTTCGATGTGATGAGCAACATATCTACACCGGGGTGTTTAGCTTGCAGGTAGCGCAGACCACGATAGTCGTTTGAGGTGAATACAAACACAGCATCGGCAGGCTTTACGGCCATTACTGCATCATACAACTTATCACAATAGGCGTGTAAACGCTCTTCGGGATAGAGTTCCACGGGTTTGGTCTTGAGTTCAAACTCCACGTAGAGGCCCTTTTTGTCCTTCAGAAAATCGAGCAACTCATCGAGAAACATCATCTTATTTCCCTGCTTGGTGTCCAATGCACGAATCTCAGCTTCGGTCTTCTCCTCCACTTTTCCACTACCGTTGGTGGTTCGGTCGAGTGAACTGTCGTGTGTGATGACCAATGCACCATCTTTAGTCATGCGGACATCGGTCTCAAAACCGCGATAGCCGGCATCGTAGCTTGCTTGAAATGCCGATAAGGTATTCTCATCGTGTTCCATACGTCCCCCTCGGTGCGAGAAGAGACGAATCTCCTGACTTTGTGCCGCAACATCCAATGTGGCTACGCAACATGCGGCGAGTGCCGCAAACATCATTTTTTTCATGAATAAAGCCTTTTAAGGTTAAAACGCCCCTCCATTAAGGAAGAGCGTAACAAAGTTACCACAAATCTGCCGAAAAGCAAGATTTCCGTGCAAAAAATCTAAAGTGCAATATGATGGGCTCGGAAGTAAGCTATATCTTCCTCACGAAGCCCTGTTTCCGCATGAGGAACAGCCTCGCAGTGGTCGTTGAGGTAGTATCGGGGAGCACTCCAGTCGAACGAGTTGCTTGCAAGTGACGCTTTACGGTCGATGTAATCGCCCTCGATACCGGCTATGTCAGCGATAGTCTGAAATAGTGCGTGGCTCGATGCAGGAGCATATTCGTTAGCGTGGGCTGCTGCTACATGCTCGGGACGAGCCTCTGTGTAGGCGGCAGAGAACCATGCAAACGATGCTACGTGCAGTTGCCAACAAGTCGTGGTGGGCGAGGCATGTAAAAACCGATGACGCGCATCGTCCATAAGATCTTCACCGTGGTCTGCGCAGTAGAGCAGAGCGCTGACGCAATGCTCCTCGGCAAGGTATTCAATAATTGAGGCCAATACATCGTCGGTATAACGAATGGTATTGTCGTAGGCATTGCATATCAGTTCCTTATGTTTTAATTCGATAGCTACATCATCGTCCGGCTTGAAATAGGCTGCTTCTTGCGGATAACGTTGATGGTAGCTGAAGTGTGAACCATAGCAGTGCAATACAAAAAAGAGTTTCTCTTGTGGACCTGATGATGCTACGATACGTCGCATTGTATCGAGCAACTGCATGTCGTAGCGTGGATCTGGTAGATAAACCACACTGTCGGCATCTTTTGCCAAGTTGTCAATCATGGCACCTTGTCTCGATTGGTTTGAAAGAAACCATGTTTTGAATCCGGCCTCCTTGAAGAGTGCGGGCAACCCCTTGCGTCGAAATAGCTCCTTGTGTTCGTAGGTGTTTACCGATGAGAGAATCATCGGTACACTTTTGTGTGTGGTATTGCTCTGTGTCAGAAGGTTGCGGAATACAGCCAAACTATCGGCCATACTATTGAGCCGTGGTGTCGTAGGACGGTTGTATCCATAGAGTTGCCAACTTGCGGCACGCGATGCTTCACCGATGACGAAGACATAGATTTCGCGTTGTGGTGTGGTCCACTCACGCCGAGCATGGTAGCTGAATCCGGCAGAACTCTCATCGAAGTGTTCGATACGGTAGTATTCACAACCGCACAGATACATATTGTAGCATACATTTACCGGAAACAATTCGTTGCGAACTACTTGCCGTCCTTGTTTACAAGCTGGTAGAAGCAACAATGTTCCTACGGCAATGGCGCAAGCTCCCGCGCATGCTACTTTGCGTCGAAACGACGATTCAAGAGTCTTTTTGTTGCGCAGATGTTGCAATGCATATCCCAATAGTGGCAGATAGATAACACATACCGCAATGACCGAAGGGTAGATATTACTTAGTAGTTCGGTCGCTTCACCGGGGTTTGTGGTGACGATATTAAGAAACATGTCGGTTGCAGCTACCGAGTTTCCGAAGAGGTAGAGTAACACAATTTGCAACGCGCAACAAAAAATCAATGGAAAACTCAACCATACGCTGATGCCCGAGCGTCGCCATGCTACGCTCCACACCATATACCACCCTGCAGGCAACACCAAAAGTGCAGCCTTCGACCAAGCCGAATAGGGTTCCGTAATGCACAGAATCATGTTCGGGATGAGCATTGCCACCCAAAAATAGATGGCGAGAAACTTTGTCGATATGCTCTTTTTCATGACTTAAAATGCTTCGTTGATATTGAAGACCAGCCCACTGGTCTTCTTTCCAAAACCGTAGTCTATGCGTACGTTTACATGTTGTTTAAACTCCCAACGCAATCCCAATCCGTAATTGGGTAGGGTATGTCCCCACTGATAGTCATTGAACGAACGGAAGACATTGCCGGCACCTCCCCATACTACACATCCAATACGATGCCCGATGTATTGACGATACTCCACTTGTGCACAGATAAGGTTGTTGTCCATATATTTGCCTTGGTAGTAGCCACGCATACGATAACTTCCACCCAACTCTGCCAGCATAGGCCACGGGGTATCTTCGCTATTGAACTCACCATAAATATCCCATGCCAACACAGCCCCTTTCCATAGACGATGATAGTAGTCTGCATTGGCTACCGTTTTGTAAAGCGTCGAAGTACAATTGCCCAATCCTTTGGGGTAAACCATCTGTTTGACCATCAGGTAGACTCCTTTTTGGGGGGCAGTCAGGTAGTCACGTGTGTCGTATTGTAGACTCACTCCGATTCCGGTTGCTGTGTAGTGGTATTTCTGCCCCTCGAAATAGTTGTTTGCCACGGCGATGCTATCTATCTTCGAGGCCTTTGTATGAGCAAACTGTATGTGCCCACCTACATAGAGACATTTCCAAACGCTGTAAAGATATCCGGCATCAAATTTTACTTGTCGGCGTAGGTAGTCACTTCGCTCGTTGCTATGTCCGGCATCGTAGCCGATGCCCCAGAAATCTAAAGGCTTTGAGGCGAACGATACTTCGTAGACTACACGTGAGCGGTTGTGACTGAAAAGCGTGTTCCCACTGATTCCTACCATGTAGAATCCCGATACGGAAACATTGCCAAAGAGCGATACATCCGATGGTGGAGTCAGCGAGTCGGTACGATCTACTCGATACAACCCTGATACGAGTAAACCTAACCCTACGCTCGCCTCCTTAGTGTAGGAGGGGGCACCGATGAAACTTAGGTCGATTTTTTTATCGAAAGTGCGGTCCACATTGCCACGTGCAATCTTGTCCCAAAAAGAACTTTTTGCAGGAGTGCCTGCAGTAACTGCAATCTCCTCTGATATAGGGGTGTAGCTATAGTGCAACGTATCGCTACCTCGCAACAAGACAGAGTCACCTTGGGCGAGGACGGTATGAACAAACAGAAGGCAGATAATGGTCGAAAGAGACCGTCGCAACATCACTACTTATATTTTTCGATAGTCTTGTAAAAATCCTCTTTATCGGCCTCAGTGAACTCGCCTTTTCGTAGAAACACCAATTCACCGTCACGCGTGACAATCATCAACACGAATTGGTTATTGCAGTCACCTAATTCCCATGCTGTACTTAATGCACGTGTCTGGTCTGCAAGGACGGTAGCCTTGTTTTTCTCTGTGCGTTTGCGAGCCATCGAACGAGCCATGCCATTGGGAACCATCGGGGCATCTTTTAGATTCATTACACCAAATCCGTAGATATTATCGCTTTGGGCGCGATGGTTAGCCTCTAACTCTTCGGTGAATGCTGCGTTCTGCTTGTGGTGGTCGGGATCTACATAGAAAATCATCAAATGTTTCTCGCCCCAATGGGGTAGTTTGGTCGGTTTCCCATCCAAGTCGAGTACCTCTACATTCGAAACCTTGCGAGGTAAGGTCGTGTTTGCTTTCTGTGCTTGAGTTGTTCCGATGGTGAGCATCAGTGCAACAACTGTAGCAAAATGTTTCATCTTCATCATGACGTATTGTCTAATTTTGGTCAATACTACACAAATATAGTGTTTTTTCTTTACATCAACGCCTTGTTCCTTTCGTAGCAAAGCGAGCTTGTGCCCAACTCATCACATTGGCGGGGGCTCTGCCGTGTAGATATTCATTGCGCATGAAATCCATGTAGGGCTCCACATGAGCGAAAAATCGTTGGTAACCCTTACACAGGTAGTTCAGGTTCGCTTCGCCCTCTTTTGTACGTGCAAAACGGTTGCGAGGACACTCTCCGTTGCAAGCAAAAAGGTAATGGCATTGTCGACATTGCCGAGGTAGCGCTTTGATTTTTGCATCTCCAAATGCTACTTGTCGTGCACTATGCATCAACTCGCTTAGAGGAGTCTCAAGAATGTTACCTATTCGATACTCCGGAAAGACAAAGTGGTCGCATGCATAGAGATCTCCGTTGAATTCCAGCGCTCCGGCATGGCCGCAACTCTTCGAAAGCGTACATATTCCGGGCGCTTGTCCCACCCAGTTGGCGAGCGTCGCATCGAAGAGTTGAACAAACAGTCGCCCAACATCTTGCACAACCCACTCATCGAATAGCGTGCTAGTAAAACGACCCCACTGTTCCGGTGTTACGGAGAAGTCAGCCAACTGTCCCGATTGTTCACTCACTGCTGCTAATGTACGTCCGTCATTATGGGGCGCAATACGCTCCACCACGGGAGTGAATTGCAAGTAGCGACATCCCATCTCACGGAAGAATCGATAAAATTCGCGTGGATGGTCTCCATTGAGACGATTTACTACCGCCAACGCATTCCACTCTACTTGATGTTTCTGCAAAAGAGTGATACCACGCATTACTTCGTCAAATGAAGGACGTCCGTCTACACCGGTGCGGTAGGCATCGTGAAAAGCACGAGGACCATCTATCGAAATGCCTACCAACCAACCTTGTTCCCGAAAGAAAGCACACCAATCGTCGTTAAGTAGGGTCCCGTTGGTCTGTATGCTATTCTCAATGTGCCGTCCTTGCCCATAACGTTGTTGTAAGGCAACTACGCGCTCGTAGAAAGCACGTGTACGCAACAAGGTCTCTCCACCGTGCCACGAGAAGACTACGTTTGGACCGGGTTGTGCTGCAATGTAGTCACGAACGAAACACTCAAGGGTGCTGTCGCTCATCGATTGGGATGGCGCGGTTGCATATAGTTTGCTTTTCTCCAAGTAGTAGCAATAAGTGCAACGTAAGTTGCACCGCGCTCCGGCAGGCTTTGCCATCACGTAGAGCGGTCGTACATACTGCTGATAAGAGATAATTTCCTGACTTTGGTCCATCCTATCAATCTTCCTATTTGCGTTGTCAACGGGTAATTTTGTGTCCATCGACACACAAAAAACTTCTTACATCAATTATGCAAAGATAGGCATCTCGTTGCGAATAAAAAAATCAGGGTTCCACTTTACGCCATTTTTCCCCTCTATTACAACTTTTTGCAAATTCTCTTGTCTTTTGAGACTCAACGGATGATTAAAAAGGGGCTCACCTTAAAAGTAAACCCCTATCTCCTTGTCGGATAACTGTATCCGGATTCTATGCACGAATATTAGCCTCCTCTAAGCCAATGTGCATTCTCTTATCCTCGGCTTTCAATCGAATTGCCAAAATGAGGGCTACCACACCGAATGTGGCAAAAATACACATTGGTAACGTGTAGTCGTATAGTTTCACCAGTTTGCCGTCGCGCATCACTTCGCCTGCGATACAATACTTGTCCAGTATCTTACCAATGAGCAGAGGCACACCTCCCAAGCCGAAGTTCTGAATCCAGAAAATAAGTGCATAGGCCGAACCGAGTAACTTTTGTGGTACAATCTTTGGCATACTGGGCCACATGGCCGAGGGTACCAACGAGAAGGCTACTCCCAATAGTACCATTACCAACGCTGCAAACCACCAATAGTTCAATATGGGTAATGCAAACAGCACGTGAACTATAATCAACAACAACGATCCTAAAATCATGATGGTCGCACCTTTGCCTTTGCGGTCGTAAATGTTGCCGAAGAGTGGCGTCATTATCAGATTGCCGAAGGGAATGAGTGATGGCAACAATCCTGCAACGCCCGGATCTACATTGTACTTATTAATCATCAACGAAGTGGCGTATTTGATGAAGGGAAATACGGCCGAGTAGAAGCACAAGCAGAGTAACGCCAATAACCAGAAACCTCTGTTTGTCACAATCAGTCGCAAGTCTGCCAACTTGAAGGTGTCGTCCGTCGATGTTGGTTGTGTACTCTGTTCCTGACGGTCGAGTTTTGCATCCATCACGCAGAAATAGAGGTAGGCAAGCAATCCTACGACTAACAACACCAAAGCCAATAACAGCGGTGTCGACATTTCAAAATGCTTTGCCAGCGTCGGGCTGATGATAAGTGCTAAGGCAGTACCTAAACGTGCTACAGCCACTTGTACGCCCATAGCCAGAGCCAACTCATAGCCGGCAAACCAACGTGCAATCACTTTCGATACCGTGATACCACAAGTCTCTGTACCTACGGCAAATATTGCGTAACCCAAGCAGGCTGTTAACACTTGTCGATTCAGCCCCATCAACACTGCATCGCCACCCGGGGCAATGTGTTGCACAGCGTAATATTTGACTCCTGCGCCCACGACCATCAGGGCACACGATGCAACGCCCGTAAATCGAACTCCCATCTTATCGAGAATGATACCTCCGAAGATGAGCATAAACAAGAATACGTTGAACCACATGTAGGCCCAATTGAAGTTGCCGAAATCGTCGGCACTCCATCCCATTCCCCCTTGTTCAATCGATATGCCGAGCATATCCATCAGGGGTGACATGGCATCGGTGAGGAAATACCCCCACATCATGGTAAACGAGACGATGACCAGTGCTGTCCAACGCGCTGCTCGTGAATCTCGTAGCGTTTTTCTGATTGTTTCTGTCATTGAATATTTATTTTGTTGTTAATTAGTACGCTGTGTACTGCTTCAATATCTCGTATGCCCCTTGTATGCCCAATTCACCTGCTTTCGACATATCCAGACATCCTTTGCGCGTATCTTTCATGAATATCTGCACCAATCCACGATTATAATATGCTTCGGCAAATGAAGGGTTCAACTCGATTGCTTTTGTGTAGTCGTTGTACGCCTCGGGTAGGTTTCCCGACAGTGCATTCAAGTTTGCACGGTTATAGTAGCTGTAGGGAAAGTCGGGGTAGAGTTTGATAGCTTTGTTCAAGTCGGCAATCGCTTCATCGTAGTTGTATGTGCGTGACTGAGAATTCTGTAATCGTTTCGCAGGGTCCGATTCGATGGTGATGCGTTGATAGGAGTTGTCAATCGATGAGATAAAATCAATCATCTCGGCACGTGTCGTTGAGCGGTTGAGGTAGAGGAACGGATTTGCCGGATACTGCTCAATGGCACTTGTAAACGACCCCACGGCATTGGTATATTGCTTGATAAGCGTTTGTGTGATACCTCGCTGAAATAGCAACTCCCACACCTTGGAATCTGCTTTTAGACCTTGGGCATATCGCTTGTCAAGCATTACCAATGTGTCGGTCTCCACATCGCTTGCGCGGGCTGTCAACGTCAGATAGTTGTTGCCGATACGCTTTCGAAAATCTTGTTCGCGTTGCGAGAAATAGTGTCCGGCCGTTACTCCGCTCAGCGAGTCAGGCTTTGTTAGCGTAAAACGATAAAGGGGTAACAGCGCCAATCGGTTGTCCGATCCGTGTGTGGAGATATGGTCGAAAGTGCTACCTGCAATGTTGGTGTCGAACGATAATAGTTTATCGAACCGATGTGTGGTGTCCGAATAGATGGAGTAGCTACTGTCGCTTACGCGACTCTTATACTCCGCAATCTTTCGTTCTGCGGTCTCTTGGTCACGACGCGAGCCATTCTTGTCATGTAGCAGGTAACGTAATCGCCCACGATTAAGATAAGCATTGGCAAAGTCAGGATAGAGTTCGATAGCTTTTGAGTAATCTTCTACAGCACGCTCAATCTCACCTAATTGAGACCGTATGCCTGCACGATTGTAGTAGACCAACACGTTGCCGGGCGAGTAGTATGCCACCTTATCGTAATCTTCCAATGCTCGGTTGTAATCTCCGATTTGCGATCGTACAATGGCGCGATTAAAATAGGTAAGCGAGTGGGTCGAATCGATGGCGAGCACTCGATTGAAATCTGCAATCGACTCCAGCGGACGCTGTGTGTTCGAGTAGACAATGGCACGATTGAAGTACGATGGCAGGTAACTTGAATCGCATCGTATTGCCATATTGAAATCAGCTTCCGCTTCGTTGTAACGTTGCTGTTTCATCTCCAATTCACCTCGGCGGTTGTAGCTACTTGGATTTTCTCGGTTGGTACGGATTGCAGTCTCGAAATCAGCGTAGGCTTGTACCGTGTCCTTCAGATAGAGATAGCATACGCCTCGATTCAAGTAGGCGTCCGATACCTTGTTTTCGTGGCGAATAAACTTGTTGAAGTCGCTGATGGCCTCTTTGAATTGCTGATTCAGCAACCGTGTTACACCGCGACTATAGTAAGCGTTTGGAATATCGGGGCGCAACTCGATGGCCTCCTCGAAATCTGACAGAGCATCATCGTAGTTGCCCAATCGCGACCGTGTAATGGCTCGATAGGTAAAAGCAGTGGTGAATACGGGATTTTTGTTGATAGCGGTCGTGAAGTCCGCTTCAGCGCCCAGCAAATCGTCGAGGTTATACTTGGCAATACCACGCAGGAAATATCCTTCGTAGGCATCGTCATCAAATCGTAATAGAATGTTGAGCGTGCGAATGGCATCCTCAAAATTGTTGGCAATCATGAAGGATCGGCCCACATAGTAAAAATAATCTCGGTCATATTGGGCTTTGACAGTTATACCGATGGTCATTATCACTGCAACCGCTACACCCAAAAGTCTCTTTCGCATCGCTGATAGATAGTAGGTTCTTTGCTAAAAAACGCCGTATGGCTCTTTTTATTGTTGGTTAATCTTGTTCGTAGCCAAAACGCCGCAACTGCTGTTGGTTGTTGCGCCAGTCGTCACTCACTTTTACGTAAAGTTGCAGAAAAACCTTCTTCTGCAAGAAATCCTCTAAATCTTCGCGAGCTTGACGTCCTACCCGCTTGAGTTTTTCCCCTTTGTGCCCAATCAGTATTCCCTTTTGCGACTCGCGCGTTACGTAGATAATTGCACCGATGCGGTCAATCTGCTCTTCCTCGTGATATGATTCAATCTCAATCTGACAACTGTAGGGAATTTCCTTTTCGTAGTTGAGTAGAATCTTTTCGCGGATAATCTCCGATGCAAAGAAACGCAGGGTTTTGTCGGTTAGTGTATCTTTGGGGTAGAAAGCCTCGCCTTCTGGCAATAATGCTAAAATTCGATCAAATAGCCCTGATACATTGAAGCCCTCCTTTGCCGATAAGGGGACAATCTCTGCCTCGGGCAATAGCGCATGCCACTTTTCCACCAATGCCTCCAACGCCTCTTGTGTGGTCAAGTCAATCTTATTGATGACTACCAAAGTGGGCACTCCATTGTTGCGTACACGTTCTAAAATATCGGCGGCACGTTGATCGTTCTGCTCCACAGTGTCGGTTACATAAATCAGCACATCGGCGTCTTGCAACGCACCACGTACGAAATTCATCATCGACTCTTGTAACTTATAGTTGGGTTTCAGAATGCCCGGAGTGTCGGAGAAGACCATCTGAAAATCCTCTCCATTGACAATTCCCAAAATTCGATGCCGTGTGGTTTGTGCCTTCGAAGTGATGATTGACAATCGCTCACCCACCAATGCGTTCATTAATGTCGATTTACCCACATTGGGGTTCCCAATGATATTTACAAAGCCTGATTTGTGCATAGCTTTACCTTCATTTACGCTTCTACTGAGGGTATCACCCAACGAAGAATTTGTCAGAGACAAGTTTAAGCCCCCAAAGGTAAGTATTTCTTGCGATTTATCCTATCTTTTACCTATTTTCATGGCTCGTAACCCACCGAGACTCCATGCAGAAGGAGAAGCGAAAACCCCTCTCATGCGAGAGGGGCTTAAGATTGAAAAACGAGAAGGTTTCGATTAGTTCTCTCCTACACTTCGAATCCAATCAGCCTCTGAGATGGCATCTTCAGCAAGTTCGGTTACCTCTGAGCCATACTCCTCATCGTGCTGCGACTTGTCGAGACCGATTTGTTCACTCTTCTTGCTTACACGCATCGGAATAAGTTTGTTTGTCAGCCAATAGAGTGCATAGCTCATGATAAAGGTGTAGAGCATTACTCCGGCGATGACCAACACATGATTGATAAAAAATTGCCAACGTGAAATGATTTCTGCATCTTGTGCAGCAAAATAGTTGTAGGCAAATATACCGGTGAAGATGGTTCCCAAAATACCACCTAAACCGTGTGTTGGAAATACATCGAGAGCATCATCGAATGCATGACGCGAATTTTTCCACGTTACGGCAATGTTGCAACAGAGGGTGATTACAAAAGAGATGAAGATACTCTGTCCAACGGTAACCCATCCGGCGCAAGGTGTGATGGCAACCAAACCTACCACAGCACCGATGGCGGCGCCCATGGCCGATGGCTTGTGACCGCGTAGGGCATCAAATACCACCCATGTCACCATGGCGGTGGCTGCAGCGGTATTGGTATTCAGAAAGGCTGCGATGGCAGTTCCATCGACTGCCAGCGAACTACCTCCATTGAAACCGAACCAGCCCAACCACAACAGTGCTGCGCCCAACAATACAAAGGGAACATTGGCAGGCTTACTATTCTTCGAGTCGGTACGTGCTCCTAAAAACAGTGCTCCGGCAAGGGCGGCAACACCCGATGCTGCGTGTACAACGATACCTCCGGCGAAGTCGTGTACGTGCATTCTGGCAAAGAGTCCCTCGGGATGCCATGTACAGTGTGCCAGTGGACAGTAGACCACAATCACCCAAAACATCATGAAGAACAGATAAGCCGAAAAACGTACTCGTTCGG
>CAYUJP010000027.1:0-13594 GCA_964445055.1 uncultured Alistipes sp.
TATTCCTATTTCGCCCATGCCGTATTGTTCGCCACCCGTTGTCGTGCGTGGCACCAAGCGAAGATAACGACACCGGATTGGCGTATCGAAACGCACTTCCCGACGTGTAGGACTGTTCACGATATTATCAAACGAAGCATCAACGAACACCTCCCGCCAAGTCGTACCATCGTTGCTACAGGATAGGTCGTAGCTTTGCAGGCAACCATAACGACCTCTGAGCAAAGGCTCATAGTAAAATCCCGTTAGGGTATAGGTTTTTGCCAAATCGACCACTACGGGTTGCGCTGTTGCAAGCACAGCACCTCGCGTAAGCGAATCTGCCCCATCGTCTGAGAGTCCGTCGACAATTGCCTCTGCAGACGATGGATTGAGCACCCGAAACGATGCCGGAGTCACGTCCCAATCGTAGTGTACTACGCCACTGCTCTTTTGTCCGTCAAAGGCAACAGCACGCAAACGGCAGGGTGCCGGTTGATAGATAGGCTTGCTGTAAAGTTGTGACGTAGCCGTGGGTGTCGTACCATCGAGCGTATAACGAATCTGTGCCGTTGCACCGGGTGATGTAAAACGGATGTACCCTCGCTTATCGCGCTCGGCATAGGGGTCATCGAGTACCACATCATCGTAATAGAGTGCCAATCGATTGAGGATGGGCGGAGCAAAGGCCTCGTCGATACTTATGCGCAAAGCCGTGGTCTGTGTCGGCTCGCAGAGTAGTATGCGTTTGTATCCAATCGTTGTCTCGCGTGCCAACTCTTGCCACTCGCCCTTGTCGTCAAGCGCATCGACATGGAATCGCGCCACACGTTGTCCCAAGGGAATATACTCCTGCAAAAGAATGCGGTTGAAGGTACGAGGTTCGCCCAAACGAAGGGTGATAACCGCAGTTGTGTCTGTCTCGTTGGCGGCCCAATAGTTGTCGTATGTATCGTCAAGCAGGTGCGACACCTCGTAGCGGGGGTTGTGATGCCATGTGGAGGAGGCCTCTACCGCTCCCCCTTGTGCACAATCCGTTGCAAAGATGCGGTCGAGGGCCGAGCGAAACTCCATCAAGCGGAGCGAATCGCCTGCCGGAATACGGCCACGACGGTCGGCGGGGACATTGAGCAACAACAGGCTGTTGCGCCCCACACTCGCGTAGTAGATTTTCAGTAGCTCGGCCACCGATTTGAGTTGATGGTCCTCTGCGGCCCGATAGAACCAACCGGGGCGAATGGAGACATCGACTTCACCCGGCACCCAAGCTTCGCCATGTGCATTTCCGCAATTCAAGGTGTCGAGCGCAGGCGACTTTCCCGGAGCGAAACCCGTTGTATCAAGACGCGACCAGCAAGTTCGACCTGCCATGCCCTCTTCATTGCCTATCCATCGACATCCGGGACCTACATCGCTGAAGATGACGGCTTGAGGTTGCAATCGATAGACCGCAGCATGATAGCGTGCCCAATCGTAGCGTTGTCGCTTGCCGTTGGGGCCCTCCCCACAAGCGCCATCGAACCACTGTTCAAACACCTCGCCGTAGTTTTTCAGTGCACTCTCAAGCGTTTGTTCAAAAATCTCGTTGTATGAGTCTGTACCGTAGTGAGGGTCGTTTCTATCCCACGGAGAGATGTAGATACCGAATTTTATCCCTTCGGCTTGGCAAGCATCCGACAACTCGCGCAAGACATCTCCCTTACCGTCGCGCCATGTGCTCTGCGCCACCGTGTGATTGCTTGCCGGATTGGGCCACAAGCAGAATCCATCGTGATGTTTTGCCGTCAGAATCACGCCGCCCATACCTGCACGATGCGCTATGGCCGCCCACTGTGAGCAGTCCAACGCCGAGGGCGCAAAGAGATTTACATCCTCCTCGCCACTTCCCCACTCCGAATCCGAGAAGGTATTCGGGCCGAAGTGGACAAAGAGATTGGTCTCCATCTGTTGCCATGCCAATTGCGATGCAGTAGGTACGGCGCCGTAAGGTTGTGGGGCTTTATCGCCACAGCCCACCAGAGCGCCTATCGCTATCGGCAAAGCAAGTATTGTTGATTGTCGTATCATCCTTTTCTATTTTTTGGTATTCACATGAATCGTCAGGTAGGAACGCACAGGGTCGTTTGTAACGATGTAGATGCGGTCGTGGTAAGAGGCGGCTTCCGATGCCGATGCCCGAAAATGCACATCGAAAGAGCGTGTGGCATGGCGAGGCACTACATCACCCACCCGCAGTGAACTTGTCACGTGTTCGGGCAGGTCCACCGACAACACGCGAAGGTCGTCATTGCCTTCATTTGCCAAGGTCAGGGCAAAGGTTTGAGTACCCTCTCGCGGTTCGACAAAGAGCATATTGTCCGCACATTGTGCCGCGGGCCCCTCTCCGGGCGTATCGTCACGCTGCGGAAGGCCTATTGCCGACACTTCGATTGCTTCGGCAGCAGGCTTTCCATTGACCACAGGTTGCACGGTGAGTCGTTGCAACCCCAAGGCTGAGGCGGGCATGGTGTAGGTGACTGTCACTTCGCGACGTTCGTCGGCCATCAACGAAACCGTATCGGGCAGTTGCAACGCATCGGCGGTCGCTCCCTTCACCTGAAAACGGAGATGGACGGGTTCTTCAAGCGCATTGCCAAAACGAAACTTCAAACTACGGCTCTCTCCACTTCGCATACCACCGAACAACAGCACCTTGAGGTTGGTGCGAATTCCCCCCAGGTCGTAAGGGTGGTCCTCCTCCATAGGGTGGCGACAAGGGAGCACACGGCCCTTAATCCAGATGCTACTGTGGCCGGACCGTCCGTTGTAGTAGATGTTAACCTCCTTGGAGAAGGGTCCGGGACGATAGTTAGGGTCGTAGCTAACCACGATTTGTGCACGTTGTCCGGGAAGCACCGGTGTACGTGCGAAGGTAGCGCGCGTACACACGCAAGCAGTAAGTGCTTCGGTGAGTACCACGGGCTCATCTCCCCGATTCTCAAACGAGAAGGTATGCGACACGATGCCTCCCGCTTCGTTCACATCGCCGAAGTTATAGACGGTCTCATCGAACTGCACAACGGCACCTTCGGCCGACTGCGTTTGTCGGGTTCTGCAACCGCTCAGCAGCAGCGCCATCCCGATTGCCACATACGCAAATACCCTCATCGCTCGGAACTGTGATTAAAATCGGTAAGAACGTGCTGTTGCCGCCGGCATCACCGCAGTCGGGACAATAGCAAAGGTCAACGCATAGTCGGTGTCGCTCCAGAGCGTGCGACTCTTTTCGGGCCATGCACCCCAAGAGTCGTAACCTCCCACCCCGGTCTGACGAAAATCGAGGCAGAGCTCCACAAGGTCACGAGGCGACACATCGTTTACATGGTGCTGACGGCGCAACACATTGTGTGCCGTAGCCTCGTCGTGCGACTCATCGGGTGCATAATTCCGCCACTGATAGTCGTGCGAAACAGCCTCCTCGGAATCGAAATCTTCGATGGTGTTTCGAAGTGCATTGAACTCGAAGGTAGCGTCTGCCACAAAGGTCATGTCGCCCAATGTCAATGCGGTGCAGTCGATATGGTGACCACACTCCTGCGGACGCACATAGGGATAATACGATGCCGTTGCCGACGAGTTGTAGAGACTTATGAAATTGCCCGATGCTCGATCCCAGTAGTTTTCTTCGGGGCCTCGGCCAAAGTAGCTGAAGGCATCTGCCGTTGCAGGCAGTTGCATACGCAGTCCAATGCGCGGGATATCGAGTGTCGGTTTTGAGGTATCGCCCCAGAAGTTAAACTGCACGCGGACAATACCCGAAGGATAGACCTCATAGGCTACATCACAGACATTTCCATAGGGCAACATGTAATGCACATTGATGCGTGCACGTCCCGACGGAAGTTGTGTCGCCTCCACCTCGGTGTGGAAATCACGACTCGCCTCTTTCCACACTTGTGTCCGATGCGGCATGCCATTGCCATAGTCGTTGTCGTTGGGAGCACGCCAGAAGTTGGGTGCCGGACCGAATCCATCGCGGAAAAGTTCTTTTCCCTGTACTTTGTAGGAGCTGATGCGCCCTGTTGTCTTATTGAAGCAGAGTTCTACATTGGCAGAGCGAACCGTCACACAACTATCGGTTTGTTCTATCGAGCATGCTCCCGAACGCTCTTCGTAGGTGTTGCGCTGTGCAACCTGCAACTCAAACTGCTCGGCCGCAACTTGCGAACCGGCCGGTTGCAACAACCCCTCCCGGGTGGTGTAAAGTTCGAAGATGATGAAATAGTGTTTTTGCGGGGCAAAGCGGGGCAAGGCGACCTTGAACGAATCGCGTTGCTGAGGCTGCGTGGTGAAGTGAAGTACACCTCGCTTCACGCTCTTTCCATCGGCTTCGATGCGGTAGCGCAACTCATAAGCCGACAGGTCGGTAAAGTAGTGACGATTCTCTATCTCGAAGCAACCCGAACGAGGGTCATCGCTTCGAATGGCTATATTCTGATGGATGTATTTGATTTGAGCAAATGCCGGATGAGGCGTACGGTCGGGATTCACAATACCATTGCACAAGAAATTGGCATCGCTGGGGGCATTCTCGCCAAAATCACCACCATAAGCCCAATAGCTCCGACCTTCGGCATCTTTTTGAAGAATACCCTGGTCGACCCAATCCCAAATGAAACCTCCCTGCAAGTTGGGATAGGTGTATATGTATTGCCATTGCAACTCCAACGAACCGGTAGAGTTGCCCATTGCGTGGGCATATTCCGATGGGCAAACCGGACGGTCTGTTCCCTGTTCGCCCATGCGTCGGAACCAGTCGGCATTGGGATATTGCGGAACAATCATATCGGTGTTCCACTCAAATTCGGCACGCTCGTAGCACACAGGACGATGCATTCCCTGCTTCTCACGCTGTTCCAGCTCCTCGTAGGCACGATAGAAGTTGTATCCATTGCCACCCTCGTTGCCCAATGATAGAATCGTTACACAGGGGTAGTTGCGGGTGCGCATATACATGTTGAGAATACGGTCGATGTGTGCCGCATACCAATCGCGCCGATTGCCCAAGGTGCGGGTCAAGTCGTAGCCCATGGCATGTGTCTCGACATTGGCCTCGGAGTAGACATAGAAGCCCAAGCTGTCGCACAGTTCGTAGAAGTAGCGAGGCAGGGGATAGTGACAGGTACGTATTGCATTGATGTTGGCCTTGCGCATCAACTCCAAGTCCTTCAGAAAGAGCTCTCGGCTGACATAATGGCCCGTTGTCTCACTGTGTTCGTGCAGGTTCACTCCTTTAAACTTAATAGGCTGTCCATTGACCAAGAGTACCCGATAGGGACGTCCCTGTGCATCACTCTTGTTTGTGTAGTCGGTTATTTCGAATCGGCGGAAACCTACACGAAAGCGTGTGTATTCGCCATCGACACACATCAGCAGGGTGTAGAGCGTCGGATGTTCAGACGACCACGCCTGCACGTTGGCCACACTCCCCGTAAACTCTGCTACCCCACTCACCTTGCGAGCATCTCGCAACACGGTATGGCCTGCCGCATCGAGCAACTCGTAGGCAAAATTCACCTCACAAGCCTTATCGGTTGTCACACGCAAGGTAAATGCGCCTTGTTGCAACGAAGCATCGAGTTGTGGTACTACCTCAAAGTCAAATTTTGTATCGCGCAACTCACTCGACAGATAGACATCGCGTTCCAGGCCACTGATGCGCCAGAAATCCTGGCACTCAAGGAAAGAGCCCGTGCTCCAGCGATAGATTTTGATGGTCAGGTCGTTTGTCTCTCCCTGCAGATAGTCGGTAACATCGTAACGTACCAAGCTCTTCGAATCCTCGGCATAACCCACCTCTTGTCCGTTCACATAGAGATAGGCACCCGACTTGGCACCACAGAGATTGAGGTAGACCCGACGTCCTTGCCATGCCTTGGGTACACGGAATGTACGATGATAGACCCCCACGGGTGTCGTCTCAGGCAACAAAGGCGGGCATGGGTTAACCGGACAAAACTCGTAGACCGTATTCACATAGATGGGGGTGCCGTAACCCTGCAACTCCCAGTTGCCGGGCACCTCTATCGTGCCCCATGAGGAGGCCTCCGTTGTTGCTGTTTTCTCGATATTGGCAGGCACATCGTGCTGTGTATCGAAGTAGCGGAAGTTCCACGTACCATTGAGCGACAGGTAGTTTTCGCTCTGCTCAAAAGGGGCTGTGAGTGCTGCCGTACGGTCACCATAGAAGATAAGTTCGGTGCGACGTGTCTCTCCATGTACATTCAGCACTTCGCGGTCTTGCCAATAGGGTGTTTGCGCCGATACGGTTGTGGCCGCAAACAACAGAGGTAGTATCAATCGTTTCATTGTATTACGTTATTAAGGTCTGGCCGTTTCGGCACAGCCGAAATCGGACGGTGTATCGCTCATCTCAAACTCCAACTCTCCACCGGCTACGATGTCGCGGTAATCGATGTATGATTTTTCGTAAGGCTTGCCATTGAGTCGCACTCGCTTGACATAGATATTTTGTGCCGAGTTGTTGTGTGCAACGATGGTGAAGTGTCGTCCTTCGCCGACATCGAGCACAGCGCGCTTCACCGCAGGACTACCTATCAAGAAGGGACCGCCCACCGGGTCTACTTGATAGAGGCCCAACGAAGAGAGTATATACCATGCCGACATCTGTCCCACATCCTCGTTGCCACAGATTCCGTCCGGTTCATCGGAGTAGAGCTCGCGCAAGATTTGGCGCACCAACTCTGCGCAACGTTTTTGTTGTCCCACATAGTTGAAGAGGTAGGCAATGTGGTGACTCGGTTCATTTCCATGTGCATATTGGCCAATCAGACCCGTCACATCGTCGGCATCGGGGCCCAAATCGCCCTCAGCCGTGAAGAACTCCTCAAGCTTTCGGGCAAAAGGCTCCTCACCCCCAAAGAGTGCGATCAATCCGTGTACGTCGTGTGGTACTAACCAGGTATATTGCCAGGCATTGCCCTCGGTATAGTCGCTGCGCATGTGCAGCGCAAGGAACGGGTCAAACGGCTCGCGGAACGAGCCATCGACGGCACGGCCTCGCATGAAATGGCTCTGCGGGTCGAAGTAGTAGCGATAGGCCATGCTACGTTGACGAAAGCGATTTGCCGTCACCGTATCTTGTAACGATTCGGCCACCTTTGCCACAGCCGAATCGGCAATGGCAAACTCCAACCCTTTTGCCACACTCTCCACCTCCGTGGTTGCATCGTAGGGGATGTAGCCATAGGTTTTCAGCAACTCCATGCCACGCTCGTCGCGCATAGAGCTACTTTGCATCGCCTCCAAAGCCTCTTGCGGCTCCGTCACAAACCCTTTGAGCAGAAGATCACCCAGCACAATCACCCCCGGATTTCCGACCATGCAATCGGTCTCATTGCCTGCCAAATGCCACACCGGCAACTTGCCTTGCTCGCGATAAATCTGCAAAAATGTCGATGCCACGTCACGTGACAACTTCGGACGGATGAGCGTCATCAGCGGCGAAGCGGCCCGATAGGTATCCCACAACGAGAAGATTGTGTAGATGTCGTTATCGGCGTGGTGAATCTCGCCATCGGCACCTCGATAGTCGCCACTCACATCGCTGAAACATACGGGGGCAATCATTGTGTGGTAGAGTGCCGTGTAGAAGATCTCAGCCTGTCGTTCGTCTATAGGTTCTATGCTGATGGTGCCAAGCACCTCGTTCCAAGCCTGTTGTGTCTGTTGCAGTGCATCTTCGAAGGTGAGCTGTTGCGCCTCTGCTTCCAGGTTGTGCCGTGCGTTTTCGATGCTCACTGCCGAGATGCCGACCTTCAACTCCACACACTCAGATGCACCGACATCGAAATGGAGCACACCCTGCCACATTCCCGAGGCACGTTGTGTAAGTTCTGCCGCAGATACAGCCTGCGAAGTCTCGGCATAGAAGTAGACCACTTGGTTGCGCGCCCACCCTGTCGAGCGTCGATAGCCTGCGAAATGGTACTCATCCAACTGCTGCAAATCGCTCTCCACCGCCTCATCCCAGCCAATACCTGCCTCCAAGTCGAGCAACAAGGCTGCTTCGCCTTGCGGAAAGGTGTAACGATGCAACCCCACATGGGGTGTTGCCGTCAACTCAGCCAAGATACCACCGGGCTGCATACGTAGCCGATAGTAGCCCGGACGCACACACTCCTCGTCGTGCGAAAGTCGGGCATAGAGCGTGCCCGTCGTGTCGCGAAGCGCGTGGTCCGGTTGGAACGGCATCACAAGGATATCGCCCAACTCGCCGATGCCCGTACCGCTTAGGCGCGTGTGGCTGAAACCCAACACCACCGAATCGCTATAGTGGTAGCCCGAACACCAATCCCATCCGCGGCAAATCTGGTGAGGGCCCAACTGAACCATACCCTGTGGGCTGTTGGCTCCGACAAAGACATGGCCATGACCTCCCGAGCCAATGAGCGGATTTACTCGCTCCACAGGATTCGTGACCATCGACGACTTACACGAGCAGAGTGCACCGAGCACACAGAGGAGAAGTCCTATCTTAGGTAGTTGCATGATTGTGACATTTATAGGGTAAACACTCCTTCGAGACGTATATCTTCCGACGAAGCTCCCACCTGCAAGGTGAAATCACCCGGCTCCACCACCGGTTGCATCGCTGCATTGTAGAGCATGAAGTCCTCATCGCTCAATTCGAAGGTAAGGTGCTCTGTCTGCCCGGGTGCAAGATAGAGACGACGGAACGCACGCAGCTGTTTGCGCGGGCGCACGGTCGAGGCCTGATTGTCGGTCAGATAGAGTTGCACAACCTCTTCACCTCCCACGGCACCACTGTTGCGAAGGTCGAAACCGACACGCACCCGATGGGGAGCGACGGAGTCGATGTGTAGAGCCGAATAGTCGAAAGTTGTATAACTCAACCCATAGCCAAACTCATAGAGTGGCGTACGCGGCATCTCCACATAGTCGTGTCCCAAGGGGAAACGTTGATTGTAATAGACCGGCAACTGTCCTACGCTACGAGGCACCGAGATAGGGAGACGTCCGGCAGGGTTATAGTCACCGAAAAGGACATCGGCCAAGGCGTTGCCCCCCTCCTGTCCCGGATACCAAAGGGTAAGCAGGGCATCCGCGTGTTCCTTTGCCCACTGTTTGTCGAGTGGACGGCCCTCAATATAGACCACCACCAACGGTTTGCCCGTTGCCGCGATAGCCTGCAATAGCTCGGTCTGCAACCCCAACAGTTCCAATGAGGCGCGGTCGTATCCTTCGCCCGCCTCCATGTCACTCAGCGATTCGCTGTCCACCACAGCTGCCCCCGTGTCGATGTACTTGGTGCGAAAGTCGCGTGCACTGGAGCCTCCGACTACCACCACCGCCACATCGGCCTTACGTACAGCCGCCACAGCCTGTCGGATTTGCGACGATTGTACATCGCGTATCGCACAACCCTTCACATAGGTGATTTGGTGCTCCCCCACCTTTGCCCGTATGCCGTCGAGCACCGTCGTAATCTGTTCGCGTTGTTGGGGAGCCGTATAATCGCCCAGTTGGTTGTAGAGGTTATCTGCATTGGGACCTATCACCGCAATCTTCATGTCGCGACGCAACGGAAGTATCGACCGCTTGTTCTCAAGCAATACGACCGACTCGCGTGCAACTTTACGTGCCAAGGCTACATGGTCGGCCGTACGCACATGGGCATCGACCTCTGTAGGGTCGACATAGGGATGGTCGAAGAGACCGAGTTGGAATTTCAGTCGCAGCACGCGTCCCACAGCCTCATCGAGTTGCTGCTCGGTGACGGTCCCATCGGCCAAACTCTGCTTCAACAGCGGATAGCAGTTGGCACCGAGGTCGACATCGACCCCTGCACGCAGCGCCATTTCAGCTGCGGCACGTTTGTCGGTAGCCACATGGTGTGAAGTATAGAGACCGTCGATGCTCTCCAAATCGGAGACCACAAAACCCTCGAATCCCCACTGCGTGCGTAACACATCACGCAACAACTCGGCATTTGCCGTTGACGGCACCCCATCAATTGCGTTGTAGGAGGTCATTACAGAGAGTGCCCCCGCCTGAATTGCACGATGGAAGGGAGGCAAGAACGATTCGTAGAGGTCGCGACGTCCCACCGATGAGGGATTGCCGTTGTGTCCTCCGTCGGGAATACCGTAGGCGACAAAATGTTTGAGGGTAGAGATGATACCGCGCTGCGGGCCATTTGCCAGCACACTTGTACCACGCAACATCGCGGAGGCCATCTCAGCGGTGAGGAAGCTATCCTCGCCATAGGTCTCCTCCACACGCGACCATCGCGGCTCGCGAGCCAGGTCGATGACCGGTCCATAGCCGATGTGTCCACCCTGAGCACGCAACTCCTCAGCAATTGCACGTCCCACTTCGGTGAGCGTTGTCGGCGACCATGTCGAAGCCAATCCGATGCTGGTGGGAAATACCGTTGTGCCGATGGCCATGTGGCCGTGCGGAGCCTCCTCAGCCAACAGAATGGGAATCCCCAACCGGCTATGCTCCATGGCATAACGTTGCAAGGCGTTGTAGGTCTCGGCACTCAATCGCGGATTGAGTCCCGTTTCGAGGGTTTTGCGTGTCCATGGGTCAGCGCGGAACGTTGCCCACAACATACCTCCATGTTGTTCGGTGATAAAGCGGCGATACCGCTCCGAGGGGGCGACACTCCCGGCGTCACTCTTCTCGTACATCGGCCACCCCAGAGGGCAGAGCAACTGTCCCAACTTTTCGTCGACAGTCATACGCGACAACAGGTCGGCAGTGCGTTGCTCCGGAGACAGATTCGGGTTCTTATAATCGGGTGTCTGCGCCACAGCGCCCACACTAAGGAGCATTGCGCACACGGTTGTCGCAAACAAGCGGTTCTTCATAACTCTCAAAAAAACGTTTGCTACAAAGATAGAGAAATGAGTTCAGATTACCAAATATCCCGCTACAGGAGACGCCACCAATCGCATACTACCGTTGATTTTCAGCGGTTCGTACGGAGCTGCTGTCGGGGGTGTCTGTAGTTACCACCTCCGTATCACCTTCTCAAAAAACAGCCTTTCGTTTTGATTGTTGTGCCTGTCTTGCACTACGGCAGACGAGACCTGATTTCCTTCGGAACCGGTCTGCTAACTTACGAAGGCTCAGTTTGGTATAACGGTGAAATTTTCGTAATTTCGCCGTTGCAAGTCGTATCTTGCACCCCGTGCAAGAGAACGCACAAAAAAATGCGGAATGCACAATAAAATGAGACGAATCGCCCTACTACTAATCCTCACGGCAGTTGTAGCTCCTATCGCGACATTTGCCCAGCATGTAACGGCCCAAAATGGCGACAGCAACGTCTCTACTACCGACCCGGAGGTTACGCAGGAGATGCAAGAGGTCGTTATTCAAGCTCCAAAGGTGATACATAAATCCGACATGGATGTGTTCTATCCATCGTCGAGTGCTGTTGCATATTCCAAAAACGGTATGCAGTTGGTCCACAATCTGAGGATACCGAGTCTATCGGTAAATGAGGTGTTGGGGACAATTACCACCTCGGGCGAACATGTGCAGGTGCGCATCAATGGCCGTGAAGCTACCATGGAGCAGGTGAAGAGTTTACTTCCCGAGACGGTCAAGCGTGTGGAGTGGATGGATGACCCCGGCCTGCGCTATCAAGGAGCTGTAGCCGTGCTCAACTTTGTTGTTATCAATCCCAAAGCGGGTGGCTCCTTGATGGCTGATGGCATGCAAGCTCTGAACTGTGCATGGGGACCCTATAATGCATCGCTAAAGTTCAATAGCGGGAGGTCGCAAGTTGGAGTAAATGCAGGCTACAAGATAACAAACCGGTTAGCCACCTACCGCGATTACAATGAGACCTTTACGTTTGCCAACGGGGAGACGCTCACCCGCACGGAGACCCCCATCGGTGGATATGGAAATGACAATCACGGGATGCTCCAACTCGATTACAGCTACATCAAACCCGACACCACCATCGTTTGGATTGCGTTGCACGGCTATAAGCAGTGGAACGATGATGAGTTGCATCAAGGCATTATGACGCAAAGCAATGGGCAGAATGACATTTTGTTGCGTGACTACAGCGGTGAGCACGGTTTCACACCGTCGTTGTCGGCCTATTTTGAGCAGCATTTCGCCCACAATCAAGTGATTGCCGTTGACTTTAAGTCTTCGTTTTACAAGGGAAACACCTACCGCACATACACCGAACACGACAACATCACCTCCGCACTCATCAACGATGTGAACACGGCCATCAGCGACCGCAACCAAGCCTATGGTCTGGAAGCCAACTACATCAAGAGGTGGCAAGCGTCGCGTTTCACCGCAGGTGTCTCATACAATGCCAACCGCAACCGGTCGACCTATGAACATCTCGACAACGAGATTTTTCACCAGCGCCAAGACAATGTTTACTTTTTCGGCGAGTACTTTCAGCGCATACACAAGGTGACATTGACGATGGGCATAGGGGCACAATATACCGATTTCAACTTTCGCGAGACCCATCAGGGCAACCACAGTTGGAACCTGCGTCCCCAATTTGCAATAACCTACCGTCCCAACTCCACCTCGTTAATCAATCTGAACCTCACCTCGTGGCAAGATACCCCCTCGTTGGCCCAAACCAACATTGCCGCACAACAAACCGATGGCATACAGTGGCGCATAGGCAATCCCGACTTACACACTTCGTCGGCCTACCAACTCACCCTGCGCTACAAATATACCTCCAATCGGATTGTCGGCACATTCAGCATTCGGGCGTTTGATAGTCCCGATGCCATTACGCCCTATCTATATTGGCAGGACGATAAGTTGGTCACCTCGTATGAGAACAGCAAAGGGCTGAAGTGGGTGTCGTTTACACTTGCTCCCCAGATTGATGTCGTGCCCGATTGGTTATCCCTATCGGGGTCTTTGCACTACCGCATGGAGCAGTCGAAAGGCTTGGGCTATACGCACGACAATCGCCATTTGAGTGGCGATGTGTCCTTGACAGCCTATCATTGGGGATGCTCCCTTCTCGTTCAATACGAGAAGGCCCCTAAGAAGTTATCGGGCGAGACCTACTCTTGGGGCGAGACCGTATCGTTACTCATGCTCGGGTACAATTGGAAATCGTGGGAGTTTGGGCTCGGAGTGTTCTGTCCCTTCACCCAATACGATAGCGGTTCACAATCTTTGAACCGCTACAACAGCAACACCTCGCACCTTCGGCTCGACATGTCGGCCATGCCATTCGTCCGCCTGGCGTACAATCTGCAATGGGGCCAGCAGAAGCACGGCGTACACAAGATGGTCGATGCAGAGGCCAAGGTGGAGACATCCTCAGCCGGTGGTCGATAAGTCTACAGAAGCAAAGCTTCCCACTCAACAATACGCACTCGTTCCTGCCCGAAACGAGTGCGTATGCTTTGTGCAGATGACTCCACACGCTCCTTGTCGGGGGCGGGGAGGGGGTGTCTGTTAAGTTTCTCTTTCCATCGATGATGCCGTCACAGTGTTCCGACACATCGTTTTCCTTCATCAGAGAGATAGGAATAGATGTCTTTGTACGGTATCAGAAAATGGAAGCAACCAG